>JAQXCQ010000160.1 GCA_029251785.1 Maricaulis sp. | reverse complement strand
TGGTGGCAGAAGACTTCGGCCAGGGTCGCCTTGGTCTTGCATTCGGCGAGCTTGAACTGGGTGTTCTGGAATTTCATGATCGGGCGACCGAAGGCCTCGCGTTCCTTCACGTAAGTAATCGTCTCGTGAAGGGCGCGCTTCATGGCGCCGACACCCTGAACCGCGATCTGCAGGCGTTCCTGGGGCAATTGCTGCATCAGCTGAATGAAGCCCTGGCCCTCTTCCGCGCCCAGCAGGGCAGAGGCGGGTAGCCAGACATCGTCGAAGAATAGCTCGGCCGTGTCCTGGCCCTTCATGCCGACCTTGTCGAGCAGGCGGCCCCGGCGGAAACCTTCCAGACCATCCGTCTCGACCAGGAAGAGCGAGGTGCCCTTATAGCCTTCGCCGGGATCGGTCTTGGCGACGACGATGATCATATTGGCGGAGCCGCCATTGGTGATGAAGGTCTTGGCGCCGTTGAGGCGATAGCCATTGCCGTCCTTGACGGCGGTGGTCTTGATGCTTTGCAGATCAGAGCCGGCATGCGGCTCAGTCATCGCGATGGCACCGATATATTCGCCCGAGACCATCTTTGGGAGGATGGATTTCTTTTGGTCTTCGGAGCCGTAATGCCAGACATAGGGGCCGACGATGGAATTGTGCAGGGAGGCACCCCAGCCCTCGACACCCAACGAAGAGGCAGCCATGTGGAAGACATAGTCGTGACGCCAGTCACCGCCGGCACCGCCGGCATCTTCCGGGCAGGACGGGACGAGAATGCCCGCCTCACCGGCCTTGTACCAGACATCGCGATCGACGATGCCGGCCTTCTCCCACTTCTCAGCGTGAGGCTTGCACTCTTTTTCGATGAAGCCTTCAACCGCGTCCGCGAAGATGTTGACGTCCTCGCGGTCGAGCCAAGCCGGCTTTGGTACATTCAGTGGATCTGCAAACACGACCAAACTCCCCAATTTATTGTTTTTGTTTTGTTATCAGCACATTTCATCAGCAGTCATCGCCATCATTGAGTCCGCTCCGGCCTCGACCTTGGCCAGGTGCATCGCGCCCTCAGGCAGCCAGCGATCGAGGAAATAACGACCGGTCTGAAGCTTGGCAGCATAGATTGGATCGGTGTCTCCCGCGGCGATTTTCGCGGCGGCGGTCTTGGCCATCATCGCCCACATATAGGTCATGCAGGTGAGGCCAAACAGGTTGAGATAATCGTGTGATCCCGCGCCCGCGTGGTCGAAGTTTTCCAGCGCATTATTCATGAGCCAATCTGTGCCCTGCTTGAGCTGGGCGTGCGTGGCCGCCACCGCATCAACATAAGGCTGGGTGGTTTCATTGCCGCCCTCTTCGACGAAGGCGTCCAGCTCGGCAAAGAAGCTGGTGATCGGGCGCATGCCACGCATGGCCAGCTTGCGGCCGACCAGGTCGAGGGCCTGAACGCCATTGGTGCCTTCATAGATCAAAGTGATGCGGGCATCGCGCAGAAGCTGGGACGCGCCCCACTCCTCGGTAAAGCCGGACCCGCCATGAATCTGCAGGCCCTGCGAGACCATGTCATAGCCCTTGCCGGTCAGGTAGGACTTCACGATCGGTGTGAGCAGCGCCATGTAATCGCCGGACTTTTCACGTTGGGCCGGGTCATCCGATTTCTTTTCCAAATCGCCTTGCAATGCCGTCCAGAGACCGAAGCACCGCGCGCCTTCAACGAAGGCCTTCTGGTCCATCAGCATGCGGCGCACATCGGGGTGCACGATGATCGGATCGGCGGCCAGCTCGGGGTTTTTCTTGCCGGTGAGCGAGCGCCCCTGGAGACGATCCTTGGCGAAGGCGAGAGATTGCTGATAGGCGGCTTCAGCCAGAGCGTAGCCTTGCAGGCCAACCCCGAGGCGGGCTTCATTCATCATGATAAACATGATTTTCAGCCCCTTATTTTCCTCGCCGACGAGCCAGCCCGTCGCGTCGTCGTAATCCATCACGCAGGTGGCATTGCCGTGAATGCCCATCTTCTCTTCCAGGCCACCACATTTCAGTGAATTGCGTGTCCCGGGATTACCGTCGGAATCGGGCAGGAATTTGGGTACGACGAAGAGCGAGATGCCCTTGACGCCTTCCGGTGCACCCTCGATGCGGGCGAGAACCAGATGGACAATATTCTCCGTCATGTCGTGCTCACCGGAGGAGATCCAGATTTTCTGGCCAGTAATCTTGTAGGAGCCGTCGGCCTGGGGTGCCGCCTTGGTGCGGAGCATGCCCAGATCGGTACCACAATGCGGCTCGGTCAAATTCATTGTCCCGCCCCATTGGCAGGCAATCATCTTGGGCAGATACAGCGCCTTTTGTTCGTCGGACCCGCCATTATACAGCGCCGCCGCCGCGCCCAGGGTCAGACCCGGATACATACCAAAGGCCATATTCGCTGACGAGACCATTTCATTGACGGCGAGGTTGAGCACGTGCGGCAAGCCTTGTCCGCCATATTCGGGATCGGAAGACAGCGCTGTCCAACCTGCCTCGGCCATTTGCTGAAAGGCTTCTTTCCAACCATCGGCGGTTGTCACATTGCCGTCTTCATCGCGCACACAGCCCTGCACATCGCCGGCTTTCGAAATCGGCGCCAGCACGCCCTCGGCAAATTTCGCGCTTTCCTCGAGGATGGCATCGACAGTGTCGGCATCTGCATCGCGGAAACCGGGAAGGTCTCCATACTGGCCGATATCCAACACATCATGCAGGACAAATTGTTGGTCACGGACCGGGGCGCGATAGGAATTGGTCATTGCGGTATTCTCCGATTGAGGGAGGTTGTTTGTGAGATTTCGTATGTGAGGCGATTATCAGTCGAGTGGTGCACCCGTCCAAGGTTCGAGACGGGCGGCGGCCAGCGCTTCAAAAGCGCGGGCCCGGTGACGGACGGAATCGGATGGCCCCTGATCGTCCAGACGCTCGCGCATCCAGTCGAGGCCTGCCTGCATTTCCTCAATCGCGCGTTCGACATCCTCGCGCTGCAGCTTGAGCACTTCAATGCGAGCCTCAAAACGCTTGATCGCAGGCTCAAGACGTTCGCGACCACCGCGATCAATCGCCTCAAGCTCTAGAATTTCCTTGATTTCATCGAGCGCAAATCCGACGCGCTTGCCGCGCAGGATCAATTCGATGCGGGCACGATCAACCGCCGAATAGACACGGGCCGCCCCGCGTCGTGTGGGATGGATCATGCCCTTTTGCTCGTAGAAGCGGAGCGTTCTGGGCGTCACATCGAATTCCCGGGACAGGTCCCGGATGGAGAATTCGGAATCAGGTGGAACTTGCTGGATCATGGTTGACAGATTGGCCATAAATTTACGCGAACGTCAACGTCAAAAGAGTCTTTGTCGTCGAACGCAGCTGGCAAATGCCAACGCCCTTCCCTCGCCGCAATTGTCGGGGCAAAGTCTGCGGATGTTACAGATCGCTTGTATTTTACCTGTTCGCCGGCTGCAGGCTGCCGTCTTTACCGTTCTCGGTCTGGCCGTCTCGGCGCTGGCATCGCCTGGTCTGGCTGACGCCCAGGTCACACCACCGGAACGCGACCCGTTTTCAATCCTTGCGCCGGTCGAAGAGCCCCCCGCTGCACCGCAATCGGAAATTTCGATTCTGCCGACGGCTGGCCATCTGTCCCGCGACGCTTACTTGGCCCGCACCACCGGCCGCAACCAGGACATCATGCGGACCCATTGGGACATTCAACGCGCGTCTCTGGACGGGATAAGATTGTCCTCGGACGAACGGATCGTCGTGCTGGGCGATGGTTATGTTCTGACGTCGGAATCTGATCAAATTTCCATCCATGATTTCGCACACAACCGGATATTGAATTCGGTCGGCTCCCTCGCCGGGCCTGTCATGCGTAATACGTCGATGACAGCACGCGTGCACCGCAAGATGGACACCTTCACAGCATATACGGAGGGGGGCACGCTGGAACGCATCCCCGGTCCGGGCGGTTCCAGTTTTGATCGTTTCTGGATCGAAGCTGCCATGGGCGTGCGTATGAATAGCGTTCCCATGCTGATGATGACCGGTGCCGATGGCGCCAATGAGGCCAAGCGCAATGCCCTGGAGGGCGCCGCCTTTAGTTATTTGCCGGGCACCGCGGGTAATGCGGCATCAGCCGATCTATTGCTGCGTTGGATGCGGCACACCTTGCCGATACATCCCGACGCCCTCGACATCATGCTCGATGCGGAGGGCATACCGTCACGTTTCTCCTTCCTTGTCTTTAGCCCCAGCAGTCCCAACGGTCGGCGTGAAACCTGGACCCGTACATCGGCTGAAAGCGGTCAAGCCGCCTATCCCTGGCCCGAAGACATCCTCGCGGCCCCTGCGGCGTCCTACGACATGCGCGACACCCAATATCTGCCGCTCATCGAGGTCGGCCTACGCGCTGCGGCGGAGACCGAGAACGCCCCCGACGGAGACGCCTTCATCGAGACCGCTGACGCCGCAAACAATCGCGCTGATCGGGCGGGTGCCTATCTCGCACTATTTCAGGCCTCCAATCATTTTGGCCCCTGCGCCGGCGCGGATGCATCAGCGGTTTGTCAGCGCATCGGACGATCCGCAAGCCTGGGTGCCAATGACCCTCAATTTGAGGCAATTTTGGCCACGCTGACTGCCATGGGCAACAACCGGGCGATCGCCCTGGACGGCTTGCAACAGCATGTTGCTCGCGATGGCTTCGCCGGAGCGGCGGCAAATTTGCTGGCAGCGCAGGCCCTGGCAACCGTGCAAACACGTGGTGAGGGCGCAGAATACAACACCAATCCGATCCGCCTATTTGCGCAATCGGCAATCCTGGACCCCTATGCACCGCTCACATATTGGCACGCCGGGCGCTATGCGGTTAGTCAGGGCGACATCGAGATTGCTTGGTTGCTGTTCGATATTGCTCGAAGCCTGCCTACGGCCTCGATGCTCACCCCATTGTCCGAAGCGCAGGCGATGACCATACAGTTGCGCACGATCGCTCCGAATTTTTTCACCCCCTGACACCTCTGCACAGACCGAACTTATCCACAGGTTTTACGGCGCGTTAACCGAGTCGCCGGCCTGTATTGACGGGCAAACCGAGCTCCGGCAGTGCGGATTTCTGAGATTCGATGTGGAAACACCACATATAGGGTCTGGTCTCTTGGTTTACACCATATTAACCGCCCGGTAGCTTCAGCCGGGGTTATCAAGAGAGTGATTCGAATGTCCACAGGGGGTCCTTGGAGCGTAAAAGGGATTGACCCGCGCGCCAGAGCACGAGCGAAAACTGCCGCACGTCGCCAGGGTGTTACGCTGGGTGAATGGCTCAATCGCGCCATATTGGAAGATTCGGATCCCGCCACATCACAATGGGATGACGCTCTCTCCGCATTTCCGGGTTTCGCTGGCGATGCCGTGACCAATGAAGAGGAAGACCGCCTCCTGCGATCGATGGTCGATCGACTTGGAGAGCGCGTTGAGTCCTCTGAGGGTTTGTCGAGCAAAGCGCTTATGGATCTGGATATGGCGGTGCAAAAGCTCGCCGACCGCATCAGTGTCAGTGAACAGGGCAGCGCGACAAATTTAGTTGAGACCCGTGAGCGACTGGATCGGGTGCGTCAAGACCAGGACAGCCTGTCAGGACGGATCCAATCTCTTGAAAGCAATGGACCCAGAGACGGCACAGCCGAAACATTTTCCACGGAAACCGTCAAAGCCGTCGAGACGACGATGGCGAAGCTGGCCCGCCGTCTCTACGAGCATGAGCATGATGTCGCGGCTCGTCTGCATGATGCAGAGATCAGCGCGCGCGAACTTGGCGAGCAGACGCGCAAAACCACCGGCACACTGGAAAACAGAATTGAGCGCATGGAAGGCCGTGCGACGGATTTTGGCGAGCTGAGCAAGCGACGCGATCAACGCACTACTGAGGCCATGTCGGGCCTGCAGACCGTCACCGAGACGCTTCGTGAGCGCGTGGAAAAAGCAGATCGATCTGCCGCCGATGCGGCACGGTCGGTCGAGACCAGCGTCACGCTGCTGGATGGTCGACTACACGCTCTGGAGACCCGCAATGCCGGTGACAATGTCGATCTAGAACGACGTCTGGACCGACTGACTGACGATGTTGCTACCGCCATTACCGACACCCGCGCGCAAATCGCTGCGGCCCGCACGGACTCGACATCACAGCCCCGTGTGGATCGCCTTGAGGCGGCGCTGACCCAGGCCCTGCAACGTGCCGATGAGACGGATCGTCGACAGGGTGAAAACCTGTCACGCATCGGCGAACAAATCACCCAGCTCGCCGCGGCGATGGACAAGCGCGTAACTGAAAGCGAAAAACGCACGCTTGAGGCGGCAGAAGCGAGCCGCGCCGAAGGACAGCTCGAACGCCGTCTCGACACAACGCGCAAGGAGAATAAGCGCGCCATGCTGCGCATGGGCGAAGAAGTCTCCCGGCTCGGGCGTGCCTTGGCGGAACGGATCGCGAAATCCGAGGCCCGCTCTTCGGAAGTCGTGTCGGCGGCGACCGACAAAATGACGGAAGCGGTTGAGCGTTTGGAAAACGCGCGCGGCGCGCGCGAAGAAGACCTCGATGAACGATTGCTTAAATCCGAGACCCGGACCGCGGAGCGCATCGAAAAAGCCATGACAGGCGTGCAAGAACGCCTGTCCTCAATGCGCGATGATGCCGAACAGGCCATGACACCGGTTGAGCGCGCCATGACCGCGCTGGCAGATCGACTGGAAGTGATCGAAAACTCGACGGCTAAACCTCAAGCCTCTGAGACGACCGAGAAAAAGGACCCGGCGATCAACGGCGCCCCGAATATCGACGCCGATGGAGACCGTGCGCCGGTCATCGATTTTGATAAGCCGCTTGGGCCACCCCCTCAGGCCGAAACCCCGATGGGTGTCGTTGACGCATCGGACACCGATCCGTTTCTGATACAAAATCGGGTCACCTCCACACAGCATGACACCGATACTCCCGTACGCGCGATTGAGGCACCGATCCTACGCGGGCGCGATGACGATGTGCCGACGCGCCGCAAGCCCGAGACTCAAATTGAGCCGGAGACTGCCGCGACTATCCTTCCGGCCGCCACTGTCGCGCCTGTGCGCGAGCAAAAGACAATGACGGATACGACAACGCATTCTGATGCTATCCGAACCCGCAGATCGGCGCGGCCCGGCGTCCGCCACGATCCTGTTCAAAAACAGGCACCAACCGGGCGTCCTGTCGGTGCCACAGCGGACGCGGAATTTCTCGCTGCAGCCCGTGAACGAACGCGAATTTCTGATTCAATCGATTTCGATGAGACGAGTCGAGCCGGGGGCAAGTCTCGCTGGTTGATTGGGACATCAATCATTGGCGCGACAATCGCCCTCGCCGTGCTGGTCTATAGCGTCGTTACCTATTCGGGTGCCTTTGGCACCGAAACCACAGCCACTACATCAAACAATAACACCAATCTCGTGGCCCAACTTGAAGCGGATTTGGCAGCTGGCTCGGCGGCAACATCAATTGAACCTGCGAGTCCGGAAACCGTGATCACACCGGATTCTGCGGATGTGACGGTCTCCGATGCCGACACTGAAATCGATGCACGCGAGACAATCGCAGACACCGAACCGGTAAGCCCACCAACAAATCTGGTCGCAGATGCCGGAAATAATATTATACCCGATGCATCACCCGTCCGTGAACCGGCAGACCTGCCGATCAGCAATGCAGCACCCAGAACACTGGAAGCCGCTGCCTCCGACGGTGACCCCGTCGCTCGATATCAGCTTGGTCTTCAACGCCTGACGCTTGGCGATGCAATCGGCGGGACAATCCTGCTCCGTCGCGCGGCCGAACAAGGTATCCCAGCGGCACAATATCGCTATGCCAAGCAGTTGACCTCCGGCCAAGGTGTAGAAATCAACCTGGAAGCAGCCCGCCGTTGGACGGAGCGGGCGGCCAATTCAGGCCATCGCATGGCGATGCAAGAATTAGCGATCATGTATTTGTACGGCACCGGTGTTGCGCAGGATCGCGCCATGGCCGCACGCTGGTTCGAAGAAGCTGCACTCTTGGGCTTGTCAGACTCGCAATTTAACCTGGCGGTGCTGTTTGCCCAGGGAAATGGTGTCGAGCAAAGTCTGCCTGATGCCTATGCGTGGTTTTCGATCGTGGCCGCAGGCGGCGACGCTATAGCTGCCCAGCGCGCTGCGGAATTGATCGACCAGATGCCTGCGGAGGCATTTGCCCAGGCCCAGGCGGTGGCGACAGACTTCCGACCGCATACGATGAGCGATGATGCCAATGGCATCTATCCCGAACAACCTTGGAACAACAATGCCATCGCGATCTCACCCTCCATTCAGCGCGCGCAGGGATTTTTATCGGTGCTTGGGTATGGACCCGGCCCAATCGATGGCATGATGGGAGAGCGCACACGCCAGGCGATCATGAACTTCCAAGCCGATCATGAACTATTACCGACCGGTCGCGTGGATCCCGCGCTATTAGAACGCCTTCAACTCGCCGCAAGCAGTTAGGTCCGCACTTGCAGATTTACCTCCCCATTGCTGAAATGTCGGTCAGCATCTTTTTGTTGCTTGGCCTTGGCACCGGCGTGGGTTTTCTGTCTGGCATGTTTGGCGTGGGTGGCGGTTTCCTGATGACGCCAATGTTGATGTTTATTGGCATCCCTCCTGCGGTTGCTGTGTCGACGGAAGCCAATCAGATCGTTGCATCTTCAGCCTCCGGCGCGCTGGCCCACTGGCGACGTCAGACACTGGATGTGAAGATGGGAGTCCTGCTGCTTGTCGGCGGTACGGCGGGCTCTATTTTTGGTGTGCAGCTCTTCGCCATTCTGACGGGGCTGGGTCAGATCGATTTGATTATTTCTCTTAGCTATGTCGGCTTTCTCGGCATTATTGGTGGTTTGATGCTGGTCGAGAGCGCGCGTGCGGTCATGCGCCGCAATCAACCGGCAGCTCCGGGTGCCACGACCGACTTGAGGCGCAAACGGCACTGGATCGATGTCTTGCCGTTCAAGACAAGGTTTCGGCGCTCTCGGCTGTATATTTCTGTTATTCCGCCCATCGTAATCGGTTTTTTTGTCGGCACACTCGCTGCGATCATGGGTGTTGGTGGTGGCTTCGTCATGGTGCCCGCAATGATCTATATCTTGCGCATGCCGACCAATGTGGTCGTCGGGACGTCGCTGTTTCAGATCCTGTTTGTCACGGCCCTCACCACCTTCCTGCAAGCCACACAGAACCATACCGTCGATATCGTGCTGGCCATATTGCTGATCGTCGGCGGCGTGATCGGCGCGCAATTTGGGGCCCGCGCCGGGCGACATGTAAAGGCCGAGGAATTGCGCATGGCGTTGGCGCTGATGGTCTTGGCAGTGTGCGTCAAACTTGGTTGGGATCTGGTCGTCACTCCAGCGGATCTGTTTTCCATCTTGCCGGTCGGCGGGGAGGCGCACTGATGCTGATCGCGCTGTTTGCAAGTCTGGCACTCCAGCCTCCTATTCCAACCGAGGCACCGGAAATTGTCGCTGCCCTGACCCAGGATGTTGTGGAGATCCGGGAGGATTTTTCCGGAACCGAACTGATCATTTTTGGCGCGACCAGCGGGCTGACGCTGGAAGATGAAATCGTCGTTGTTCTACGCGGTCCCGACCAGGATATTCGGGTCATGGAGAAGCGTCGCAATTTCGGCATCTGGATGAATAGTGCTCCGGCCGAATTCACACAGGTGCCCAGCTATTATGCCATCGCCAGCTCGCGCCCGATTGAGTTGATTGCCGATTCAGCTGCACTCGCACGCTATAATATCGGACTGGACCATCTGCTCCGTACCGCCCAGCCGAATGAAATCGGAACCATGTCCGGTCTCGAGCAGGTGGATGGCAGCGCTCCGCGCGAACTCCCGCCAATGGATCAAGATGATCTTGAAACGCTGGCCCCCTATCGCGAGGCGATCATGCGCACCGCAACTCGCGACGCTTTGTTTGCCGAAGCCTCAACCGGTGTAGAAATTCTCAATGGTGGTCTGTTTGTGGCTCATATGGCCCTGCCGCCGCGCACGCCAATTGGGGAATATACAGCGGAGTTTTACCTGTTTCGAAATGGCCGCGCCGTCGATAGCAGCGTCTCTCCAATGGAAGTGCGCAAGGCGGGCCTGGAACGCATCATTTACGAATTCGCACACCAGGCACCGATCATGTACGGGCTCTTCTGTGTCGCCCTTGCGGTTCTGTTTGGCTGGGGTGCCAATGCGATCTTTAGCCGCCGCGGCTAGTGAGGCTGCGTCGATCGGGCACGCAATTTGACGCCTTGACCGGGTAGACTTTGTCACGCCCCATCACCAGCGCATCCGGTGTACGCCCAAAGCAGCTGGTGAACGCATTGTCGCGAATATTGAGACCGCCGGTAAAGGCGCCGAAAGCCGGCATTACCAGCGACTTTAAATCGGTGGCAAAACACCTTGCCCGGATTGAGCGGCCGCGCGTTCTGACTTTGGCACAAGGATGCAGATGGCCGGCAATCAGACCGTTTGGGGCGGCATTATCAGGCTGGTGCTGGAGACGGGATGATCCGATTGTCAGTGTTTCCAACACCGTTCCGCCAAATCGCGCGGGCGGAACCGGGTCGTGATTCCCCTCAATCCAGACCCAGTCCTCGACCCGCCTCATCAGGACGTGAAGCGTTTCGGCGTCGGCGGCATCCATGCGGCCATCTGCGCCCAAATCGTGAAAGCTATCGCCAAGTGCGACCAGTGTTTTGGGTTGATGCGTGTGCATGCAATCCGAGAGCGCCTTGAGCGTTGCCCTCGTATCATACGGCGGCAGCATCTGCCCGCGCTGGGCATAGGCGGAGCCCTTTTCGAAGTGCAGATCAGAAACAATCAATGTGCGTTCTTCCACCAACACCAGACACCCTGCCCGGTCTGCCAGCATCTCCACACCGTTTAGTTGGAACGCGTAAGTGGCTGTGTTTAATGCCGATAATGCGTCAGTCAATTTTCAGAGCCTCGTCAATCAAGGGATCGGATACATCCATCAGCAGGCTTTCAAGGCCATCACCACGCACACTTTCCTTGCCAATTTCCAGCATAACCGGAACCGCGAGCGGAGATATACGATCAAGCGGTTGATGGGTGATTTGATGGCTAAATCGGCTGAGCGCGTCGCCCAGGCGGTGTATGTCGAGCAGACCGGAACCCGCGTCCGCCCAGGCGGCCTTGAGCAATACATGGTCCGGTTCATGTTCGCGCAAAACATTGTAAATCATGTCGGTAGAAAACGTGACCTGACGGCTGGTCTTTTCCTGACCGGGGAAACGGCGCTCAATCAGGCCTGCGATAACAGCGCAGGTCCGAAAGGTCCGCTTCATCAGATCGCTTTCCGCCAACCAGGCATCCAGATCATCACCCATCATGTCTTCGGCAAACAGGGTGCGCCAATCAAGGTCGGTCATATCCTTGAGCCCCCACACTGCGAGGGCATATTCGTTCGCGACAAAGCCCATCGGGTGCAATCCCAGGCGTTCGAGACGGCGTGTGAGCAGCATGCCAAGGGTTTGATGCGCCAGTCGTCCCTCGAAGGGATAGCAGACCATATAGTGGCGGCCGGCGCGCGGGAACGTCTCAACAAGCAGGCCATTTGCGGCGGGTAATTGGGAGCGATGTTGTTGAATGTTCAGCCATTGTTGTACCTGATCAGGCAAGTCTGACCACGCGTTGGGGTCCTGCACAATCGCGCGAACTCGTTCAGCCAGAAATGTCGATAATGGAAATTTTCCACCCTGATAACTGGGCACTTTTGGTGTTTCAGATTTAGATTTGGAGACACGGGCCGATGCTTCGTCCAAGCCCTCAAAGCACAAAACCTGTCCGGCAAAGAGGAACGTGTCGCCGGGCACTAATTGTTCGACAAACCATTCCTCAACCTGGCCGAGATGCCGCCCCCCTCGCCCGCGTCCGGATGACAAAATGACATTCAACATCGGACTCTCGACGATCGTCCCCACATTGAGCCGATGTCGCTGGGCTATTTGGGGCGTTCTCGCTCGCCACGCCCCTGTATTATCGGTGATCAGACGCCTGAACCGTTCATAGGTGCGCAGGGAATATCCCCCTGTGGAAGTAAATTCGAGCACCTGATCGAAGCGTTCCCGCGTGAGCTCGAAATAGGGCGTGGCGGATCGGATTTCGTCGTAAAGTGCATCGGCCTGGACCGGCTCTCCGCTAGCCCGGCCCATAATGTGTTGCGCCAACACGTCGAGGGATCCAGCCGTGAGCGGCTCGCCATCGAGGGCGTTACTTGCAACGGCCTCCCGAGCCGCCTGACACTCAAGATATTCAAATAAATTTGTCGGGGCGAGCAGAGCGTGTGAGGGAGAATCCAGTCGGTGATTGGAACGACCCAGGCGCTGAATCAGACGAGACGACCCCTTCGGCGCGCCCATCTGGATCACCAGATCCACATCGCCCCAGTCGATCCCCAAATCGAGGGTTGAAGTGCAGACCACGGCCTTAAGCTTGCCCGCCGACATTGCCAATTCGACCTTGCGACGTTGGCCGGGTGCAAGTGAACCGTGATGCAGGGCGATAGGGAGTGCGTCTTCATTGCAATCCCACAACCCCTGAAACGTCAGCTCCGCCTGGGAGCGTGTATTGACAAAGATCAGAGAGAGCCGCGCCGTTTTGATCCGTTCATAGATCTCGCTCAAGGCGTGACGCCCCGAATGACCCGCCCAGGGTATGGTTTCAACACTATCGAGAATTTCTACTTCCGGACGCGCGCCAGCGTCGCCGCGTACGATGCGGGCGAACCGGTCGGGCTGATCGGGTGCTTGCGGTGACAACCATCCAGCGAGCCCCTGTTCATCCGCGATCGTCGCTGAAAGGCCCGCTCGTCGGGCGTCCGGGGCCCAGCGTGAAAGGGCAGCAAGTCCCAGAGACAGGAGATCACCCCGCTTTTGCGGCGCGAGCGCGTGGATTTCATCAATGACGATCCGCTTCAGGTCTCGAAAATAAGCTTCTGCATTGGCTGAAGCGCAAAACAGCGCCAATTGCTCCGGCGTCGTCAGAAGGATGTCGGGCGGATAGGCGCGCTGGCGTTGACGACGCGATTGAGGCGTGTCGCCGGTCCGCGTCTCGATGCGCAGGTCGAGCCCCATCTCATCGACGGGCGTGGTCAGATTTCGCGCGACATCCACCGACAGGGCCTTGAGGGGCGACAAATATAGTGTGTGAAGGCGATGCGGGCGTTTCTTGCCGGCATTTCGACTTTGCTCTGCCAGATCAATCAGGCTGGGTAAAAATCCGCCGAGCGTTTTGCCGCCGCCGGTCGGTGCAATCAGCAGCGCGTCGTGACCCGCGCGGGCGGCTTCGATCATTTCGAGCTGGTGCCGGCGAATAGTCCATCCACGCCGATCAAACCAGCGCTCGAATACTTCGGGCAGGACGGGCGTGGACAGGGCGTCAGACATAAGTGTTCTTAGCGCCAATTCCGATGCGACGCGATAGGCGGGACTGATGCAATAAAAGTCCCACTGCCCCATTCAAGAGCCATTTGCCATTCTGGCTGTTCCGGCTCAGGTGAGGACAGTACACATGGATCACGCAGCGATCGAACGGTTCAAGGCTCTGGACCAGGCCTTCCACAATCGCGCGGATCGCGGTGACCGTCTGTACACTCGCTTCGCTGCCCTGGCGGCGCTCTCGGCACCCCAGGACATTGAAACCCTGATCGAACGCACCTTTGAAACACGATCCCGCCTGAATGATGGGCTGGGCAATTGGCGTGCCCCGGGCAAACCCATGCGTCTGGTTTTCGCCGCCGCGCTGGTGGCATCAGAGCGCGCCGCCAACGCCTTTCTGGATGCGCGAAATGCGCTTGCAACGCGGCGCGCTGCTCGAGGGGGTCGCGCGCTGTCTCATGGCGGCTCCTGCGCGGCGCTTGCACTTGTCGCTTCGGGCGGAGATGCCGACCTGGCAGACAATTTCTTTGATCTTCTCGAGGCTTTGGCCGCTCCATGGTGGCGCCGCATGCCCGGGCGAGAAGAAGTTCTGGCGGCCAGCTTTGCCGCCCTGGGTGAAACGCCCGATGAGGCTGCATCCCATCTTTCCACCAGCCGTGATGCCCTGCTGGCCGCGGGCGTACCAACACAAAATGCCGACGCGGCCGCCTATGAAGTCGCTCTGCTGAATCCGGAACACGGTGCACTGGCGTCGGCCTGGACGACACTCAATCTCGCAGTGCGTGGTCGCGCAGCGCTGAGTAGCGGAATTGGCAAAACCGGCTTGGCCATACTCGCCTCCCAGGGCAATGGGCAATTAACCGCGGACGCGTTGGTGCGAAGTTTCGACGCCGTGCGGGCCATAGCTCCGAAGGCCAACGGACAAACGGCCGCACGACTGTCGATGCGCCTGACTCAGGCCCAGACCGGGTTCGATCGCCCGGTTTCGGCCGCCAACGAATTGACTCATATTCTCGCATCACAAGCCGCAATGGTCGCCGCCGTCACAGCGACCACGACCGCAGCCGTAATGACTGCAACCAATTAATTTTGGCGTGTCGTGACAATTCTGGCTCTGATCGTGGATTGAAATCGCGATTTACAATTCCCTCCTCACGAGAACCCTGCTAGTCATCTGGTAGTAAATAGCTCCAGGGGAATGTTGCCATGAATGTTGATGATTATCTCGATGCAGACGCCATGACTGCGCTGATGAGTTCTCTGATCGACGTAGGCACCAGCGTTGCGCTGGCCGGCCTGACATTGATCGCCGGTCTGATCTTTTCCGGCTTTGTGCGCAAGACAATTCGTCGACTGGCGATGGCGAATGAGAATGTCGACGATACCCTCGGAAATTTCTTCGCTTCATTGGCCTATTACGCCATTATGGCGATGGTCCTCATCGCTGTGCTGGATCGCTTTGATGTGGAGACAGCCAGCCTCGTCGCCATGCTCGGCGTGGCCGGTCTCGCTATTGGACTGGCCCTACAAGGCACGCTGTCCAATCTCGCCGCGGGCGTGATGATCATCCTGTTTCGTCCCTATAAACTCGGTGAATTTGTTGAAACGGGCGGCCAATCAGGCAGTGTTAAAGACATCAATCTTTTCACGACTGAGCTGGCGACTGGCGACAATAAGAAGGTGATTGTCCCCAATGGCAGCATTTGGGGCAATATCATCACCAATTATTCCGCGCATGAATCACGCCGGATCGATTTTGTCTTCTCGATCGATTACAGCGACGACATTTCGACCGCGATGGGTGTGATCGAAGACGTGCTCAACAGTGATAAGCGCGTGCACAAGGATCCGGCTGTTTTCACCGCCGTGACGGCGCATGGCGGCTCATCCGTGGACATTGTGACACGCGTTTGGGGCGATAGCGGAGATTATTGGGGCATCTATTTTGACGCGATGAAAAACGTCAAGGAAGCCTTTGATGCCAAGGGAATATCCATACCCTATCCGCATCAGGTCAATATCAACCGAAAGGCTTGATTGCGGACATGCGCATAGGGGCCGTTTTTGTGCCTCAATTTCCGCTAGGGTGGCCCTATGACCGATAACTCAAATATACCTGCGTCTGACCGCAGCTCGCGCTCCGGTGGATTTCTGCAACGCTTGCTCAATGTAGCCCCCACCGATCTGATGCGGCTGGTGTTTTTGAGCATCGTTGTCGGGCTGGTGCTTGCGGCGTTCCGAGTTGACCCAAAGGAATTATGGGTCGATTTCTTCGGCACGCTCGCCAATGTCTGGGGCGGGATGATTGAATTTGTCACGCACAGCGCCGGCGATCTTTTGAATTACTTCCTGCTTGGCGCGATCATCGTGGTGCCGATCTGGCTCTTGCTGCGGGTTTTGAATGCGGCCAATCGCAATTGAGCATCCCGACGGAGCCATCATTTAAAGCTTTGTAAACTATGCTTTTTGGCGAGACGTAAAGAGTTTCGTGTCACGGTGCGATATGGTCAATCCCGCTCGTGCGCTCTCTCCTGCAACCTATACCGGCACCCAGCTGGCTTCCCAGCTGCTGTGCAAGGCTCCACCTTTAGTGTTGGAGTCGAATGGGTATATGCGCAATGTGCTGGCGACTTTGCTGCGTGATGCCGGCGCGCGGAGCGTGCTGACGGCCTCCAATGTGGCGGCGGCCCTAGACACCATGCACCAAGAAACCCCCAGCCTGGTTTTGGCCGATTGGTCCTTTGACATGGACCCTCATGAGGACCGTATCAAATTTATTCGTCGCATGCGCTCGGCATGTCGCGCCGATTATCGCCTAACGCCTGTCATCCTGTTGTCGCCGGGCCGTGGCCGCAGCGAAATCGCGCAGGCCCGGGATGCTGGTGTTACAGAATTTTTGATTAAGCCGGTTGCTCCGACGACTCTGGTCGAACGTTTGCGGTCCATGGAGACGAACACGCGCGCCTTCGTGGAGTCGGCCCGGTTTTCCGGCCCGGATCGACGCCGACGCACGAATAACAACCAGGCGAATTTCAAGCGGAGCCGTGACGTAGAAGCGGGACACTCGTCGGCCTTGCAGGCGGCCCGCGCTGCCAGTGTGGCGGTCGCGCGGGACACTTTGCTTAGCCGAGACCCGTTGGCGATACGGATCGGTAAATCACTGCAGCGATTCATTGCTCATATTACGGACTATTCGGCTACCGAGGAGGAAGTTGTCGATATGCACCGCGCCGCATTGGCCCAGCTGGCACAGATGGTCGACGACGGCGATGAGCTCCGCGGTCCGGTCGTGGATGGCCTGGAACGCGTCGTCGCAAAACGCATGGGCAACATCTGACCTCTTGGCCGCGCGCCCCGGAGCGGGCTATGACATGGAAACGCCTTAGGAGTTTTTATGTCGCAAGATTTGCAATCACTGCTCGATGAACTCGGTCCGCTTATGGTGGACGGCTCCCCTCACGCCGTCGCGCTGGGCCTCAAGCTCGATAAATTATCACCGGGAACGGCATCAATGCGCGTACCCTATCGCGAAGATCTCATCGGTGATCCTGAGACCCGAACCCTGCATGGTGGGGTCATCACCGCCCTGCTTGATCATGCATGTGGAGTCGCGGCCTTTTCCGGTTTCGGTGGGAATGACACTCCAGCGACCCTCGACCTTCGGATTGACTATATGCGACCAGCCAAACCCAATTTGGATGTCGTCGCGGAAGCCATATGCCTGCGATCTCATGGACTGATCGCCTTTGTTCGCGCGACAGCGCACGACGGTGATCTCGATGATCCGGTTGCCATTGCCCAGGCTGCCTTCATGATTTCAAAGGCATCCGTGGCCGCACAGGAACGCGCCAAACGTGCAATTGCACGCGGGGAAGCGATATGAGGTCTGATCTGCTTAGCACGCTGATGGCTGCGCCCTATGTGTCGAAGTTTGACGTTCAGTTTGAACGGATGGGCGATGAGTTGACCGGCATTTTGCCGTTTGATGACAGCATCGTTGGCAACCCGTTGATCCCGGCTTTGCATGGCGGGGCGGTCGGAGCTTTTTTAGAAATAATATCAACGGCATCCCTGATCACCGGTCAGAAATTGGTGCGCCTGCCCAAACCGATCAATATCACCATTGACTATATGCGCCCGGCCAAGGCCGCTGATGTCTATGCCCGTGCAATTGTTGCGAGAAGCGGTCGCCGTGTCGCCAATGTGCGGGCGGAAGCCTGGCAGGGTCGACGCCAGGCTCCGGTTGCGACGCTGCATGGACATTTTCTGATTACACCGGAAGGTGAAATTGAAGACGGTTGACGCGCTTTCAACAAAAACACGCGCGTTAGTCTGGAAACAACCAATCTGGGAAAGGCCCATCAGGTCGTACGAAGCACAGAATTCGGCGGCCACCGGATGGATGGAGCCTACGATGATTTTACGCACCCTGATTGCTGCGGCCCTCTTGATGCCCCTGGCCAGCACTGCCAACGCCCAACAGATTGCCGCGACACACACCCTGTCACACACACGCGATTTGAACCGTACGGTTCGTGTCGCCGATACAGAAATGACCGCGGAAGTCTGGGCCCGCCTGCGCAGCGATATCCGTGTCGCGGCACACCGGGTCTGCAATGTCTATACGCGCCGCCCGCTCTCGGCGATCCGCCTTGAGCGCAATTGCATCAATGATGCGACCCGTCAGGGCATGGCGCAATTGGAGCGTCGATATAACGCATCGCGGCAACATGATCGACACCGCAACCATTTGCACAATTAATTGCAAACCTGATCGGGTGACCTCTGTCCTGCGGCATCATGCCCGGTTCGCGACGCCTCAGCATGGCGCTAGGTTTCGGTCATGGCAAATCCTGATGTAATGCCCGAAATACCTGCCGGCCCCGTCACGGCTTATTATGATGGGCAGTGTCCAATTTGCCGGTCAGAAATGGGCCGCTATGCCAGGCACGGCGCTCACCTTATCGTGCTGCACGATTGTACCGGCGAAATACCCGATGATATTGATCGTGAAGCGGCACTTGCGGCGCTCCATGTTCGACTTCCCGATGGTGAAATCGTGACTGGTTGGGACGCCTTCCTTGCCATCTGGGAAAGGCTTCCGGGCTGGCATATTTTGGCCACGCTGACCCGCCCATATCTGATCCGAAGACCTCTCGATTGGGCGTATCGAATTCTTGCCCCCTTTCGTCCTCGGAAAACCTGCTCCGACGGGGTTTGCGACGCCTGAGTCTGCCAATGCAATAATTGCAACACGAACGTGATCGCCCGCTTGCTTGCCCTTGGTGCCCGAGCGGGCTAGGTGCGATGTATGAACTCGACACCCCTCACGCGAATGACGGTCATCAATCGTGCCTGGCCACTGATATTTGCCAATGCCACCATTCCGCTAGCAGGAGTGGTGGACACATTTGTGCTTGGCCTGGCCGGTGATAAGACCGATTTGGGTGGTGTCGCTCTGGGCGGATCGATCTTCGCCGTCTTTTTCTGGAGCTTCTATTTTTTGCGCATGGGCACGACCGGTTTGACAGCCCAGGCCGACGGGGCGGGTGAGATAGCCCGCAGCCAACGAATTCTGGCACGGGCCCTGATTATTGCGACGGTATTGGGCCTCGCCATGCTGCTTATACGCGATGTCATCGCCTGGGGCGGATTCGCTATCTTGCAGGGTGAGATGGATGTCGAGGGCAAGGGCGAAGCCTATTTGCTGGCACGGATTTGGGGATCACCGGCGGCGCTGGCCGGATTTGCCCTGTCGGGATGGTTGATCGGGCTGGGACGGAATTCCGCGACATTGGCGATCTATCTGGCTTTCAGCCTCGTCAATATCGGTCTTGATTTGTGGTTTGTTCTGGGGCTTGGCATGGGGCCTGGTGGTGTTGGAGCGGCCACGGCGATCGCGGATTGGGCCGCGTTGGTGATTGGCCTCGGATTTGTCTGGCACGCGATCGGCAAGCAAGGTGGCGTCGCGAATGAAACGCTTGATCGTGGACGATTGCTCGATCCAACCGCCATGCGCGAACTCTTCGATGTGAACTTCAATCTGATGATCCGAACCTGGTGCCTGATTGTAGGCTTCACCTGGTTCGCCAATGCAGGTGCGCGTCAGGGCACGGCAGCGCTGGCGGGCAATCATGTCCTGCTGCAAATCGTGGTGCTGTGGGCGTTCGTTCTCGATGCATTTGCGTTCGTGACGGAGACTGAAGCGGGGCGAGCCTTTGGGCGAAAATCGATTACAGAACTCCGACGCGCCGTCCGCCTAACGGCAGAACCGATGATCGTTTCCGGTCTCGCTTTCGCCGTGCTTACCTATCTATTTGGGGCCCAGGCCCTGAGCGCCGTGGTAAATGATGCAGAAGCCCGAGATGCGGCGATCCGGTATCTGCCGTGGTGTGCGGCCATTCCTTTGCTCGGCGTCGGAGCGTGGTTATTGGACGGCGTCTTTATCGGCACAACAAGCGGTAAAACGCTTCGGGATGCCGGGATTATTGCGGTCGTCATCTATCTGGTTGCCGATTTTCTGCTGGCCTCACCGTTTGGCAATCACGGTGTTTGGGCGGCGTTTGTGATCTTCTATGTGGCGCGCGGCGGGGCGCTGTTGGCGCATTACCCATCGCTAGAACGCCGACTTCAGCCGGTACCAACCGCCTCGGATATCGAGCCAAACCCTTCGGCTTGAAGTCGCTCCAGCAAACCCGCCTTGATGTCCTGAACCAGTCCAGGGCCGGCATAGACAAGTGCAGAATAGAGTTGGATGGCATTTGCCCCTGCGCGGATCTTGGCCCACGCGGTCTCCGCATTCTCAATGCCTCCGACACCGATCAGGGGCAGATCCGGTCCCGCGGCCTGTCGGAACAATTTGAGCATGTGAGTGGAACGTTCAAACAATGGTCGACCAGATAGCCCTCCGGCTTCGCCGGCATGGATATTTTGCAGACTTTCGGGGCGGGCCAGCGTGGTGTTGGAGACGATGATTCCGTCCAGCTGATAGGTCCGCACAGCCGCCACCATGCGGTCGATTTCCGCTTCTTCAATATCCGGCGCGACCTTGAGGAATGTTGGAGCCTTGCCGACCGCCTGCGCCAAGCGCACCTCGGCGACTCGGCCCAATAGATCGTCCAGCGCGTCGGCGGATTGCAAATTGCGCAGGCCCGGCGTGTTGGGCGATGAAATATTGATCGTGAAAAAGCCGGCGAGACCATCGAGCTGTGCCAGTGCGATGGCATAATCTTCCGCCCGATCAGTGCTGTCCTTGTTGGCTCCGAGGTTCACACCAACAATGCCGGCGCGATGCTTTCGAGCATCAAGCCGCGCGCGGAAGGCGTCTAGCCCGGCATTATTGAAACCCATGCGATTGATCACCGCACGATCTTCGGTCAGCCGAAAAACACGCGGCTTGGCATTACCCGCCTGAGGGCGTGGCGTAACAGCGCCGCATTCAACAAATCCAAACCCGGCTCGAAGCAAGGCGTCTGGTGCCTCGGCATTCTTGTCGAAACCAGCCGCGAGACCGACCGGATTGGGCAGGTCCAAACCCGCGACTCTGACTTGCAATCGTGGATCATCGGCTTGTGATTGCTGAGGTCCAAGCCCAAGACGCAAACCCAACAATCCGGCCTGATGGGCGTCCTCCGGCGACAGTATTCGCAAGGCACCCGTCGCCAGACGATAGAAAATGCTCATCGCATGGCCTCGTCGGGCAGAACCCATTCGCCGTCCGCATCCCGCAACACATGGCGAAACCCGCGAACTGCGGAGACCGGGATGATACCGAAGACATGCGGAAATTTTTCGCCGTCCCGGGAGACTTCCCATTTCACCGTGTCACCAAGCTCGGTCAGATCAATCTCAACCAGAAGCAGGCGCTGATGATCATTATAATGTTTGACCAGGGTGCCTGCGACCTGTGGTGCTGCCGACAAATGGATAAACCCGTCGGCGATATCATGGGGATCACCTGCAAATGCGCCGGTGGCCATGACTTCGGCCCAACGTTCAGGGGTCGCGAGTCGGTATGCAATATCCGTTTTCATGCGCCGGGCGTATCCTTCCCCGAGCCGCGAGGCAATAGCGACTGGCGGCAAGGATTGTTTTCCTATATTCTCGACGATCTCAGGGATGACATATCATGCTTACACACGCCCAGATCTGGCGCGGCATTGATCGCCTTGCCGCCCACGCACAAACCAGCCCATCCGGGCTTGCCCGCCGCGCCGGGCTGGATGCGACAACGTTTAATCCATCCAAGCGGCAGTCAATTGACGGCAAGAAGGAGCGCTGGCCTTCCTCAGAAAGTATCGCCAAGGCTCTCGCGGCTGCGCATGTCGATTTTAGCTTCTTCGCCGGCCTCATCACCGGCTCACCGGGCGGCGCCTCCCTTCCCGCGTTTGAGCTCTCTGATAGCGATAAGTCCAACGCTTTTGATTCCTGTGGTCTTCCTGCCGGGGATGGGTGGAGCAAAGTGCGTTTCCCCGACATGTCATTGGAGCATTGTTACGCACTCACCGTGCGCGGGCACGATATGGCCCCGATTTACCGTGATGGCGATCAATTGGTCGTGTCGCCGGAATCGCGCCCACAACCGGGTAACCGGATTGTCGTCAAGACGCGAGATGGTGCCATTCGCGCCTGGGAATTAGGCGATTTCGATGTCCAGAATATCGCGTTGAAACCGCTAAGCGGCAACCTGTCGACGCAAACACGTAAACTGACCGACATTGTCTGGATGGCAAAGATTGTGTGGGCGAGCCAATAAAGCGCAGCCGGAGCTAATTGGGAAACTCGACCAATTCGCGATAGGTCTCCAGCATTTCGATCGTTTGATCAAACGTGCGTCCCGCCTCGGATTTGACGATATAACCTGCGACATTGAGATTATAGGCTGCCATTCGGTCTTTCTCATCACGCGATGTGGTGAGGATAAAAACGATAGAGCTGCGTAATTTTGGATCCGAACGGATGGTCTTCAGAAATTCCAATCCATTCATCTTTGGCATATTCAGATCGAGCAAGATCATATAGGGCATCCGCATCGGCGTGTGACCGTTCTCGCCCCGAAGCTTTTCCAAAGCTTCCAAACCGTTATGAGCCACGCTCATGCGGTCCTCAATGCCCATTTTCTTGAAGACACGTTTGATCGCCATGACGTCGACTTCGTCGTCATCTACAACAAGATAAGGCACCTTGATGGCTGTCAAAACATCGCCCTTTCTGTCTCCAAGCTTGCCAATATTTGCCCCAATATTCCGCTATTGCAAGCGGAAGAGGAACATGTGGCGCACATATCCATCACCGTCGCGATTTTAAAATATGCCTGTCGTGTTGGTCGGTCTAATTTGACAGACGATCCTCGGCCCATCGTGCGGCGGCGCGATAATCGGCGGTTTCAACCATCAACAGGATCGCCTCTTCTCGAATGCCCGCCTCGAAGGCGTCTCTCGGTTCCTGGTCTATAGCGATCTGTAACTGCTCAACCGCCAAATCATAACGCGCCCTGTCTTGCAGACTGATCAGGCCGAGTGCCAAGAAATAACGGGGAGCCAGATTATCCGGATCCAGAGCGATGGATTGGCTGTACAGAGCTAACCCGGCGTCGATAGAAGCGCCAAGCGTGCTGCGTCCAGCACTCCCGCCGCGTCTCAGAACTTCCAGATGCCACGCCCCCATCAACCCCAATGCCCACGCATCTTGTGGGTCGGCGGTGATTACCTCGGTGAGGAGATGACGTCCGCGATGGGGCAAGCGTTGAAGATAGGCGCGAAAACCGCTCATAAAGCGACCGCGAACACCGAGCGCCATGGCCAATTGGCGCTGAACCAATAAATCCTCAGCGTCGAGGCGATACGCGGTCTCGGCGTAATCCACCGCACGCCGCATGAGAGCCCGACGATCAAAGTGATCCGGTTCAACCATTAATTGGGCGGTCAGCGCCCACGAAGCATAGGCGTACCCCCTGGCATCGTCGGCCTCAAGAGCGAAAGTCGCCGCATCGGTCCATCGTCCTTCTTGATACGCTTGCTCCGCATCGATCAAATCGGCCCACGCCGATACAGGGATGATCGATGCCGGGATGAAGGTCAGGATTAACGCTATCAGACAATTTCGCATGGGGTGATGTTAACCATAAGCACGCTCACAGGAAAGCCATTGCCGCGACGTTTCGCGCCATAGCGTTTTTACATTCGGCACTCTAGAGAAGATTGACTGTCACCCTGGAGAGATTTGCGTGCCTCAAGCCTTCACCCCGCCGACACCAGATCTGGCTCAATATAGTCCTGTAGGTAAAATTCGCCTTGGAGATTACATCACGTATTTCAAGGCGATGAGCACAAATCCCTTATCGGCCTGGGGTGAAGATCATTACAAGCTACGGATCGCGCCATTTCGGTTTTTGGGGCGCAAGAGTGTGATGCTCAATGATCCGGACACAATCCACCATTGCTTTGTCACCAATGCATCAAATTACAAAATGAACCCGATCCGCCAGGCCGTGCTGCGACCGTTTCTGCGGGATGGCTTGTTGACGGCTGAAGGCGCGACCTGGAAAACCGCGCGCCATGCGGTGGCCCCGGTTTTCACGCCGCGAAAGATCAATGCGTTTGCGCCGGGAATTCGTGACGTCACGGTTGAAAATGCCGCGGCGATTGATTGTCTTGTGGGCGGCGACATCTCCGCCTCCCGGCTTATGGTCGACATGACGTTGGATATTTTAATCGGGACGTTATTTTCCGGCGACAAGGCCCTCGACAAGACGCGATTTACCGCAAACATCAATCGGTTGATCGAAATTACCGGTATTCCCCATGTCTTTGACCTGATTAGCGCGCCGGACTGGATTCCGCGGATCGGTCACGGCGCATCACGGCGTGTCATCGCGGATCTGCGCCGGCAGGTGGGTGAAATCGCCGACCAACGTCGCCAGGTCAGCGATGAGTCCGGACCAAACAAGCCGGTTGCTCAAAACAAAAAGGCCGATTTTCTTGACCTTCTTCTGGGTGCCGGGCTGGAAGATGAAGCCGTCATCGACAACCTTCTGACATTCATGGCTGCTGGCCATGAGACGACGGCACGTTCCTTGGCCTGGACATTGTATCTTCTCTCTTCAGCACCGGATGTCCGTGAAAAGCTTGAGGCTGAAATCGACAATGCCACGCTGGATGAAGATGACCCGGCGGGCTGGATGGATCAATTGCCGTGGACTGTCGCAGTGCTCAAAGAGAGCCTGCGGCTCTATCCGTCAGCGCCAATCTTGACCCGCTCAACCCTGGGCCCCGACCAATTGGGCGAGCACAAAATCTCTGACAATACCGAGATCATCGTCTCGACCTGGCTGCTGCATCGTCATGCTGATCTCTGGGATGCACCGGAGGAATTTCGACCTTCGCGCTTTTTTGGCGAGGCCGAGAAGGATATTCCGCGATACGCTTATCTGCCCTTCGGGCTAGGGCCGCGCGTCTGTATCGGCGCGCGTTTCGCCATGATGGAGATGGTGATCGTTCTTGCGGTGCTACTGCGCCGCTTCCGCTTTGATCATGTCGGCACGCAACAGCCTGTACCGGTGATGCGCATCACGCTACAACCGGATACCGACATGATGATGCGCGTGTCGCGACGCTAATTTGCTTCAACGTCCGGATATTGGAAGACCGTTTCGAGGGACACACGAAATGCAATCGCAATTTTGAAGGCGACCTCCAGAGACGGTGAATAGCGTCCCTGTTCTATCGCGATAACGGTCTGCCGTGTCACCCCGATCCTGCGCGCCAGCTCTGCCTGGGTCATCTCGGACGCCTCAAATCTCAGGCGACGGATATCATTGGTTATTTTCGTCGACTTGGCCATCGTAATCAGCCCAACCGATAGTCGAGCATTTTGACGAGCTGACCGATAATCCCGGACAGGACGATCGATGCCATCAGGGCATTCGCAACCCAGAATGTATGCAAGTCGACAAAACACACGACGATGAGCAGCAAGGTGACAAATCCGCCCAGCACATTGCCGCTGATGAGATCGCCATTCCGGTAGATTTTCTTATCCCGCTCGTCTTCGCCATCTGCATTATCTTTCAATTCCTTGTGGTCGAAGATGGCGATGACAATTGCTGCCACGGTGATCAGCACCACAAACCCAAGCAAAGTGAAAGCCAGTTCGGTTTTATAGCCTAACTGTTCGATGGGCACCGACCCTAGGCGCCCGGCAATGACAGAAAGATACCAGCCGTAAAGAACCGCACCGACGGCCATACCGGCAATGTTGAGCTTTTCCATATATGTCATGTAAAGAACCTCAAACTTGATGTATAATATATTCGACATTTATAGTGTAAGAAAATACTTACAACGAGTCAAATATTATTTACACAACCAAACTGTTCGAAGTTGAAGGGGCTGTTCGCGCAGCCCCTTCACTTCAACATCCCGGTCAATGACGATGCTAGCCGTCCACCAGCTCTCCGGCCAGGGCCCGCTCGATCAATTTGATCGTTTCCGGAATGCCGTAAATCGCCACGAAGGATCCAAAGCGCGGCCCCTGTGATTGGCCGAGCAAAACCTCGTAAAGCGCCTGGAACCAGCTACGTAGCGGTTCAAATTCGTGGGCCTTGCCGACGGCAAACACTTCCGTCTGAATCACGCTTCCATCCTGCTCAGCAGGATCGAGGGCGCGAAGGCGTACCAGCAGATCGTCCATGGCCGCCCGCTCCTTATCGCTGGGCGATCGGAAGACTTTATTGGGCTGCACGAAGTCTTCGAAATAGCGAACGGCAAAGCCGGCAAGCTGATCAAGAACCGGGTGCGTTTCCGGCGTTGCGCCGTCAACATGACGGCCAATAAAGCCCCACATAACATCGGTATTGTGTGCCGACGAGGCTGAGGCCAGATTGAGCATCAGGGCGAAGCTGATCGGCGAGACGTCCTGTGGCGGATTGCCGTTGTGGATGTGCCAGACCGGGTTTTCCAGACGCTTGGCCTCATCCTGCCCCTCATAAGCGGCAAGATGCTGCATGTATTCATCGACGGCCTTTGGAATAACGTCGAAATGCAGGCGCTTGGCGGTCTTTGGCTTGACGAAATTGTAATAGCTCAGGCTTTGCTGCGGCGCATAGCGCAGCCATTCCTCGACCGAGAGGCCATTGCCCTTGGACTTGGAAATCTTCTCACCGACGGAATCGAGGAAGAGCTCATAGACAAACTGGGTCGGCGGCTCGGCGCCGAGTATTTTGCAGATGCGCGAATAGACCGGCGCATTGGCCTGATGGTCCTTGCCAAACATTTCAAAATCAACGCCGAGCGCGGCCCAGCGCATGCCGAAATCCGGCTTCCATTGCAGCTTCACCTGACCGCCGGTGACCGGCAGGGTGACCTCTGTGCCGTCCTCATCATCAAAGGTGATGGTGCCCGCCTTGGCGTCGACCGCCTTCATCGGGACGTAGAGCACGCGGCCCGTGGTTGGCGAGATCGGCAGGAAAGGAGAGTACGTGGTCTGGCGTTCGGCACCCAGCGTCGGCAGCATCACTTTCATGATGTCGTCATAACGCTCAACAGCCTTCAGCAAGGTCGCGTCATAGGTGCCGTTCCTGTAGTAATCCGTCGCCGAGGCGAACTCATAGGAGAAGCCAAAGCTGTCGAGGAAGGCGCGCAGGCGCGCATTCATATGGGCACCGAAACTGTCATGTGTGCCAAACGGGTCGGGCACGACGGTCAGCGGCTCCTGCAGATGCTCGTGCAACATGTCCTGCTCGGGCAGGTGCGGCGGCACTTTACGCATGCCGTCCATATCATCGGAGACGCATAACAGCTTGGTCTCGTAGGCGTTCTCGGTCAGTTCGTTGAAGGCGTTGAGCACCATTGTGGTGCGCACAACTTCGCCAAATGTGCCTAGATGCGGAAGCCCCGATGGCCCATAGCCGGTCTCAAATGTGACCGGCCCGGATTTTCGGCCCAGCTTGTCCAACCGCTTTTTGAGCAGGCGCGCTTGTTCAAACGGCCAGGCTTTAGCGATGAGAGCAAATTGGGCGGACATGGGCTTATCTTTCTGTTGGAAATGAGTGATGCCCGCAGTTAGACGCGTGTGCGGCGCGACGCAAGGCGGAATAGAGCAAAGCCGGTATTCGCTGAAAGAAGAAAGAGGGTGCGAGCCGAAGCCTGTTGCTTTTTCTAGTCCATACTGGATGAGAACAGCACGAGCGTCTCGTCGCCAGTCAGCGCTCTCCAACGCTGCCTCCAATTATCCCCAAAGGGCCCCAACTGGTACTCAAGCGCATCCTCTAACTGTCTACTGTTTCTGTCGAATTCTGAAAAAAATATGTCCTGACCACCATCTGAAATGACAACCTCTGCTTGTTGATAAACACCAGTGTCTCGCTCATAGGCCGACACACGGATGATGTTCGTCCACTTGATACTGATACGTCTGACCCATCGCCACTGAACTAATCCAGACTTCTTGAGTGTGGTCATAATTACCTCCGGTTTTGAGCTGCCGGTCTCAAGCGTCGCCTCGATGACCAAGTATGTTGCATATTAACCACAAGCCGACTCATTCTCGCAACAAATTCGCTTTTCAGGTTGCCAGACTCAACCGATGCGATCATACACCGCCTCCCGATGCAGCGAGATTTCCTCGCGGCGCG
>JAQXCQ010000158.1 GCA_029251785.1 Maricaulis sp. | reverse complement strand
CAGACGCCCGGCAACATCCTTGACCGAATACCCCCGATCCGTGACCTGAGCGACCGCCTCACGCTTGAACTCATCCGTGTAACGAATACGTCTTGTCATTGAAAAACTCCCTGCTTCATGTTTACCAAGCAAGGCGTCTACAAATCTAGGGGCACATCATCGTGAACCCTTGAATTAATGATATAATTTGAACTGTCTTGTAGTTGCTGATGGTGCTTATTCTGTGCTCAGTGCGGACATTAGGCCTGGTGCGGGGACAGGACAATACAGAAAATTCCGCTCCGGCGTTGTGTTCTCCCCAATAAATCAGAAAGTAGACGAAACACGCGGCAGAAGCCTTGACGGGTGCTTTGTCCAGCACAAATCAGGCCCAGGGCTACAGTGATCAACTGATCATGGGCCTTCAACCAAAATTGGGAAATGTAGCAGTTCGCAGTTGGGATTAAGGCCAATCAGAGCCACTAAATTCATCAGTGCCAAGCGGAAGCTCGCACGGCTACTATCAGCGACTTCCTCCAGACACTAAAAAAAGACAAATTACTATATATGAATAGCCACAAAACATAGTGCGGAACATACCGGTAGAATTCGAGACTACTCTCCCATCTCAGATACCGCAGACAATATTTCCGCGACTCTTTGATAACGCAAATCTGTGACCGCGTCGGTTCCATCACACAATCGCAAACATGTCATTCCTGATGACGAGTCTCGATAGAAATATACAACGTTTGACGGAACAATCTCAACTCGCTCTTTCGTTCCAACGCCAGTAGTTACCAGTGCTTTGATAGTCATTTAATATCTTTCTAACATATAGCTAATGAGGTGAGAACAACTCTAGTTCTCTATCGATAGTATTGGCCAATCCACACGCATTATGTGCCCTCTTCGACGCGTTCCGAGACATTTGCGTAAACCGATCGAAGTCTGACGTCAAAGAAATGATCCCATCTGCCAAATCTTTATGGCTTCCAGCGTTTCCTACTATGGCTTCCTGACTGGATACAAATTCCGGGATCGCGGCAACATTGTTAGTTGCAACAACCAATCCACTCGCCATTGCTTCCCCTGCGGTAAGCCCTTGGCTATCCCATCTAGTGGGGACAAGCATAATTCCATGACATCGGTGTAATTTAGCCATTTTCTTTCTATCTACAAATTTCCTTGATATTGTAACATTGCTGAACTTCCTAAGTTTTTCTGTGCAGCTATCGAACAGTGGCCCATCCCCAAAGACGCTTACCGAGTATTTGTGAAAATCGTCTCGCTTAGACAGCTCCAAAATCACCCGTTGCGAAATATCATTTGCATAATTTTTTTGCGAAAAGCTCCTCACCCACAAAATCTTGAACATATCCGCACGACTTTTAGGCGAATATCGAAAAAGCCGTTCATCAATTACATTGTGGATTACATGACTGTCTACAGCCGCGCCTCCAACAAATTTTTCACCAACAGTTTTCATATAATTCGAAACAAAAACTTTTTTAATTTGTTTGCTTTCGAAAACTTGGGACATGGTTTCACGTCGGGATGCATTGATTTTATTTAATAACGGGCTCAACTTCTTGGCCTCGGCCGGGCTATAGTTACACGCTAGCTCCTTCCAATCTCTACACTCGAACCCGTGCACCCAAATAATTCGTGGCGTGTCAATCGTCTTCAAAACTTGCCAAATGGGTTGCTCCACCTGATGCCCGCAAACAATGTTGGGGGCTAATTTCTTCAGAGAGTCTGACAACATTTCAGCCGGCAAGCGATGTACTCGAATATTACGTTCTGAACTGGTTTGTTCACGGTCAATATAAGATTTTGACACCTCAAAAACATCTACATCCCAACCGGAACGACTATAGGCTACGACACGCTGCTCAATAAACTCTCCGCCGTAGCTCCTGCTTCCTCCAGGATAAACAGGGCAAACTATTGCCAACGACCGCCCTCTGCGCGGAGAAATTTTCAGGCTCACTTGCTCGCTATGTTGGAACAGCCTCTTACGCCGAATCCATTCCTGTACATTTCGTTGTATGTATTTCGGTATCCGCTCTACTTGGCGGTCCAGCCTCATTAATTGTAGTTTTTCTTCCAGTTCGGCAATCATTCGCAAATTATGCGCTTGGTCAGGTTGGTGACTTGAAGGATCTGGTACCCTTCCCGCATTCTGGATCTCCGCCAATTTTCTGTTGATAGCAGATATCTCAGCCAATAAGAGAATCAACTCCTGACTGCCTGAATAAGTCATGAGGCCCCCTCACATATCAATTCAGCCAACCGGAGCGCCTGGCCGCCACGGCTAAACTCTGATTTGAACTGTCGGCGCAAACTAGATGGCTGATAATTCGATAGAAATCGGGATATCTCTCTTGGATTATTCTCCACCCAATACACCCCGGATAGATTATCAAGCATTTTCCATAACTCATGCTTCCGAGGTTCAATTCCTTCATAAACGATGAGAATGTCGATACCAGCGGCCAAATAGTCGTATACCTTGGTCGTGTTTTCAAACTCATCTGCTGTAAATATACACCCAATGTGCGCCTGGGCCACAAAATCAAAAATTTTCGAACTGGGCTGCACTCCAAGACTACTAAAAGCCTCATTTTCTTCCAACTGAGAGAGAACAGCCTGCCGACGCCCTGCATGCCTAAACTCGCCCGTTTCAGAGTTCAGCGCGGACACGAACTTTAGAGGTGAACACGACGTGTAGAATGTGCCTGTGTAGACAAATTTTATAACATTCGATTTCGGACGACGTGAACGCTTTCGGATCAGCCTTTCGTCGAATCCATTGCTAATGATGCGCCTCGGCATCCCTTTTTTCGTGACAAGTGATTCCAGACAAGTTTCATTTACCGAGACTACTACGTCAGCGCTATTCGTTAGCCCTCGCTCAATGACACGGAGCTGCTCTCTCTGTTCATTGGAATATTTCAGCCTGGTATTTCCGCTCATGGGATCGCGGAAGTCGAATATGATTTTGGCACCGTATTTATTCTTAAAATATTTACCGACCGCAAAATAATGGAAAGGATTTCCGCTGATTACAACGGCAGATATATTGATTCTATTGACCTTACCGGTTTCGAAAACGTGTATAATGTCGTCGGCCCAGAGATACGCCAATGTATTGATTCTTCCAGAATCCAGCGCATCACGATTAAGTTTGCGAATTGGAGCCGAGTGTCGACCGTCCGTGTCCCGCACAACAACTTTGTCATAGTTGTCATGATCACCGTCTCCGCCGCACGCGGAAATTGATAGAATTCTGGCTTGCCTACCAATTTGAGCCAAGCATTCGCCCAGCTCTTCTTCCCAGTAACTGATTCGCTTCACAGCCACCGTATCTATTGGCTTAGAGAAATAGGATATTATTGCCACGTAATTGGTATCTTGATCGAGTCCCTCAACCGAGTTGATCGCAATCGGTATGAGAGCCTTTTTACAACCATTTAGCAGGTCAGAAAGTGCTGTAGGCGCTGAACGAGAAAGTACAGTTTTGCACACCCCTAAATTCCCACACAGTTCGGCGCTAGCTTCTTCTACATAGATCGCCTCCGCTGCCAGCAGCTTGCCCCAATCCTTCCAAGAGTATTGAACGCTACCATCAACATAGAGTGAGTATTGAATATCGGTTATTTGAGAAAAAGATGAAACCAGCTCATTAGATAACCAGAAGCTGTCGAAAAAAACGTGTGAAACCTTTTCATTATGCTCCCTAATTAGACGCAAGCATAAAATCATTAGAATGTCGGTCGTCGCAAAAGAACATAACATACCGGTAGAATGCACTTCTTGGCCATCGAGATGCTTCGTCAAAGTAACCTGAACACCTAACTTTACTTTGACCAATTCGATACAAACAATTATCCCGGTAGTGTTCCCCAAAACAGGATCGAATTTTGCTCTATTTTTGCAAAGAATTGCAACCACAATGTTTCCAGTCTCAATTTCAAAATTTGAAACGGGCCTTCTACAGAACATGTTCAATTTATACAAGTCCAAGGGGGAATATACCGCCACATTTACCCCCCCCTCCACAGATGAGGCCGCCTTGAATTCAGTAGTTTATAAACAACCGGAACCGACCAGAACCAAAACCTTATCTTGACCCCACCCCATCTGAATAGCCCCGAGTTTCCTAGACGCCTTCGGTGATTGTTTGCTGTCTGTTTTCGAAGTCGACGGGCGACTGATGTGCCCCTGATTTTCTAGACGCCCTGCAGCTTCGTTTTTTGCTGCCGTTCAAAGTCTACTGGAGACAGCATTCCATTGTAACCGTGTTTGCGCTTTGGGTTGTAGAATAGCTCGATATAATCGAACACGTCCTGACGCGCTTGGCGGCGGGTTTTGTAGGTTTTTCTCCTGATCCGCTCAGTCTTGAGCAAATGAAAAAAGCTCTCGGCCACGGCGTTGTCATAGCAGTTTCCCCGGCGGCTCATAGAGGCTTCCAGATTATGCTGCTTGAGGAAGGATTGCCATGCCTCGCTGGTAAACTGTGAGCCCTGATCAGAATGGATAATGACCCGCTGCGTTGGTTTTCGCCGCCAGACAGCCATCAAAAGGGCATCGAGAACGATGTTGGTGTGCATTCGCTCTTTCATCGACCAGCCAATGACACGGCGTGAATACAAATCAATAATCACGGCCAGATAAAGCCAGCCCTCGGATGTGCGGATATAGGTGATATCGGTCACCCAGGCCTGATCTCGAGCAGCGACATCAAACTTTTGCTCAAGCTGGTTGTTGGTGACGATATGGGGCTTGCGGCCATGGTGTCCGGGACGGCGCTTATAACCGATCTGGGCCTTCAGTCCGGCGGCCTGCATCAATCGCGCAACCCGATTGGGCGAACAGGACTGGCCAAGACCGAGCAAATCATGATGGATTTTGCGGTAGCCATAAACGCACCCGCTTTCCAGCCATGACTGCTTGATCAAGCCCGACAAATGCCTGTTACGGCGGGCTCTTGCGCTCAGACCACCCTTCAGCCAAGCGTAAAAACCGCTTGGGTGAAGCTTCAACATCCGACACATCGAGCGGACTAAGAATGTGCCTCTATGAGCCTTGATAAAGGCGTACTTCACCGGGACTCGCTGGCGAAGTACGCAGTGGCCTTTTTTAGTATGTCCCGCTCCTCGGTCACCCGGGCCAGTTCAGCCTTCAAGCGCCGCACCTCGGCTTTTTGCTCGTCTTCCAAATCACGCTCTGGCTCAGCAGGGCCATAGCGCTTCATCCAGTCATAAATCGACTTGGTGCACACGCCCAGACGCCCGGCAACATCCTTGACCGAATACCCCCGATCCGTGACCTGAGCGACCGCCTCACGCTTGAACTCATCCGTGTAACGAATACGTCTTGTCATTGAAAAACTCCCTGCTTCAT
>JAQXCQ010000153.1 GCA_029251785.1 Maricaulis sp. | reverse complement strand
ATGATTTTGCTTGGTATGTCGCGCAAGGTGTTTTCCCAAACTTGATGCATCTGGAGGCGGCCTTAAGACAATTCGGCCCGTGGTCGCAGGATTCGAAATTGGCGGTCGATAAGGCATGGTTTGAACGCGAGTTGACCACACGGATTCACGAAATTGACTGGGACGATGCGAAACAGGATGTGCGTCGGTTCTTGCGGCCCACAGATGCGGAGTCGTTGGCTCTTTGGAGCAATCGGTTTTTTGAATCGAAACTGAGCAAGTTGATCGCAGCAGAATGAGGCTTTGATCAACACCACACAGTATTTGATAGACGATAAACCTACTCCGCCCCATGCTCCAGCAAGATCGGTCTAATCCGTGCTTCCAGATCACGACGGTCAATATCGCTCAGATACACCCGCGGTGACGCTTCCGGCTCTGGCGGGTTTTCGTCTAGGCGGGCGAAGGCGTCGGTGACGTAGGTCATCCACTCATCGTCGGAATTGAGCCAGGCCTGGCGGCGGGTCTGGATGTCGGTGAGCAGGGCTTCGACGTTTTGTGGTGTCAGGCGTTGGCCGAAATTAGCGTCGACCGGGGCTTCGCGTTCGACGCCGCTGATGCGGTCGAGGATGGCGGCACCGAGTGTCGGGCGGTAGTGGGCCGGGACGTAATACCAGGGGTTTGGATTTAGGCCGTCTTCCGCAGGCGGGGCGGTAAGGGCGACATCGTTGAAGCCACCGAAATCCCAGACCTGCAAAGCGGGGCCGGCGAAGCACGCATTATTGGCTTCGGCCAATTCCGGTCGCGCGGCGAGGTGGGCGGCGACGTCGCGGCGGAAGGCGACTTCTTCCTCATTGGCGCCAACATGCTGGGCGGCTTCTTCCTGCCAGACATGGACCGGGTGGATAAACATCACCACCTGCTTGCCAGCGGCCAGCATGGCATCGACGCCGCGGAACAGGAAATCGACGCGTTCCGGATCGTATTCGTAATTGGCGTAGAAGCGGTAGCGCTTGGTGATCTCTTCCTCGAAACGCGTGCGCAGGCGGTCCTCGTCATAGGCGTGGACCCATTTGTCGTCCTGACCATCATTGGCATTGTCGATGACGGTCTGCAGGGCGCGGGCAAAGGCATGGGGAGAGAGGGCCAGCTTGGTCAGGGAGATCGCAGGATGATCGCCGGAAAGCGGCGTGATCCAATAGGTGGCCTGGGTGTTGGTGCCGGTGGTGAATTCGCGCAAATCCATGCCGATCATGACGCAATTGATATTGTCATTGCGGGCGGCAAGGGTGGAGGCATTGGCCAGCTCATAGGCGCTGGTGCCGGCCATGCCGAGATTTTCCCAGCCACCCTCAAAATCGGGCAGGTCGCGCGGGAAGCCGTCGGCGACGCGTGATGACCCCATGATGATGGTGCCAGCGTCGGTGGTCAGCAGGCGATGACCGACGCGGACGCGGTAGCCGTCTTCGTGGGCGCGCGTCTTGCGGGCGTTGAAGCCGTCAATATCCGGCGTGTCGAGCATGTCATAGGGATCGACAAACAGGGTGAAGCCGCCAAAGCCAAGCAGCCACACGCCCAGGGTCGTGAAGAAAATCACGGCATATCGACGCAAGCGAGCACTGTCGCTGACGGATGGATCGCTAGAATTGGTAATAGATGAACTCCGCGATTGTCCAGGAATTGATAATGGCGATGAAGAAGAGTGTGGCAACGCCGACGGCGCTGAGTGTGCCCGGCTTCCAGCGCCAGCCGTCCTGCAGCTGAGAGCGGACACCGCTCAGCGTTGGGCCAGACAGGTATTTGGAGAAGACCGAGATCGTGTCGGGCAATGTCCAGACGATGATCAGGCCTAGAGCAATACCGATAAACGGCTCATCGCCAACACCGGCACCCAGCCCGTTAAGCCCCGCCATGCCAGCCAGCATTGTGCCGGCGGCGTCAAAGCTCTCCGACCGGAAGAACACCCAGGCGAAGGTGACAAACAGGAAGGTGAGGGCGGCGGCCAACCAGCGCATATTGGGGAAGAGACCATTGGGCCGCACCCGGTCGATCCAGTGACACCAGACCAGGCCAAGCCCGTGCAATCCGCCCCAGATTACAAACGTCCACGCCGCCCCGTGCCACAGGCCACCCAGCAACATGACGATGAACAGATTGATCAGGCGGCGATGCTCGCCCTTTCGATTGCCGCCAAGCGGGATGTAGAGATAGTCGCGCAGGAAGCGGGACAATGTGATGTGCCAGCGATGCCAGAAATCGACCACCGATGTGGCGCGATAGGGGGCGTTGAAATTGGCGGGCAGGTGATAGCCAAACATGCGGCCCAGCCCGATAGCCATGTCGGAATATCCGGAGAAATCGAAGAAGATCTGGAAGGAGTAACAGACGGCGGACGTCCAGGCCTGCAGGGCGCCGACTTCGCCGCCGGCTGCGGCCACGTCAAAGCCGCTGGCGGCAAAGGGCTCTAGTGTATCGGCGAGCAGGATCTTCTTGGCCATGCCGATGGCGAAAATTGTCATGCCGATTGAGAGATTGCTGCCCAGGTCCTCCTTGCGCTTGCCGTCGGCGATCTGATCGGCGATCTGGTTGTGGCGCACGATGGGGCCGGCAATTAATTGCGGGAAGAAGGTCACATAGACTGTGTGATTGAGCAGCTTGCCGGGCTCGCTCTCGCCGCGCGAGACATCCACCAGATAGCTGATCTGCTGGAAGGTGAAGAAGGAGATCGCCAGTGGCAGGATCAGATTGGGATCGGGCACATCCAGCGGGGTGATCGCATTGATATTGGCGACGAAGAAGCCGGCATATTTAAACAGGGCGATCAGGCCCAAATTGAACACGATGCCGAGGGCCAGCCAGGGCTGGTTGCCGCGCTGACGAATGGTGTGGGCCAGCAGGTAATTGATGAGCACCGAGCCCAGCAGCAGCGGAATGAAGCTGATATTCCAATATCCGTAAAAGACAATCGAAGCGACGGTGAGAACACTCAGGGCCGCATCATGGCCCAGATGACGGCGCACCGTGTAATAGGCGACCAGGACGATCGACAGGAAAATAAACAAAAATTCCAGTGAGTTAAAAAGCAATTTCGCCCCGCGACCGGCGCGGCCAGGCGGGCGCGGCGGAATTCCCCATATTTATGAGTTCCGCTATAGGCGCTATCCCCTGTCTGTTCAAGAAAGCCGGGTTGTTGGAGAGGGGACGAATATGACGGCTCACAGGCGTTGACATTCCCGTCCACACAGGTAGAACCCGCGCTTCCCTCGTCAGAGCTTGCTCTGTTGGATCAACACAAACGGGACGATGCGTGGACCGCCGTTATGATTGTGAACCTTGAGGGAGGTTTGCCGGGCCGCATCGAAGAGAGACAATGACAAAACGTATTAGCTCCAAGTATAAAATTGACCGCCGCATGGGTGAAAACCTTTGGGGTCGTCCAAAGTCACCTGTAAATTCACGCTCTTATGGTCCAGGCCAGCACGGACAGGGACGCAAGTCCAAACTGTCTGACTTCGGTCTCCAGCTTCGCGCCAAGCAGAAGCTCAAGGGCTATTACGGTAACATCACCGAGAAGCAGTTCCGTCGCACCTATGGCGAAGCATCCCGCCGCAAGGGTAACACCGCCGAGAACCTCATCGGTCTTTTGGAAAGCCGTCTTGATGCGATCGTGTATCGCTGCAAGTTCGTGCCAACTGTTTTTGCTGCACGTCAGTTCGTCAATCACGGCCATGTCATGGTCAATGGCCGCAAGGTCAACATTCCTTCCTACCGTTGTAAGGAAGGCGATGTGATTGAAGTTCGCGAAAAGTCCCGTTCGATGGCGCTTGTTCTTGAAGCCCTCGACAGTGCCGAACGCGAATTGCCCGATTATATCGAGCTCGACGGCAAGTCCATGAAAGCCACATACCTGCGCATGCCAGCCTTTGCTGACGTGCCGTATGCGGTTCAGATGGAACCAAACCTGGTTATCGAATTCTACTCGTAAGTCTTACGAGCCTTCGAAATCAAAAGAGCCCGCCAGGTTATTCCGGGCGGGCTTTTTGTTGATCTTCAGCGCGTTTGCGTAAGTAGTTGATCAACTTTTTCATGGCGAAAGCCAGACCTGCCAGGATCGCCATTGCGGCAAACCAAGCGCCAACCAGGCCGGATAGATCGCCGCCTGTACTCCCGAGAACGGAAGCCTTAAATCCGAAATAGAGTGCTAATGCGCTTATCGAGAGTGCCACTAATATCATCACCACGATCGCCACATAGAGCGCCGCGATAAGGAGGGGCATCCGGATTGGTTCGCGATTGACTAACATTTGATACTCCAACGCCGATTGAGATCTCATCGTGTCTGACCTGTATGGGATTACAATGTTTAGATGATTCACATGCAGCTGCGCGCGCCATTGAACTGCTCTCGGCCACACCCAGACCCACCACGCAACACAACGCCTAGCTGATTCGTCGTTGTGGGCCTCGCCTGTCAGACGCGTTTGCTTGAAACGGCATCGATATTGCGGTTGGGTTAGAAAGTGTTCCTCTTTGGCGCGAGCTAGAGGAGCTGTTGGGGACTAGCGTAGTTGGGGGTATTGCCGTGCATCTTCGAGTGATGGGTATTTGTTGTCTGGCGCTGTCGAGCGCTGCGTGTTCAACTCTTGGCGGCGATGACGGCGACAATCGCGCCAGGTTCATGCCTTCAATGCCGTCCATGCCCAGCATGCCTGCCATGCCAACGATCAATCTCGCAGATATCTCCATTCCCGGCACAGATCGCCAGGCTCCGGTCACCGACCCGGATCTGGAACCAATTGTGTATTGGCGTGTAATTGAGGATGACATCCTGGTCGTCCACGCCAAGACTCAAGGGTGTACGTCTCGTTCTGACTTTGTTGTAAATGTTGAGCAGTATCATGAGGATATTTACACAGTCCGCCTGAATCGAGGCGAGGAAGACCTGTGTAGCGAAGACCTTCCCTGGGGGATCCAGCTGGGCTTCGGCTTTGAGGAATTAGGGGTTCCAGCCGGCGGTCGAGTGATTGTGCTCAATCCGATGGATGAACGTCCCTGGGATTGGGATCGCAGCCCGACATCCGTGGCGTCGCGGCGCTAATCAAGCGCCGCCACACCTTTCTATAGCTCAGTAATGTCCACGCGGTCGGTGTAAAAGCCGAGCCCGTCGCGGATGGTCGCAATGTGGTCGAACGGCTCTTCATAGGTCCACACCGCATTTTCCAGCCTGGTGCCGTCGGTGCCCAGAATGTGGAAATAATTGGCCAGGCCCTTATAGGGGCACCAGCTGGTATGGTTGGAGCGTTCCAGAGCCGTCATGTCGATATCGTCGCGATTGACGTAGAGCACGGGGGGGTAGGTGTGTTCGCGGACGATGACAGCACCGGCATTGTCCGCCAGCGTGATCGCGCCCGTTGTGACGGCCACGCGTCTCTCTTTTGAATCGACGGCAAGCGTGTGGTCGGGCCCCGGTGTGAGAACCCGTCTTTGTGATTTGGTGGTCATGGCGGTCTCCGAAGGATCAGGCGCTTTGCAGCAGCCCCTTATCCTTCAGATAGGTTTGCAATTCGCCGGTTTCAAACATTTCTTTGATAATGTCGCAGCCACCGACAAATTCGCCCTTCACATAGAGCTGGGGGATAGTCGGCCAATTGGCGAAATCCTTGATGCCCTGGCGGACATCTTCATGTTCGAGCACGTTCACGCTCTCGAAGTCGACCTGCATATGATCCAGCACGCGAGCAACGACTGAGGAGAAGCCGCATTGCGGGAAAACCGGTGTGCCCTTCATAAACAGCACAATGTCGTGGCTTTCGACAGTCTTCTTGATGGATTCCTGGACGGCGTCTGACATCGGTTTGCTCCGTGGATGCTGATATCTATCAGCTAGGCGATTGCAGGCCGCGCTTCAAGCCCTGCGACTGCGGCATTAGCGACAATATGGGCCGGGCGGGTGCTCAAACAGACCACCGCATCGGCGCAATCCTGCTCGAGCGCCCAGCCAAGCGCGGCGGGGGCGTCTAGCTCGTGTGTGGTTGGGGCATTGCCGGTCAGCTTCTGTTTGGCGCCGCGGGCGAGATACCAGAGGTCTCGCATGGAAAGGGGAATGCCCGCCCGGCGCTGGACGCCGGCCATGATTTCTATGCCGATCACAGATATGCCAGCGGCTTTCGCGCGGCGCAGGCGATCGATCATCGTCTCGTCGAGCGTTGGGTTGAGCGGGGCCATCATGGCGTCAAACACACCCAGCTCGATCGCTGCATCCAGTTCGGCACCGCGGCCACACACGCCGATATGGCGCAGCATGCCGCGTTCCTTGAACGCGTTCAGGCGGCGGATCAGGCGCGGGGTCAGCTCATCAGCGGCGGCACCGTGCAGCAGGAGCAGGTCGATATGTTCGGTGTTGAGGCGGGTGAGGGAGGCTTTGATCGACATTTCGATGCTGCCAGCGGTGAAGTCGCGGCGACGGTCCGTGCCGATGCCCGCCTTGGTGCAGACAAAGAATTTATCGCGGCCAAAGGCGCGTATGGCGCTGCCGAGGCGCTTTTCGCCTTCGCCACGACCATAGGCGGGGCCGGTGTCGAAGAAGCTCGCTCCGGCGTTCAGGGCCGCCTTGATCATGT
>JAQXCQ010000150.1 GCA_029251785.1 Maricaulis sp. | reverse complement strand
CCACACGACGCCTCCGACGCCGAACTGGCCTGCTTTGCCAAAGTCATGGGCAATATGAGAAAGGGCTGGGGTGCTGGATATGAGATCCTGGACAAGGTGCTGGCCGATTTGCGCGTGGCGTAACGCTGACTTGGCAGGACAGACAAAACGTCATGCTGGCGAAAGCCAGCACCCAGATTGAAAAGCGCCGGTATGTGTAATCTGGGTCCCAGCCTTCGCTGGGATGACGGTGATGGCTGGAAGGGTGGGCGCTACTCCTCCTCCAGCGAAAACAATTCCTCCACCGACACATCCAGCGCCTTCGCCAGCTTCAGCGCCAACACGGTCGACGGAATAAACACCCGGTTCTCGACCGTATTGATCGTCTTGCGCGTCACGCCCACCGCTTCGGCCAATTGTGCCTGGGTGAGATTATTGCGGGCGCGCAATTCCTTGAGGCGGTTATTGAGGATGTGCGGATTCAAGCCGCCTCCTCCGCATCCGCGCGATTAATGCTGGCAAACACCAAAATCGGTACGGAAATTCCTACAATCAGCAGAATCCGGATCGCAATCGAAGCCGTAAAATCAATCATCAAATCCATTGCCATCAGACCGGAAATGACGGCAATCAACGTGATATAGCCGATGCGAAACGCCTTCGCCTGGTCCTGGCCATACGCCTCATCCTGAATCACCGCCTGCTTGCGGCTCCTGCCCAGCTTGCCGGCATAATTGAGCATCATGATCATCGCCGCCACCCAGCCCAAAGCGCCGATCAAAACGGCAAACGGGATCACCAGATTGCTCATCTCCGTTCCCCAGCCGCGCAGATGCACAATCTCATCAGCCAATTGCCCGCCCTGCCAGACCGCAAACGAAATCGCGACCCAGAACAACATGGTGTTTCTCTGCCCGATCAACTTGCTGACTTCATCCATAACGCACTCCTCATGTAACTCTCAAGTTACATGGAACCTATGCGTTACATGATGGGTCGTCAAGGTTACATTTTGGTTTTGTGCATTTCCGCTCACAAACCGTCATGCCAGCGAAAGCTATTACCCAGATTGAAAGGCGCTGGTGTGTGCAAGCTGGGTCCCAGCTTTCGCTGGGATGACGTTTTTATACATAGCCCCGGCGCGTCACCCAGAACTAGCGCTTGATCGCCATCAAGATACCATCACCAATCGACGTAAACGCCATGTCCACGCGGTCATCATCACGGACCTTGCTGGCCAGCGCGTTCAGTGCGGCAGTGTCGGGATCCGCAGCCACCTGGGCTGGGTCGGCGACGTGACCAGACCATAAAACATTATCAAACAGGATGATGCCGCCGGGTCGCAGCAGCTTAAGGCCAGCTTCGAAATAGTTGTCATAGCCGGTTTTATCGGCGTCGATGAACATCATGTCGGCCTGGCCGGCAATGTCATTGATCAAGCCGCCTAGCGTGTCGCGGCCATCGCCAATGCGCAGTTCGATCTGCTCGCCCACGCCGGCCTCGTCCCAATAGGATTTGGCGCGGTCGGTATAATCTTCGGAGATATCGCAGCCATACAGCTTCGCCGCATCGCCATGCATGTCGACCATGGCCAGCATCGTGGCCAGCGCCGAATAGCCGGTGAACACGCCCACTTCGACGGCGATCTTGGCCTTCACCAGCCGCGCACAAATCTGCAAGAATGACCCCTGTTCCGGGCTGATTTGCATCACCGCCACATCGCCCATCGCATCGGTCTCGGCCCGACATCGCGCCAGTGCCGCGTGCTCCGCGCGATTGGCCTTGCGAATGTAATCGGTCAGGGTTTCATTGAGCGTGATCGAACGGGACATGCAGAACTCCGGCTGGTAGAAAATCAGGACAGCAAAATCACGCCAACTCCCCCGCTTGTCCACCGCCCAAAACCGCATAACCATATTTCCGGAAACGCCATGAATTTCACCATCCGCACCATGACCCGCGCCGACCTCGAACTCGCCAGCGAATGGGCGCGCCAGGAAGGCTGGAATCCCGGCCTCGACGATGTCGACCCGTTTTACGCCGCCGATCCGGAAGGTTTCCTGATTGGCGAAGTTGATGGCGAACCGGCCAGCGTCATCTCCGTCGTGCGCTATGGCAGCGACTACGCCTTCCTGGGTTTTTACATCTGTGCCCCCAAATTTCGTGGACAAGGTCTGGGCTGGAAAATCTGGCAGGCGGGGATGGAATTTCTCGGCGATCGCACAATCGGCCTCGATGGTGTCATCGACCAACAGGACAATTATCGAAAATCCGGATTTGTCCTCGCCCACCGAAATATTCGCTTTGGCGGTTGTGTCGAAATCGACACCGTGGGTGGCGATAGTGTCACACCCGTTACACCCCCTGTCATGCACCACATCGTGCACCTCGACCAAAATCTGTGCCCGGCGCCGCGAAAAGCCTTCACAACCCTTTGGGCGAGAAATGATATAAGTAGCCGTTTCAGCCTGTTACTGGAGGAGAATGGAATACCCGTCGGTTGGGGAACGATCCGAAAATGTCATGACGGGCACAAAATAGGCCCCCTCCTTGCCCCCACCGTGACAGGGGCCGAGGCGCTCTTCCGGGGCCTCTGTCACCATGTCGGTAAGTCCACGATTTATCTGGACGTCCCAGAACCCAATAAAGCGGCGCTTGTCCTCGCCGACAAACACGGCTTATCCCCGGTGTTCGAAACCGCCCGGATGTATCGCGGCAATCCACCATCGCTCCCACTGGAGCAGGTTTGGGGCATCACCACGTTTGAATTGGGTTAAACTCAGTCTACAAGCTCAATTCGATCCGCGGAAAGATAAGCTTCACTCCGCATCTCGATCAGGCGCGACGCGGTACGTTCAAACTCGAAATTGCCATCGCCGGCTGGGTATAGTTGTGAGGGTTCGGCCGCCGCACTCATGACAAGCTTCGCCTTTGCCTCATACAGCGCATCGATCAGTGTGACGAAGCGCTTGGCTTCATTGCGTTTGTCGGCCGTCATCACCGGAACATCTTCCAGCAAGACCGTATGAAAGCGCCCAGCGATCGCCAAATAATCCGCCGCACCCAAGGGACGTGCGCACAATTCCTCAAACCCAAAACGTGCCACGCCGGCCGCCTCGCGCTCGATTCTCAGATCGCGCCCCTGAACCCGAAGGACACACGATTGCGCCGCCGCGCCCTGGGTCAAACGCGTCCAGGCTGCACGCATCGCCACATTGGCAGCCTCATCAAGTGGGCAATAATAGACCGGAGCCGCTTGCAATTGTTGCAAGCGGTAATCGGTCTCGCCATCAAGGGAAATAGGCTCCAGACGAACCTTCAACGCGGAAATAAATGGCTCAAACAATTGCCGGTTAATGCCGTTCTTGTAGAGGTCATCGGGATGCCGATTGGAGGTGGCAACAACGACCACACCTTCGGCAAACAAACAATCAAACAAACGCCCCAAAATCATCGCATCGGCAATATCGCTGACTTGAAACTCGTCAAATGCCAACAAACGTGCCTCACGCGCCAAAGCCCTGGCGACCGGTGGGATCGGGTCGTCACCCGCATCGCGAACATATTCCTTGCGACGCTTGCGCTGACCCCGATCAAGCGCCCGCCAAACGCCGATGCGCGTGTGGACGTCCTGCATGAATTCATGAAAATGCACCCGGCGCTTCTGAGCTATCCGCGCTTGGTCGATGAAGATATCCATCAACATCGACTTGCCGCGCCCCACCCCGCCCCACAGATATAATCCACGCGGGGACGGCTTGGCCTTGCCAAAAAGCGGCTTTCTACCGGGCTTCCAGGATTTCAGACGCACCGACAGGTCCGTCAGCGCCAATGCAACCCTTTCCTGGTCTGCATCCGCTGTCAGCTGCCCCGAGTCCACACGCTCGCGCCACAATGATATCGGCGTCGTCATGGCGTCAATCTAGTGCCGAGAGGTTGCATTTGGGTCAATAGGATTGAGGTGCGCCGAACCGGTGCACGAACCGGGCGCCCCCGGGCAGCATCGGCTGAAAATCGAGGAATTTTGACGCATATTCACGTAACAAAAATACTCTAAAACATTGATAATAAGCACTATTTACATCTACCAAAAAATTACCCTCGAGGGTTGAATTTTTGTTTTTCGCATATTATTTCTTGGGAATAAGATCACTCAAATTGAAATTTTCAACCCATGCCTGATTCAAATTCCGCTCTTTTTGTGCATTTCGGTCTCGGAAAATGTGCCAGCACATTTATTCAAAATGTCTGGACTCTCGACCCGCAATATACATGCCTGAATTTGACCCAGATGGCGGAAAGTATTCATACATTGATCGCCGCAGGTAAGGCAGGTTCCATCCCGCCATTCCGCACAAATATCACCGCCCAACCCGGCACCACCATGGTCGCCTCGTCCGAAGCGCTTACCTGGGCATTTGTCCGAACACCGAGCATGCAGCACCTGATCCCTCAGGTTCAAAAAGAAGCAATTCGCATTATCGGTGAATCGTCACTTTCGCGTAAGGCACTGATTTTTGTGCGAAATCCTTTGGATTGGATCCGCGCTTGTCACGAACAATCGCTTAAGGAAGGTTTGTCGCAAAATGGCGAAGCCTTCTCCAAAACCAACGCGGTATTGATTGAATCTGTTCTTGATCTTAAGCGGATCAAGTCCTTGTTGGAGGCCCATTTCGACGAGGTCATTTTCCTGTCCACCGACCAATTGCGGTCCGAGCCGGATCAATTTTGGAAGACCTATAGCACCGCGCTCGACGCCCCGACGCCCTCTGATACCGCCATCAACACCATCACAAACAATGACGCCCTGAAAAATCCGTCACTTGGGCGCCGGCGAACCCAGCTTGGGCTGATCAATCGACAGCTCAACTTGCTGGAGGAGGCATGGAGCGGGCTCGAGGGCCTGCCCGGGTTTGCCGAAGTCGAGCGTCGCGCATTTCTGAATCACTACAAGACCAGCACACGCTGGGCCGCGCGCAGGGTCGCAGAATTTGGAACTGACGATATTTTAAATGAAATCTGCGGCGTGGTGACCACCCAGATTGAAGATGAATTTGCCGTTATTCCAATAAGCGATCGATTGCGCGCCCATCTATTGGAAAACTTCTATGAACCCCTGCTTGGGACTCCGCACATCCCTCAAGACGTGCTGGATTCCTATAAGGATCACATCTGTTCCGTAAAACAAATCGCGACCTAGCTATCCGGATCAGGCGTCAACCTCTGCTTCCAGGGCATTGTCCTGGATAAATTCACGCCGTGGCTCCACCACATCGCCCATCAGCTTCGAGAACAGCTCATCGGCGGTATCGGCAGCGTTGATAGAAACTTGCAGCAACAAACGCGCATCGGGATCAAGAGTTGTGTCCCAGAGCTGATCAGGATTCATCTCACCCAGCCCCTTATAGCGCTGGAACTTCATACCCTTAGTACCCGCAGCAATCACCGAATCAACGAGTTGACTTGGTGTGTTGATGAGCGTTGTTTCGCCCTTGGTGACAAACTCAGACGTGCCGGAATAATCCTCCGCGATTAGCAGGGCGCGCTCGGTCAGACGTCTTGCATCCGGGCTGACGCGAAGGTTGAGGTCTAGAACAACCCTCTCCGTGACGCCGCGCACAACACGCTCCATCACCAGGTTTTCTTCGTCATCCACGCGGGCAGACCAACCCTTTTCGCCTTCATCCGCGGACGCATTGAGTTGAACCGCTGTACGGGCGAGAGATTCGGCATCCGGTTTTTCAACCAGCGCGCCGGCAAGCGCGGCGGCCTCAAGCGCAAACTCCGGTGCGCGGGCCTTCATGCGCAAGACCGATGATTTTACCTTACCCGCCGTATCAACACGCGCCGCAAGATCCTGTCCGGCAAGCACTTCACCATTGCGCAACGTTAGACTGGCTTCGCTGACGCCTTCCTCAATGAGGTAGGCATCCATCTCCGGCTGATCCTTCACATAGCGCTCAGATCGGCCACGCGTGATCTTGTAGAGCGGTGGCTGGGCGATATACAAAAAGCCGCGCTCGATCAGCTCAGGCATCTGGCGGAAGAAGAAGGTCAGCAATAGAGTTCGAATGTGCGCACCATCGACATCCGCATCGGTCATGATGATGACCTTGTGGTAGCGCAATTTTTCGTAATCAATCTGGTCACGACCAATACCCGCGCCCAGTGCGGTAATCAGGGTACCGACTTGTTCAGAGCCGAGCATCTTGTCGAACCGCGCACGCTCGACATTGAGGATTTTACCCCGAAGCGGGAGAATGGCCTGGTTCTCACGATTTCGGCCTTGCTTGGCAGAACCACCCGCGGAATCACCCTCCACTATGAAGATTTCGGATTTAGCCGGGTCCTTCTCCTGGCAATCCGCCAGCTTGCCCGGGAGCGAGGTGATATCCAGCGCCGACTTCCGCCGCGTCAACTCACGCGCCTTGCGGGCCGCTTCACGGGCAGCTGCGGCCTCGATAATTTTGCCAACGATTTGTTTGGCCTCGGCCGGGTGTTCCTCAAACCATTCCGAAAGGGCTTCGCCGACGATACCCTCGACTGCCGGACGCACTTCAGACGAGACAAGCTTGTCCTTGGTTTGGGAAGAAAATTTCGGATCAGGCACTTTGGCAGAAAGCACGCAGGTCAGGCCCTCACGCGCATCCTCGCCGCTGATCGAAATCTTGGCCTTCGCCGCCAAACCCGAGGAATTCGCGTAATTATTGATCACACGCGTCAGAGCACCCCGGAAACCGGCCAGGTGCGTCCCGCCATCCCGCTGGGGAATATTGTTGGTGAAACAGAGAACGTTCTCGTGATAGCTGTCATTCCACTCCAGCGCTGCCTCTACATTCACGCCGTCCTTGTCGCCATGGATGAGGACAGGGGGTGTAAACAATGGCGTTTTGGAGCGATCCAGATGCGACACAAAAGCTGCAACACCGCCCTCATAAACCAAGACTTCTTCCGTCGCCTCTGCGGGACGTTCATCCCGTAGGACAATCTTCACGCCGGAATTCAAAAAAGCCAGCTCACGCAATCTGTGCAGCAGGGTATCGTGATCAAATTCGATCATCGAGAAGGTCGCGTCCGATGGGTAGAAACGGACTTCGGTCCCCTTCTGCCCACTGGCATCGCCAACCACGGCGAGATCCTCGTCTGCCTCACCATGACGGAAGCGCATATAATGCTCTTTGTCATTGCGCCAGATACGAAGATCCATCCATTCAGACAGCGCATTCACCACGGAAACGCCCACACCGTGCAAACCGCCGGAGACTTTGTAGGAATTCTGATCGAATTTTCCGCCAGCATGCAATTGGGTCATGATCACCTGCGCGGCAGACACTCCCTCCTCAGGGTGCATATCGACAGGGATACCGCGTCCATCATCGCGCACACTTGCAGATCCGTCAGCGTGCAGCACAACCGTTACGGCCGTACAATGTCCCGCCAGGGCTTCATCGATCGCGTTATCGACAACCTCATAGACCATGTGGTGCAGGCCGGAACCGTCATCGGTATCGCCGATATACATTCCGGGACGCTTGCGCACGGCATCGAGCCCTTTGAGGACCTTGATCGAGTCGGCGCTGTATTCTTGATTCGGTGTTTCGCTCATGGCCATTTTGTACCCTGCTTCGCGCCGGCTGGCCATCCGTGCGCGCACGCGCGCGAGTCTTTATAGGCAGTTTTTCATTTGTCCTCGAAATCGCGCTATCGAAAGACCAGAACCAGGCTAATTGCCAGCATCACAGAACCGGTCAGAATGTCAGCTCCACGCCGGACTTGCGGTGTTGTCAGCCAGTCTCGGGCCCTATGTGCCAATGCGATGTAAAAACCGGCCGTCGGGACGGCCAGCACGGTCATGAGAAGCAGCATCACAGCGTAATTTGCCGGAGTTATTTCCGAGAGCGGAAGAAAGGCCGGTACTAGGGTTAAATAGAAAATGATCGGCTTGGGATTGGAGAGCGGCATTGCGATGCCGGCCAGATATGTCGCCGCCAGACCACGTTTCGAACCGGTGGCAAATATGGGCTTGGGTCGTGCGCCAGTCCATGCGCTCCAATACGCCCGCCCCGCAATCCAGAGTAGATAGCTGACACCGACCACTTTTGCGAAGAGCCAAAACGCTCCCAATTGTTCAGCAATGGCGCTCAACCCAGTCACAGCAAGGGTGAACCAAAACATATCACCGGTCAGAATGCCCGCCCCATAAGTTGCGGCATTCCAGGGCCCTGCATCCAGCGTTCTCGCAATCATGGCTGCAATGCCGGGCCCGGGCGTTACAAACAGGATGAGCAGTGCCCCGGCGAATAGCAGCAAATTCTCCGGACTCATGAAGCGGGCTCCGTCACAAGATAACCGTATATAAACTCAGCCATTTCGATCGCAAATTTGTCGCCGTCGATTGAGACGATCGCTCCTGGCCCGTCCTTAGGATACAATCCCTTTTCGACATAGATCGAGCTGAAAACATAGGTGACCAGCTCAGCTGTTTCACGATTGATTGGGCGCTTTATTTCGTCGGAGAACTCTTCGAGAGCCTTCATATAGCCCTCCACAGACGCCTCTAATAGAGCGTCCCATTCATCCCCAATCAAATCGGGCCGTAAGCGCCCATAGAGATGCGCCGCCCGAATGATATGGGCCTCAGGCACCAAAAACTCCCATCCGGATCGGGCGATCGTGTGCAAGGCTTGCCTCAACCCGAACTCTGGCTCGACCCGAACCTGGGTTTCCGGATTACTATTGAACTCCATCAGGCGTGCCTGGTAGATCTCAAAAATTACCGGGATAAAGGCGTCTTTATTCTCAAAACGGCGATAAACACTGCCGACGGACAAGCCGGCTTGCTTAGCAATATCGGCCACAGATATCTGGTCAAACGCGCGCGAACGCAACTCTACTTCCAGTGCCCGCACAAGCTTGTCCCGCGTTTCACGGGATCGCTTCTGCGTCGCTGGCTTCACACCCTCTGCCATTAATTTTCGCCTCCACCCTTGACGGGGAACATCGCTTTTCATATATGTGAATGCGAATTCGCGTTCACATAATCTATTGCCTTGCAAATCACAGATCAATCGACCTTGTCAAACCGGATGTCGCACATCGCGAACCAGGAGCCAACATGACCGAACTTTTCACACAACTTACCAGCGAACCCGCCTTGCTCGCAGGCCTCATCATCATTCTCGCATTTCTGCTTCATGGCGCCATGACTCACCGAAAATACAAAGAGTGGCTAGACCGACAAACCCGGCCAGACAAGCGTGTCCCCCTCTACAATAAGACGATGATTCAACTTTGGGGGCTCGCGGCGGTTACGGTTATTCTTTGGTTTGTATCCGGTCGGAGCTTCGAGGCGCTCGGCTTTCAAAACAGCGCATCCATCGGGTTTTGGGTCATCACCGGATTGACGGCCTTCGCCGCACTATACTTTGCCTGGAACTTACTCGTCATGCAGACATCCCCAAAGGCCAGGCAGGGTTTCCAGAAGCAAATTTCGCAGGCCGGCGATATCGATCTCGTTAAGCCCGAAACACCAAGAGAATTGCGTAGCTTTTTACTGACCTCCGTCACAGCTGGTATTACCGAAGAAGTGGTTTTTCGCGGGTTTTTGATCACCACACTGGCTCTCTGGATGCCAATTTGGTTTGCTGGCGTCGCTGCTGCTTCGCTCTTTATTCTCGCCCATGCCTATCAGGGGCTCCGCGGCATGCTCCAGCTCATTCCGATCAGCCTAATCTTCACAGTCATGTTCATCGTATCAGGATCTCTATGGCCCTGTATTGCCCTGCATATTCTCGTCGATATCGGATATGGTTTGATGATGGCAACGGTTCAACGCCACGCCGAAGACGATGCGGCGCTAGACATGCAAGCTGCCTAAAACGACTCCACTTGGGCCTGATTCACCTTCAAGAATTGGGCCCGATTGTCGAATGCCTCAAACAAACTTCGCTCCACACCCGTCATCCAGGTTTGGGATCCACTATCGCAAATTTCCCGTGCCAAGCCTTCGCGTCGTATTTGGTCCAAATGCGCACAAGCCTCATCCAGCAAAAGCAATGGCGCGGCACCACCCTGACCGGCAAGGACCCGTCCCTGAGCAAGTGCAAGCGTCAAAATCAGTGCTTTTTGCTCGCCGGTCGAACAATCTGCGGCCGCTTGGTCCTTGCCACGATGACGCGCAACCAACTCAGTCCTGTGGGGTCCACGTGTCAATGTTCGACCCACGATAGCATCGCGCTGGCGCCCCTCGTATAGAGCAGCGGCGAACCGGTCCTCGGCTTCACCAGCCATCAACCCTTCGGCCATGTCGACCTCAACCGCTCCATCCAGAGAAAGCTCGGCCTGCGGGAACACCCCCCCATCTCGCCGGTCGATTTCCGCCTGCAGGCGCGCCAAGGCATCCAAGCGAGCGGAGGCCATTGCTACCCCGTGTCCGGCCATCTCGATCTCAATGGCATCCAACCATGCCGGATCCGTACGCCCCTCATCCAACAAGCGCTGGCGGCGAACACGCGTCTTTTCATAGGCGGATGCGGCATCAGCGTGCGCTGGATCAGCCGCATAGACCAATCGATCGAAAAACTTCAGCCGGTCCGCCCTGGGTCCGGCAAACAATCGATCCTGGGCGGGCGTGAGCCAGATCATTGGTAGAATACGCGCCAAAGCCCCCTGTTGGGCGGGATCTCCATCAATACGGTTCGTGCGCCTCCCGCCTTCGCGGGCTCCGACACCCAGTCGGTATTCACCAAACTTCGTTTCGACCTCGGCAAACACCGCCCATTCCTTCGCGCGATCAATGCCCGCTTTCCGTGCGACGCCGTCCGCGCCAGCAGAACGCATCCCACGGCCAGGCGATAGAAAGGATATCGCTTCCAAAAGGTTGGTTTTTCCGGCGCCATTCTCCCCAAACAGCACAACCGGACTGACATCCAGAGAAAGATCCAGCGCCTGATAACAGCGAAAATCTGTCAATCGCAACGACCGGACGGCGGCAGGCTCCGTATTCGCCGCCCCGGAGGGTGGCGAGTCTGAATTGAATGTGTCGGGTCGGCCTTCTGTCACACTCTCAATGGCATAAGCACAAACAGCGCATCAGGATCTTTGAGATCGGTTACGAGCGCTGGTGATGCTGAGTCTGCGAAATGGAATTGCGCTTCATCACCCTGAATTTGTGACGCAACATCCAGCATATAGCGAGCATTAAAGCCGATTGCGAACCCTTCATCGGAATAGGAAACGGCTAACTCCTCCGTCGCCTGCCCGCTCTCAGGGTTATTCACAGCAAGCGTTAAAGTGTCCGGTCCGACCGACAATTTAACCGACCGGGATTTCTCTACTGAAATAGTCGCGACACGATCAACGGCCTCGGCAAAACGTTTGTTCTCAACCGACATAACGCGCGTATTCCCGCGCGGAATAACGCGCTCGTAATCCGGAAAAGATCCGTCGATCAGCTTGGAGGTCAAAACCGCCTTACCCAGGCGGAAGCGAATCTTGCCCTCGGAGACTGAAATTTCCACATCATCATTTGCATCTTCGAGAAGGCGCCGCACTTCCTGAACCGTCTTGCGCGGCACAATGACGCCGGGCATGCCAGTCGCGCCGTCGGGCAGATCCATCTCGGCAAGGGCCAGACGAACGCCATCCGTTGCAACCGCCCGGAGGGTCTTGCGACCATCCTGCTCGGCAGCATGCAAATGGATGCCATTGAGATAAAAGCGTGTTTCTTCGGTCGAAATAGCAAAACGAGTCTTGTCGATCAGCCGCGCCAATTCCCCGGCTTCAATTGTGAAGGCGTGCTCGAGGTCCTCGGTTGGCATGACCGGAAAATCACCCGGCGGCAAAGACGGCAGGGAAAAGTCGGACCTTCCCGCCTTGAGCGTCAGCCGCGGATCGTCGCCGGACATCTCCAATGTGACATCAGCGCCGTCCGGAAGCTTCCGCGTAATATCGTACAGGGTATGCGCCGGAGCCGAGACGATACCTTCACTGTCACAGACAGCATCCGTCGTCTCAAGAATTTCGATGTCCAAATCCGTTGCCGCAAAACTGACGCCGTCTGCGCCTGCAGAGATCAGCACATTCGACAGGATCGGGATTGTGTTTCGGCGTTCGACCACGGCTTGAACATGGCCAAGGGCTTTCAAGAGCGTCGCACGCTCGATTGTCAGCTTCATGTCTCGCGTTCCGCTTTCAACGTGATGGTTGGCAGTGCCGGAGACAAAATATCCGTCGACACCAAAAAGGATGGGACAGACAGGATACATGAAAACGCGTCACTGCAAGAGTTTTGTCCAGCAGAGACGCGTTCAGAAGCGATTTATCCACGCAATTCGCGGGTCAAAACCTCAATATCCTGGGCAACAGGGTCACCGGCATCAATCATTGCAGTCACTTTATTGACCGCATGGATGACAGTGGAATGGTCCCGCCCACCAAAACGGCGACCGATATCAGGCAGCGACCGCGTGGTCATGGTTTTAGCGAGATACATGGCTATATGCCGCGGACGCACGACCGATTGCGTCCGCCGCTTGGAACAAATATCCGCGGGCGTAACCCCAAAATGGGTCGCCACAGATTTTTGTATATCATCAACCGTCAGACGACGCTCAGAACTTAACGACAGCTCTCGCAGCGCGCTCGATACCGCATCCAATGTAACGGGCAAACCCAAGAGGGCTGTCCGACAAATGACATTATTGAGGACACCTTCGAGCTCACGAGCGCTGGATGTGATCCTTGCCGCCAGAAAATCCCGGACAGATTCCGGCACGTCCAATACTGGATAGTGGCATTTTGCCTGCGCGATTTTACAGTCAAGAATTTGACGACGCAGATCAAGATCAGGCTTGCCGAGCGGACAAGCCAAGCCACCCGTCAGCAGCGACCGTAGCTTGTCGTCATTGATCTGCAAATCAGAGGGCTGCCGATGCGACGCCAGAACAACCTGCTTATTCTCGGCAATCAGGGCCGCAATCGTATGCAAAAATTCGTCTTCGGTTTTTGGCTTTCCGGCGATGAAATGCACATCGTCGATCAGCAAAACATCTACATTGCGAACCGTTTCCTTAAAGGAAATCGTATCCCGCGCTTTCATGGCGGTTACAAATCCCGTTAAAAATTCTTCCGCAGTCAGATAAAGGGCCCGACACTGCTGATCGCTCCGCTCTGCGGCGGCTGCCACAGCGTGCATCAAATGCGTCTTGCCAACCCCGTAATCGCCATAGAAAAACACCGGATTGAACGGCGGGACAGGTGAGCCAATAATGGTCCGCGCCGCTGCCGCTGCCAGCTCATTCGCCGGCCCAACTCGGAATGTATCAAACGTAAAGCGGTTTTCCTTTTCAGAACTCGCCGTCGTTTGACCGCGTCCTGTATTTGATGCGTCCGCCTGTCGTGCCGTCACAGCATCAGCACTTGCAGCCTGCGATTGTGGCTGCGTTTGACTTTCGGCCCGGACAAGAATTTCACGTGGCTCGGTGTCAAGCTCCGCCCAAATGGCACGGATCCGCGCGCCCGCATGGTCTTCAACCCAGGCACAGTCGAATGTGCTCGGCGCAATAACAATCACATCACCAGAGCGCGCAAGGCGGACCCTAAGTCGCGCGATTTCTTGCGCATAGATGGCAGCACCGTATTCCGAACGAAGACGCGAGCGCACCTCGCGCCAGATTTCGGATATTGAAATTTCACTGTCGACTTCAAACGCAACCGGACTTGCTTCTGCAACTGCCATTTTGTTCAGCGCCATGTTCTTTCACCCTATAGGTGATCTTCGCTTCGAGGCGAAGATAAACTATTGTAAATTGGCACAATTCCCCCGCCATCAGCGCTGACAGCACGCGCGCTGAATCTCATTGGAATGGGTTTCGAATTGACCGCCCTCAGTCCCTAGAACGTGACGCTTTCCCGGATTTGGGTCAACAGGATTCAACGTCAAAAATTAGAGATTCTTCGCTTGACACGAGAAACCACAAACAGCGCCGATGGTTGCGAAATGCACATGACAATTTGGTAAGCTAAGCAGTTCAATTTGTGGGCCTAATGAACGCCAATTCAGTGGCGGTTTCATCGATTTACCAACTTCGCAAGGGCTGCGTGCAGAGAATAATAATTTATCCTAGAAACAGATTGTTGTAGCGAAGCCAACCGGCGAGCTCAGAACACTTCATCGAAACACAAGGCAAAGAAAAACGCCCGGGACGCGAGTCCCAGGCGTTTTGATAATCCGTCTTGATCCAGTTGGATCAGGCCGCCATCGCTTTGACGCGGGCAGACAGGCGCGAAACTTTGCGGGACCCGGTATTCTTGTGAAGAATACCCTTGCCGACAGCACGCATCATTTCTGATTCGGCGGTAACCAAAGCTGTTTTCGCTTCGGCCTGGTTGCCTGCTTCAATCGCCAGCTCAACCTTTTTAACAAAAGTACGCATGCGTGAGCGGCGTGTTTTGTTGACTTCGGTGCGACGTGCGATCTTGCGGACCATTTTCTTGGCCGATGATGTGTTGGCCATATGGCGTAACCTCTTTGTGTGGCCGGGTCGCGAGCGCCCGGCAAAATCCGTGAGCGGCGGCTAATAGGCCTTTGAACGGGGGGCGTCAACCGACTCTGCGGAATAAACCCTATCGATGTTTGAAATGAGGGGTGCGCTTCTCAACAAAAGCGTCCATTCCCTCGGTTTGATCATCCAGTGCGAACTGCGATTGGAATACGCGACGCTCATAGCGAACGCCTTCGGTCAGCCCGATTTCAAAGGAGCGGTCTACCGCTTCCTTGGTCATCATCGCGACGGGCATTGATTTGCTGGCAATTGTTTCTGCAGCTTCCATGGCGACGTCAAGAAGGTCATCCGCGCTGACAATGCGAGATACGAGTCCGGCACGCTCCGCTTCTGCGGCATCCATCATCCGGCCAGTCAGGCACATATCCATCGCTTTGGCCTTACCAACCGCGCGCGGTAAGCGCTGCGTACCACCCGAACCGGGCATCACACCCAGATTGATTTCCGGTTGACCAAATTTCGCTGTGTCAGAGGCAATGATGAAATCACACATCATTGCCACTTCACATCCGCCACCCAATGCATAGCCGGAGACGGCTGCAATGATCGGCTTGCGAAAGCGCGACACAGACTCCCAAGTCAGGGCAAATGGATCGTGCATGAACATGCCAACATGATCACGCGCCTGTAATTCCTTGATGTCGGCACCGGCAGCGAAGGCTTTACGAGAGCCCGTGAGCACAACACAGCCCACATCGCTATCGCCCTCAAAGGCTGTCAGAGCGTCGCAGAGTTCGCCCGTCAGCTCATCGCAGAGCGCATTCATTGCCTGTGGGCGGTCAAGGGTAATCACCCCAACGCGTCCCTCTGTCTTCACCTGGATCGTCTTGTAGGCCATATAGGCACTCCGTGTGACGTCGCGGTTCCCCCCGCGCATTTAATTCCGCGCCGCTATAACCCACCAAGAGCGGCGGGTGAAGCGTTAGGGGGAGTCGCACGCATCACTTTTTTCCAAAACTTACGATCCAGAAATCTCCAGGCCGCGCGCCCGCAGCATGCCAATCAAACTGTCATCGCCCGCCAGATGCCCTGCTCCCACAGCAATAAAGGCCGTTCCGGAGCCCTCCAAAATTTCCTCGACCTGACCCACCCAATTGCGGTTTCGGTTGACGATCAACGCCTCGTAGAACTCCGGCGTTTCGTCGCGCATATCGTCATTCATGAGAGAATTCATGGCCGCAATATCGCCACTGGCCCAGCTCTCATCCATATGAGTCATCATTTCGGCAACGGTTCCATCCTCGATCTGACCCAGCCCAAGAGACAGTGCTTCAACCTGAACGTCTTCAGGCATGTCCGCAAAAAAGTGCAATTGCTGCTCGGGTGTTTCGAAGTACCCGATACTTTGACCCGCGGACACAGCCTCGGCCGTCAACACTTGCTCAACTCCGGAGCTGGGGTCATGGCCCAATGACCTAATATAAGTCACCGTGACCGTTAAACTCGCTACCCAGGGCTTGAATGGTTCAAGGTTTGCGGCAGGCAGGCCCATCGAACCGGCCACGCGTTGGAATTGTATGTTGGTCTCTTCATCGAGCATGCTGGACAACGTGCGTCCGTCGTGATTCAAACCCAATTGCATCACGAGCGGCTGCATGGCCTGTTGTGCGGCTTCATCACTCGGCGTCTCGAAATAAACTGTGTCGGCAGAGGCAAAAGCTGCGTCGATGCGCGCATTTCGCCATTCCAGCTCCGGCGGCAATATATGAATCGTTCCAAAAATGTAGATATCGGAATCTTCATCCGATAAATGCCAAAGCGCCGGTCCATCAGCTTGCTGGGCCGTGGCGAAAGGTGCCAGAGCGAAGCTGGCCAACGCCGTGACGCCAAAGATTCCCGCGCGTAAAATCTTGTTATTCATCATAATTTTTCCGAACCAACTAAAACAACGAAATATGTCGTGTGAACCATATGGGGTGATTGCGTGCATGAATATGGGATGGGCAGATCCTGAATCCCACATTGCCAGAACGACATCGAACTATCGCTGGCACTTCGAACAATAAAACGTCGACCGGGCCGATTGGACGATCCGTTTTATTTCTCCGTCGCACCCCTCGGTTACACAAGCATCACCCTCGCGCCCATAGACGCGAAACCGGTGCTGGAAATAACCAAGAGCCCCATCGGTCGAGGCAAAGTCCTTGAGCGAGGAGCCGCCAGCCTCAATCGCCTCATTGATCACATCACGTACGGCCACCGCCAGCCGCTCTGCCCGTGTTCCGGGTATCGTTCGCGATTCCCGACGCGGGCTAATACCCGATCGATGCAAGGCCTCGCAGACATAAATATTGCCGAGGCCAGCCACGACCCGCTGATCAAGTAGCGCCATTTTGATCGGCGCCTTTTTGCCTCTCAACGCCGCACCCAAAACCACGCTTGAAAATTCGTTTGAATTTGGCTCCGGCCCCAAATCGGCCAAAAACGACACCTCGTCTTCATCCTCGCTGTCAAACAGAGTCATAAAGCCAAAGCGGCGGGGGTCATTGTAGCGAATAACCACATCGCCCTGCAGGTACAGCACCGCATGATCATGCTTGGGATTAGCCGGAGAGGCATGAATGAGCTCAGGGCGCGGTATCGCGTCACCCGTTTCGATCGTAAACCGTCCAGACATACCCAGGTGAGACAACAGCGTCTCGCCACCGGACAACCTAATCAGGAGATATTTCGCGCGACGGTCCAGGCGCTCAACCACCTGCCCCTGTAAACGCTCGACAAACCGGTCGGGAAACGGAAAGCGCAAATTGGGTCGATTCTGCTCCACACGCTCTATCCGCCGGCCTTGCATGGCAGGCGTCAGACCACGGCGCACAGTCTCAACCTCAGGCAGTTCGGGCATATTGGCCTCCGCTTTTGCGAGCTTCAGGCCTAACAGCAACCGCAACCATGCATCAAGCCATCCTGCGACAAGACGCCTGTCAGAATGCTGGCCGCACCGGTGGCCGCCACCAAACGCTTACGATAGGGTGTGCGGCATGACTGACCCACAAACACAGCAATCCAGCGATACAGCGGGGCGAGACGAGACCGTCTCCTTCGGCTTCACCGATGTGAAAACCGGTGAGAAGGCCGGCCTGGTCCGCGATGTGTTCGACAAATCGGCGCGTCGGTACGACGTGATGAATGACTTAATGTCCCTGGGCGTACATCGGGTCTGGAAGGACATGGTTCTCAACCGTGCCAACCCCCAACCAGGCGAGCTGCATATTGATGTCGCCGGCGGGACCGGTGACCTCGCCCGCAGCTTTTTGACCAAGGCCGATCGTGCCGGGGATCGCCGCAGCGATACAAGACAAGCCCGCGCTATCGTGCTCGATATCAACGAACAAATGCTCCGCGCCGGGGTGAAGCGCGGCCTAGGCGAAACCCATAATGGCCGGATTGAATGGGTCACCGGTAATGCCGAATGTCTGCCGCTCAAAGATCGAAGCGCCGACTGCATCACCATTTCTACCGGCATCCGCAATGTCACCCATCGAGTAAAAGCGCTTACAGACATGCGTCGGGTTTTAAAGCCGGGTGGCCGCTTTTTGTGCCTCGAATTCACCCGCCCGACCTCCAAGGCCTGGGAAAAAATCTACGATGCCTGGTCGTTCAATGTAATGCCGGAATTAGGGGCCTTGGTTGCAAAGGATCGCGAAAGCTACCAATACTTGGTGGAATCTATTCGCCGTTTTCCAGACCAGGACAGCTTCGCGGAGGAATTGCGCGAGGCCGGTTTTAATCAGGTCAGCTACACAAATTTCTCGGGCGGCATTGCAGCCCTGCATGTTGGTTGGGCGTAGTCAAAATCGGTTTTTTTGCCCGCGACTTCACGTCACTCTCGCCAAGTCGCGCTAGGCGGACTAAACCCCACGCCAGATGTTTGCGACGATTGTTTCATTTCTCCGCCTGACGCGCGCTGCTTTCACGCTCACCCGTCACGATGCGATCCTCCCAGCCGAGTACCAGACGCTTTATCCGGCACCGATACGCTGGTTTGCCAGCGTCATGCGCCTCTTTGCCCGCAAGGATAACGCCGACAATCCCGGCGAACGCCTGGCGCGGGCGCTTGAGCGCCTCGGTCCATCCTACGTAAAATTTGGCCAGGTATTGGCGACACGTGGCGATGTTGTCGGAGAACGCTTCGCCCGCGGACTCGGGCGATTGCAGGACCGCATGCCCGCTTTCGAGGATAAGGTAGCGCGCTCCATTGTTGAGGTTGAACTTGGCAGCCCGATTGATGACCTGTTTTCGGAATTCAGTGCACCAGTAGCCGCCGCATCGATCGCTCAGGTTCACCAGGCGACGACCATCGATGGGCGAAAAGTAGCTGTCAAAGTGCTGCGCCCGGACATTGAGAAACGCATTCTACGCGATATTCGCGCCCTGCGACTGGGTGCGTCACTGGCCGAACGCTTCGCACCTGCAAGCCGCCGAATGGAACCACGCAAATTTGTCGACACGGTCGCTCGATCACTCACATTCGAGACAGATCTGCGGCTGGAAGCCGCATCGGCCTCTGAATTGCGAGAGGCTGCCGCCTCATCCGACAGATATTTCATCCCTGAGGTTGATTGGTCGAGATCATCAAAGCGGGTCCTGACAACGGAATGGGTTGAAGGCATTCCTCTCACCAAAATGGACGCCATCGATGCGTTGGGCACGGACCGTAAGGCGTTGGCCACGCGCCTGACGCGCGTCTTCCTGTCCACCGCCCTCGACCACGGGGTTTTTCACGCCGATATGCACGCGGGCAATCTCTTCACCAATGTGACAGCAGATGTGTGGGCGGTAGATTTTGGCATTATGGGGCGCATTGGTCGCGCGGAACGTCGCTTTCTTGCGATGATCCTGCATGGCTTCATCACGCGGGATTATCGCGCCGCAGCCCAGGCTCATTTTGCTGCGGGTTACGTCCCAGCCGGGCATTCTGTCGACGATTTCGCAAGCGCCTTGCGGGCCGTGGGCGAACCGATCTTCGGTAAGAGTGCTGATGAAGTGCCGATGTCGCGCGTCTTGTTGCAATTATTCGAAATCACCGAATTGTTCGACATGAAGCTTCGCCCGGAATTGGTGATGCTGCAAAAAACCATGGTCCAGTGCGAGGGTGTAGCTCGCTCTCTCGACCCACAGACAGACATGTGGGCCGCAGCCGAACCGGTCGTTGCCCAATGGATGAAGCGAGAACTGGGCCCTGAGGGTCAAATCCGCGATTTGGGGGAAGACCTAAAAAATCTGCACGAGGCTGCGCGTAGACTGCCTGGCGCCATTGAGGACTGGGCCGACGTCGGCGCGAAGCTCAAGGCGGGCGAGTTCAAATTCGGCGGTGGACCAAGCCTGCGACCCTGGGCCATACGACTGGCCTGGTTGAGTGCAGCGGCGGCAGCCGGAGCTGCCGCCACCTGGTCAATTATCACGTTGGGCTAGAACTTAGCCGGCCGCCATCAGTGCCATGCCAAAATGCACCCACATGATCGCTAGAATCACAAAGCCGGCCCTGTGCGCCAGAAAGCGCAGGGGCACGTTGTTGATCGTCACATGGATCAAGGTGTGAAGATAACGCGATACCACAAAGGCAAAAGCGAGCATTGTCTGCAACTCGGTTATAGTCTCGGGATTGATCGCCTGGAATGCGACCAAAACGTAGAACAACACCGGTAGCTCCATCAGATTGGTGAGATTTCGCCCCCAATTCGCCAACCCGTCCGGCGGTGGTGTGCCAGACTTATTCTTCGAATAATCATCGCTGAGTTTACCCGACGCCTTGGCACCAACCCCCAAAATCGTCAGCATCAGATAGACAAACAAGGTCAGCAGAGCCAGTGCGACAGCCGACAACATCATCGTTGGAATCATCATAATTAAAGTCCCTCCCCGGACATTCCTAGGCGCAGGTTAACTCTGTTCACGAAGATGTCGAGCAATTGGCACTTGGGCTTTACCGCTGCGCAGGCTAGTTAGACTTGAGCAAGTTGGCAGCAAGTACAGGGAGTTGCCGTGTCAGATCGACGTATTCTTCTGATCATAGGGGGTGGAATCGCCGCCTATAAGTGTCTGGAATTGATCCGTGAGCTAAAACGCCGCGGGATAGCCACCCGATGTATCCTAACCAGAGCCGGAGCAGAATTCGTCACACCGCTCTCTGTCGGGTCGCTTTCCGGTGACAAGGTTCACAGCGAGCTGTTTGATCTGACCGATGAAACCCAGATGGGCCATATCGAGCTCTCTCGCTCAGCGGATCTGGTCGTTGTTGCACCCGCCACTGCCGACCTGATGGCCAAAGCCGCCAACGGGCTGGCGAATGATCTGGCCTCCACCGCACTCCTGGCCACCGACAAACCGGTATTGATGGCACCCGCCATGAATGTCCGCATGTGGGAACACAAGGCCACGCAGCGCAACATACGCACGCTGATGGAAGACGGAATTGCATTTGTCGGACCGGACGAAGGCGATATGGCATGTGGAGAATTCGGTCCGGGACGCATGTCTGAGCCTACCGTTATCGCGGATGCAATCGAGGCCATATTGAATGCCTGATATGCTCCACGGCCGTCACATCGTGCTCACGGCAGGCCCGACACTCGAGCCGATTGACCCGGTTCGATTCATATCCAACAGATCATCTGGCAAGCAGGGCTATGCCATCGCTACCGCTCTCGCCGCTCTCGGAGCGCGCGTGACGCTGATCTCCGGTCCGACTGCGCTCAACGATCCAGCCAATGTTGAGACCATCCGTGTGGAAACAGCGCTCGAAATGCTCGCCGCTGTGGAAACGGCTCTGCCAGCCGATGTTTTCATTGGTGTTGCTGCCGTTTCTGATTGGCGGCCCGCATCCCGGGCCGACAAAAAACTTAAACTCGACAAGTCCGATTTCTGCGCCCTGCCGCTTACCGAAAACCCGGACATCCTCAAGACCATCAGCAATCATGCCGACATGCGGCCTGATCTGGTCATCGGTTTCGCTGCAGAAACGCACGACATCATTGAACACGCGCGCGGCAAATTGCAGCGCAAAGGCTGCGATGGGATCATCGCCAATGATGTGTCTGGTGACGTGATGGGCGGCGATAACAATCAGGTTACATGGGTCACCGCCAGTCAGACCGATAATTGGCCGTCGGAATCCAAGGTGGAGGTGGCGGCTCGTATTGCCAGGCAAATCAGTCAAACAATCGCCACCACTTGCAATGAGGACACGCCCACATGAGCGCACCCGTTTCCGTCCGCATCAAACCACTTTCCCACTATCAGGGTCTCACTCTGCCCGCTTATGAGACGCCGCAATCAGCCGGCATGGATTTGCGCGCTGCCATTCCCGAGAACGAACCGGTCACCATACCGCCCGGGGAGTGGCGGTTGATCCCGGTCGGTATTGCTATCGCTTTACCCGCTGGTTTTGAAGCTCAGGTCCGCCCGCGCTCAGGCCTTGCCGCCAAGAACGGTATTTCCTGCGTCAATACGCCGGGCACGGTCGATGCCGATTATCGCGGCGAGATTCGTTGCAATCTGATCAATCATGGCAAGGAAGATTTTGTCGTCAAACGTGGCGAACGCATCGCTCAAATGATCATCGCGCCGGTCACCCAGGCGATCTGGGAAGTTGCTACAGAACTGGACGAAACCCAACGCGGAACCGGCGGGTTTGGTTCAACCGGAGTTTAATTTTACTCACATATCCACCGAAACCCTTTTCACAAACTAGCGAGAATCTTGCCCGAACCCTTTCATTTTGCGGGCAAACCCTTAGATGTCTTGCAATCAATTTGCTGGGAGTTCTCTATGACCAACACACCCGGGCGCGGTCGCGTCTATGCTAATATCGCCGATACCGTAGGCGATACGCCACTGGTTGAATTATCCAATCTCGCGGCCAAGCATGGCGCGAAGGGCAAAATTCTCGCCAAGCTGGAATTCTTCAACCCGCTCGCCAGCGTGAAGGACCGCATCGGTGTGGCAATGATCGACGCGCTCGAGGCGGCCGGCAAGCTCGGACCGGACGCTGTGATGATCGAACCAACTTCCGGCAATACCGGCATCGGCCTCGCCTTCGTCGCCGCATCACGCGGACATCGCCTGATCCTCACCATGCCGGAAAGCATGTCGATCGAGCGCCGCAAACTGCTCACTCATCTGGGTGCAGAATTGGTGCTGACAGACCCGGCCAAAGGTATGAATGGCGCTATAGCCAAGGCCAATGAGTTGCTCGAAAGCACGCCGAATTCAGTCATGCCGACCCAGTTTTCCAATCCGGCCAATCCGGATATCCACCGCAAAACCACCGCGATGGAAATTTGGAACGATACGGATGGCGATGTCGATGTCTTGATTTCTGGCGTCGGTACCGGCGGCACGCTTACCGGTGTTGCGTCTGTCCTCAAGGAAAAGAAGCCCGGCGTTCACATCGTGGCCGTCGAGCCTGCAGATAGCCCCGTCATCTCCGGCGGCAATCCCGGGCCTCACAAAATTCAGGGTATCGGCGCCGGGTTTATTCCTGACAATTTGCATGTCGACCTGATCGATGAAGTGGTCAAGGTCACCAATGAAGAATCCTTCGCCATGGGGCGTGAAGTGGCTCGTGTTGAAGGTGTTCCTGGAGGTATCTCATCTGGCGCGGCTCTGACGGCCGCCCTGGAAGTCGCCAAACGCGATGACATGGCAGGAAAAACCATTGTGGTCATCCTCGCCAGCTTCGCGGAACGCTATCTGTCGACCCTGCTATTCGACGACGCGTAATCACCAAAGCATCAAGAAAAAGCCCCGCTATCCGGCGGGGCTTTTTTGTTTCTAACCGGCAATACTCGCCGGCAGCGGATCGCAAAAACTGCGCACATCAAAGATCCGTTGATCCGATATTATATCATCCGGTCGCAGCGGTCGGGACAATTCAAGCCCCTCCAGGGTCCGTGCGCGCGACAAGGCCACATAGGCCTGCCCGTGGGCAAACAAACGCCGCGATATATCCAAATAAACCCGGTCGAGCGTCAGGCCTTGTGATTTGTGGATCGTCATCGCCCATGCCAGCCTCAGGGGAAGTTGCGTGAATGCGCCCGTCATTGTCTTGGTCAACGCCTTGGCCGCGGCATCAAACGCATACGCATTGCGTTCCCATTTTTGCGGCTCGACCTTGTAGACATCATCTCCGATGCGCACGCGCACCGCCTTCTCATCAAAGCCCTCGATCTCCGCCAGCGAGCCATTGACCCAACGCCCCTGCGGGTCATTGCGAGTCAACATCACGCGCGCGCCAACTTTGAGCACCAACGGGTCCTCTGTCGGAAACAGACGCGGATCAAACTGGCCCTCAACCTTGGCCTGGAACATATGCGCCTTGGTTGGCAAACCCTCCAGTCGTGCCCGATTGATTTCAAACGCCGTCTGATTGGTCGCCGTCAACACAACGTGGGTCGCACTGGCCTCCAGCCCCGAACGACCTGTGACCCGATCATTAAGAATATCCGCCCGCTCCTGATCCAGCTCGCCTTCGCGTACCGCATTGAGCACATCTATGAATTCCGGGTCAGACTGGCGATAGACATGCTCCAACTCCATCAGCGAGAAGCCTGCATCACGAAACACCGGTGGATTAAAAAAGAACGGTCCGCCATAGCTCATCTCAAGATAAGCGGCCTCTTCATTCTGGACGATCGGCGGAAGCTGGGCCAAATCGCCCACCAGCACCACCTGAACCCCGCCAAACGGTTCATTGCGATCCCGGTTTAGACGAAGGCAAGCATCAATTGCCCACAACATGTCGGCCCGCACCATGGAAATCTCGTCGATCACCAGGGTTTCCATCGCTTTGACCACGCGCGCATTTCGCAGGCGTTTGATATCGCGCGGCTCGATCAGACGTGGTGGCAGTCGAAAAAAGCTGTGCAAGGTCTGCCCGCCCACATGCATCGCAGCCACACCCGTTGGTGCCAGCACGACAGCCTTATTACCCGCACGGCGCATAAATTCGCGAAGCAGTGTCGTTTTGCCCGTGCCGGCGCGCCCGGTGAGGAAAACGTTGGGCCTGTTCGAAAACAGCCAGTCGAGCATGCGTGTTTGCTCCGCCGACAGGGCAGGCTGGGCAAATTGTGTGGGGATCAGATCAGACATGGTGACAAATTGCGCGTGTTTGGCAGCGCTGAAAAGAGGCCTGCGTCAGCGCGCCCCTTGATACTTGTGCGCAAATCCTTCACCTCATCCGCATGGATACACCCATCGACATCGAACGCTTCGCTCGCCACATCGTCCTGCGCGAGATCGGCGGCCCGGGGCAACAAGCTTTGGCCGGCACTCATATCGCCATCGTTGGTGCCGGCGGCTTGGGTGCCCCGGCGGCACTCTACCTCGCCGCAGCCGGTATTGGGCGCATAACACTGATAGACCCGGACACGGTCAGCCTGGACAATCTACAGCGCCAGATATTGTTTCAAACCAACGATGTCGGCGCCTCCAAAGTCGAGACCAGTGCGCGAACGCTGAGCGCCCTCAACCCGGCGACAAAAATCATTCCCGTCAAGGCCCGACTGATACGCGCCAATGCACAAAACCTGCTGGCCGGCGCCAACCTCATCCTCGATGGTTGCGACAATTTCCAAACCCGCTTTGATGTTAACGCCGCCTCACGCAAACTCGGCACACCCCTTCTCTCAGGGGCTATCGGGCGTTGGGATGGACAAGTTTCGCTGTTTAACGGCTCGGCAGGCGGGCCATGTTATCGCTGCTGGGTACCCGAGACGCCCCCTGACGCGGAGACCTGTGAGCGCGTCGGTGTTGTGGGGGCGTTGACCGGGGTGATCGGTTCGCTGATGGCGCTTGAGGCGATTAAACACATCTGCCAGGCCGGAGACCCGCTCGATGGTCGCATCTTACTCTTCGACGGCCTCGACATGAGCAGTCGGACTGTTCGCCTCAAACGCGACCCTTACTGCCCGGAGTGTGGGGCATGACTTCGGTTTTCGAAACCTACCCGGAACTCAAGCGATTGCACGATTGGGCCGCGGACCGGTCCCTGTCAGTGACGATTGAGGCCACCGATGCAGACAGGATCAGCGTCGATGCGCGGATACTGAAAATAGAAAGCCCCGGCAAACCCGCAATCAAACTCACCGTCTTCGATGAATACAATGATGCTCGGCAAGATAATTTGCTTCTATGTCTGTGCCTGATCGCAATGGAGTTTGGTGAGCTGGGTGATGCCGCCGACGCAAGGAGTTGGGCGCGAGCAAACAGCCTTGATGAACGAAGCGATCAAATTGATGATGCCCATTTGGCGGGCGTGTCGGCACGCGCAGCATTTGTCGAAACTTATGGCAAAATTCCCGATACGATCAGCGACTATGATTGGTCGCTCAACGCAGGAGCCGCCCAGGCTCTACGGGCCGCCACGACCAGACGTTAATTTGGTTCGCGTCGATATTCGGTAAGACGGCAAAAGTCGTCATTGAACCAAATCGGCTTGGCACTGAAAATCGTCCTCACCGACCGCCTCGCACCCGGTAGGAAAGCCGCGGGCTTGCCACAACGTCAGCAAGCCGTCATTCGTAGCCTGGTCTTTCCAGCGTTGATCATTCCGATAATCATCGGGGAAGGTCCAGAACAGGCGCAAATCATTTCGAGGGGCCTCGGCCCAGATGTCCTGCAAGGCCAGCAAAAACAAGTCCATATCACCAAGCGCGATCGCGGCATCAACGCGCGCCGCTGGAACCAGCTCGCGTGCAATCAGTCGCACCGCCTCAAGCCCTCCGGCCCAAGCATCAAACAATCGCGTCAAATCATCCGCAATTTCCCCCTTCAAGGCGCGGTTTTCGATCCCCTCCTCAAGCAGAGCTTGCGCCTCCTCGCGTTGACCATAGGCGATCATTTCATGGATCGCATTGGTGTAGATGAAGTCCATTGTCGGATCGAGTTCGATACCGTAGCGCAACGGTGCCAGTGTCTGGGATAGATCCGCTCCAGGAGTCGCTATGCGGCTCCAGCCAAGCGTGTTCCAGTAAACCGGAACAAGTGGGTCGATCCGAATGGCCCGCTCAGCAAAATTGGCCGCGTCTTCTCCATAACCCGCGTCTGCATATCTTTGCGCAACAACATTGAGGACAAGCGGATTGTTGGGCTCCAGGCTCAGCGCCAGATCAAAGGAATCAAACGCCCCCACCCAGTCCTTCGCATAAGCTTGCAGAACGCCCAGATAGACATAGGCCTCGGCCGAATTGGGATCCAGTTCAATCGCCCGCCGCGCCGCGGCGCGGCCAGCTGAACGCCAGGCCGGAGCCATGTTTGAATCCGGTCGATAGATCTCGAACACCGAATATAGCCCGGCCAGTGTCGCCCAGGCCGGTGCATAGTCCGGGTCCTGCGCTAAAGCATCATTGAGATAGGTAATTGCCATGCTGCGCTTGGATGCCCCGAAGGACAAAAACCAGTATCGCGCCCGCAAATACAGATCATAGGCCTCGATATTGACGGTCCGCTCTATTGGCTGCGACTCCAGCGTCAGCCCCAGCGACACGGCCAGTTCATCCGCCACAGCCTGGGCAATCTCATCCTGGACATCAAAAATATCCATCAACTCCCGATCGAAGGTTTCAGACCAAAGCTGAAATCCGTCGGAACTCCGTACGAGCTGGGCGGAAATCCGCAGATGATCATCCGACCGCCGGACACTGCCTTCCAAGACGTGGCTAACGCCCAGCGTTTCGCCAATTTCCCGCAAATCAGTCTCCTGATTCTTAAACGCGAAACTCGATGTTCTTCCCGCAACATCAAGCCCGGGAATTCGCACCAAAACATTGAGAATTTCTTCGGAAATTCCGTCAGAGAAGAAGGCGTGATCCCGCGCTTCGCTCATATCAACGAAGGGAAGCACCGCAACAGAGACAGACTGGTCGAGCGCCGCATTATCTTCAACATCCGCGGTGATCACAGCGCCAGTTGACGGCGCGCGCGTAGCAATCTGAAAGCCCGCCACAAACAGGCCGGCCACCAGCAACCCCATCAACGCGTAATCACCCACCCGGATGGGCGGCGTTTCCACGGCTTCATCCGCCGGCCCGGTCAG
>JAQXCQ010000089.1 GCA_029251785.1 Maricaulis sp. | reverse complement strand
TCGCTGCCGTCCAGCAGCTCACGCAATGCGGAGGCGACATCGATCTGGCCTTGATGACCGCGAAGGCTATGAATACGTGGATCAAATGGCGCAACGGAACCCTTGGCAGCATCGACGCTAAGAGCGCCGGACACCAGCGCGCCTTTGAAGCCAGTCTCGACTTCAAACAGTCCAGCCAAAGCCAGCGCTGTGGAGGTCTGCGTACCGTTGAGCAGAGCCAGACCTTCCTTAGGGCCAAGTTCAACTGGCTTCAAGCCGGCGCGCATCAGCGCTTTGGCTGCGGGCAGGCGTTCGCCGTCGAGGAAGGCTTCGCCCTCACCGATCAGCGCAGCGCTCATATGTGCGAGGGGCGCAAGGTCCCCTGATGCCCCTACCGAGCCCTGGGCCGGGATGACGGGAATGACATTCCTATCCAACAGGTTTTGAAGCCCGAGGATCGTCGACCAGCGTATACCGGACGCGCCACGGGACAGGCTGGTGATCTTCAAGGCGATGATCAGACGGACAATATGTTCGGGCAATGGCTCGCCAACGCCAGCAGCGTGTGAGAGCACCAAACGGGTTTGCAATGTGGCCAATTCGTCGTCGGCAATACGGGTCTGGGCGAGCTTTCCGAAGCCCGTGTTGAGGCCATAAACAGCAGCGCCGGACGCGATCAAATCGCGGACGGTTTGGGCTGACGCATCGACAGCCGTCTGCGCTGCTGGATCGATCTGGACTTTCGCGCCACGATATACTTTTCGCCAGTCGGCCAGCTTCATCTGACCCGGTTTGATGGTGATAGTGCTCACGCCCACTCTCCTGCGAGGATGCGCCCATGTAACGGGCGACGTCCGATCCATTGAATAATTTCTGCGGGACGTGTCACATCCCAGACCGCAAAATCAGCGGCCTTGCCGAGCTCGATGGTGCCGATTTCATCAGCCAAACCAAGTGCCTGTGCGGCCTCACGTGTGATGCCCGCAAGCGCTTCCTCGACGGTCATGCCAAACAATGTGCAAGCCATATTGGCGGCGGTCAGGATGGAGACGAGTGGCGACGAGCCCGGATTGGCGTCGGTGGCCACGGCCATCGCTATTCCAGCCTCGCGTAGCGCTTTAATGGGCGGCTGCTGCGTCTCGCCGATGGCATAGTAGGCACCCGGCAGAATGACTGCGACGCTGCCGGATTTGGCCATCGCATCAATGCCATTCTGGCCTGTATATTCTATGTGATCCGCTGAAAGACCATCAAAGTCAGCGACGAGTTTTGCACCGCCCAGATCGCTCAATTGATCCGCGTGCAGCTTGACGGGAAGGCCAGCCGCCTTGGCAGCAATAAACAGACGCCGCGTCTCGGCGGGCGTGAATCCGATATTCTCGCAATAGGCATCGACAGCATCAGCCAGACCTGCTTCGGCGACCTGATTGATCAGCGGGATGCACACCTCGTCGATATAGGCGGCGGAACGCCCCTCATACTCAACTGGCACAGCGTGGGCCGCCAGGAGCGTGGCGGAAATGCGCATACCGGAGACAAGTCCGAGGCTGCGCGCTGCCTTGAGCATGGCCAGCTCGCTCTCGATCGTCAGGCCATAGCCGGACTTGATCTCGATCGTACCGACACCTTCGGCGGCAAAGGCATCCAGACGTGACAGGGCCAGTGCGGCCAACTCTGCGGCGGAGGCCTTGCGCGTGGCTTCAACGGTTTTGCGGATGCCGCCGCCGGATTTGGCGATCGAGGCATAACTCTCACCGGCCAGTCGCCGCTCGTATTCATCGGCGCGGTCGCCGGCAAAGATGAGGTGCGTGTGGCAGTCGACAAGAGCGGGGGTAATCCAACGCCCCTCGACATCGTCTATACTGATGGCTTCGTGCGCGGTGTCGTCGGATGATCCGATCCAGGCGATTTTTTCGTCGACAATGCCAATCGCATCCGCCTCGACTTCGCCATAGGGCTTTTCCCCGCCGGCCATGGTCGCGATCCGGGCATTGATGATTTTGCGGTCGAAACGCATTGCGACTCCCTTCGCAATCGATTAATTGTCTATACAATAAGATTTCAAGTCCGAGTCTGTCCAGCGGGGATGTCTGCAAATGTCAAAATATCACTTCGAGGAAATTCTTCTGCCAGACGAATGGGCGCAGGACGTTGAAATTGCTGTTGATACTCAGGGCGCGATCGAAACAGTGACGGTCGATTGCCGGCCGTCCGAGGGCGCAGAGCGCCTGGGTGTCGCCGTTCCCGGCATGGCCAATGTGCATTCACACGCCTTCCAGCGCGGCATGGCCGGCCTGTCGGAACGCCGCGGACCCGGCACGGACAGTTTCTGGTCCTGGCGCAAGATCATGTACACATTCAACGATAATCTGACGCCGGACCATGTCGAAGCGATGGCCGCGCTGGTGTATTGCGAAATGCTGGAAACCGGTTTTACCAGCGTTGGCGAGTTTCACTATCTGCACCATGATTGCGATGGCACACCGTTTGGCGACATAGGCGAAATGGCCGGACGGATTTGCGCGGCGGCCAATACCACCGGCATCGCGATGACCTTGCTGCCCGTCCTGTATCGCTGGTCCAATTTTGGTGACAAACCGGCCGTCAACGGACAGCGCCGCTTCATCAATGATCTGGAACAATACGGCCAATTGCTCGACGCCTCGAAACGGCATCTTGGCCAAACAGACAATGGCGTGTTGGGCATCGCACCCCACTCCCTGCGCGCCGCTTCGCACGCGGATATCAAGGCTGCCATGGCCATGATTGATGGCGGCCCCGTGCACATCCATGTGGCGGAGCAGACCAAAGAAGTTGATGACTGCCTCGCGGCCACGGGGCAGCGGCCGGTGGAATATCTGTTCGATACCCAAGACGTAGACACGCGCTGGTGCCTGATCCACGCCACCCATATGAATCCAGGCGAAGTCTCTGCTGTAGCAAGTTCCGGCGCGGTCGCAGGGTTGTGTCCCCTGACGGAAGGCAATCTTGGTGACGGGTTCTTTCAGGCCTCGCCGTATCTTGAGGCGGGTGGTTTGTTTGGCATCGGGTCTGACAGTCATATTCGTATCGATCTGGCCGAGGATATCCGGCTTCTGGAATACGGACGCCGACTGGTCGAGCGCCAACGAAATGTGCTCGCACAGCCGGGCGGATCAACCGGGCGTCGGCTGTTTGACACCGCACTGACCGGCAGTGCCCGCGCGCTGCAGCAGCCGTCCGGGCGGATTGAAACTGGTGCCCGTGCAGACTTTGTTGTGCTGGACAAGGATGACCCAACACTGGTTGGGCGCACGGGTGATGACCGGCTCGACAGCTGGTTGTTCACCGGGGATAGCCGCCTGGTGAGCGATGTCTGGGTTGGCGGCAAGCACGTCGTCCGGGGGGGCCGTGCTTTGTGCCGCGACGCCGTCAACTCCGCCTATGCCAAAGCCGTGACCGATATCATGCAGGCGGTTGATTGAGCCTGATGCCTGACTGGAAACACCATCTCACCCTGGACGGAACCGGCCCCGTCTACGATCAGATCAAGCGGGCCATTCTGTCCAACATTCATTCCGGCGATTGGCCCCCGGGGCATCGCATTCCCGCCGAAGAAGATCTTGCCGCCCATTTCGGCACTGCTCGCATGACCGTCAATCGCGCCCTTCGTGCTCTGACGGAGAGCCGGCTGATCGTCCGCAAGCGCCGCGCAGGCAGCTTCGTCGCACACCCGCCCTCACCGTCTGCCATGCTGGAAAT
>JAQXCQ010000078.1 GCA_029251785.1 Maricaulis sp. | reverse complement strand
AAGCGGCGCTGCGCGCCCTTGACGACGCAAGATCACTGAGGCCTGCTGGCTGACAAGAGATTTATGGGTTCGAGTGCGCGAGCGCGCGAAACATTCACGCCCATCCCAATTGGACATTTCAACCCGACACTATCCACCGTCATCCCAGCGAAAGCTGGGACCCAGATTCCACACACCGGCGCCTTTTGATCTGGGTACCAGCTTTCGCTGGCATGACGTTTATTTTATCGGTCGGGGCACCCTCTCCCCAAGAGGGAAGAGGGGGTTCCGGCCCAGCCCTTGCAAGCATTCACATCAAACATAACCAGTGTTCATGTTGCACTCATCAACCGCTCGCTAGTGTAGCGGCAGATGGGCGGCCATGCCCTGGACAGACACCAAGATCATCCTGGAGGATGTTATGAAACTGATCGCTACCGCCCTTCTCTCTGTGAGTGCTTTTGCACTTGTTGCTCCTGCGGCCTCGGCCCAGAGCGAGCGCCAGTACCAGTCCTATCAGGAATGCGAAGAGGCCCGCGAGGGTCGCCAGGTGACCGGTGCGATCATTGGCGGCATTCTCGGCGCGATTATCGGCAATGAGATCGCCGATGACAGCAATAATAATCGCCACGGTGCTAGCCATCGACGCGGGCGCGGCCATGGTTACGGGCGCCATCACCGTCGTCGCTATGAACACCGCGATCGCGGCAATGCTGAAGAAGTTGGCACAATCGCCGGCGCCGGTGTGGGTGCCGTGATCGGAGCCGGAGTCGCCGGTGGCGGTGAGTGCGACCAGTATCGCGCCCGTCAAAATGATCCACGCTATCTCGACAAGCCACCCGCCTATGACCAGCAAGGCTATCAGCAACAGGGCAGCTATACCGACAGCTATTACGTCGAGGATGGCCAGGGATATTCCACCAGCAATGTCGATCTTGTCGGCGGAAATTCATCCACGTCGCGCACGTATAACGCCTCATCTTCCGACTGGAATTGCGAATGGACCAATTCCAGCCGCCAAGACAGTTACGGCCAAATCACCACCGAACAGGTCTATATGTGTGAGGGCAGTGACGGTATTTGGCGCCCTTACGACACCTATGTAAGCAACTGATTTAATATCGAGACGATACAAGACAACCGATTTGGGCCTGCCCTCCGCCCCGTGCGAGACGGCGGGCCCATTGGGTTTTCAACACCTCATTTACCCGGTTAACTTTTGATTAATGTATAAGGCAGACTAGGCCGGTCGATTTGATTCGACTGCGGGTTTCACGTGCGCGTCGCGATCAGAAGAAATTCCTGATTGCCATCGCCGCCTTCAATGGGACTGTTTATGATGCCACGGACAGAAAAGCCTTCAAGCCCGTCAATCCCGTCTCTCACTTCGCGCACGGCCCGCTCGCGCTCGTCCTGGTTATTTACCAAACCACCACGGTCAATCGAGGCCCTCCCCACTTCAAACTGGGGCTTTACCAACACGATCAAGACGGCATTCGGGGCCGCCAGCGACATCGGTCGGTCAATCAATTTGAGCACGGAAATGAAGCTGACATCGCAAACGATCAAGGATGGTGGCTGAGTAAAGTCCTCCGCCTCAAGATGCCTTGCATCCGTGGATTCCATAGAAATCACACGATCGTCCTTGCGCAGTTTTTTGTGTAGCTGGTCGCGTCCGACATCCACTGCATAGACACGGCTCGCCCCACGCGACAACAGCACTTCGGTAAAACCACCCGTCGATGACCCAATGTCCAGGCAGGTCTGGCCGCTCGGGTCGACTTTGAATTGATCCAGCGCGGCTTCCAGCTTCACCGCGGATCGCGCCACCCAGGGATAGGCCGCCTTCGCAATCACCTCGGCCCCGTCGGGCACTTTTTGCGACGGCTTGCGGCAGAGTTGCCCATCAATCATCACCGTGCCCGCCGCGATGGCCTCCTGGGCCTTCGCGCGCGTTTCAAAGAAGTATTGTTCGACGAGATATTTGTCGGCGCGGGTCGACACCCGACGCTACTCAGCCATCAACGGAGATGTCGCCACAGTCGCCGCATCCTTCTCACGCCCGAGCGCCTCAAGCGCCTTGGCTGCAATATGGCGCGCATTGAGACCGGCTGTCTCATACATTTCAAACGGGCTATCATGATCCTGGAACACATCAGGCAGAGTCATGGTGCGGATTTTCAACCCACCATCCAATGCGCCCTTATCGGCCAGCATATGCAGGACAAATGCGCCAAAGCCGCCAGTGGCGCCCTCTTCAACCGTCAGCACCACCTCATGCTCGCGCGCCAGACGCAGGATCAAATCCTGATCCAGCGGCTTGGCAAAACGTGCGTCGGCAACGGTGGTCGACAGACCATAACCGGCCAACATATCCGCCGCCTTCAGGCTTTCTTCCAAACGCGTGCCCAGCGACAGGATGGCTATGCCATTTCCTTCGCGCACAATGCGGCCCTTGCCGATTTCCAACGGTTCGATCACGGCCGGCATTTCAAGCCCCAGCCCGTTACCGCGTGGATACCGGAAGGCGGATGGGCGGTCATCGATCTGAACCGAGGTCGCGACCATGCGCGACAGTTCGATTTCGTCAGCGGCGGCCATCAATATCATACCGGGCAGAGCCCCCAGATAGCCTACATCAAACGCGCCAGCATGCGTGGCCCCATCGGCGCCAACAAGCCCCGCCCGGTCGATCGCAAAGCGCACGGGCAATTTCTGGATCGCCACATCGTGGACCACCTGGTCATACCCGCGCTGCAAAAAGGTGGAATAGATCGCCGCAAACGGCTTCATCCCATCGGCTGCCAGACCGGCTGCAAAGGTCACGGCATGCTGCTCGGCAATGGCCACATCAAATGTGCGTTCGGGAAAGCGCTGACCGAAGACATCAAGCCCGGTGCCGCCCGGCATGGCTGCGGTGACCGCAACAATGGTCTCATCCTGTTCGGCTTCACGCACCAATTGCTGGGCGAAAACCTTGGTATAGGCCGGCGGGCCTGCCTTGGATTTTTGCTGCTCGCCAGTGATCACATTGAATTTGGCTACGCCGTGATACTTGTCGGCAGCGGCCTCGGCAGGCGCATAGCCCTTGCCCTTTTGGGTCACCACATGGATCAGGACCGGACCGGTTTCGCCATCGCGCACATTGCGCAATACCGGCACAAGCTGGTCCATGTCATGGCCATCAATCGGGCCCACATAACGAAAGCCCATTTCCTCAAACAGCGTGCCGCCCATGGCCATGCCGCGCATATATTCCTCGGCCCGGCGGGCCGTGTCCTCAACGCCGATAACCTTGGCAACGCCCTTGCCGAATTTGCGGATATTCCGATAGCCCTCACTCGACACCAGCCGCGCGAAATAATGGCTCATCGCGCCAACCGGCGGCGCGATCGACATATCGTTATCATTGAGGATGACCACCAGCCGCTTGTTGAGCGCTCCAGCATTATTCATCGCTTCGTAGGCCATGCCCGCAGACATCGAACCATCACCGATCACAGCGATCACATTGCGCTCTTCGCCCTTCAAATCTGCGGCCACGGCAAAACCGAGTCCGGCAGAGATCGAGGTCGAGGCATGTGCCGCGCCAAACGGGTCGTATTCACTCTCGGAGCGTTTGGTGAAGCCCGACAGACCGCCGCCCTGACGCAGCGTGCGGATTCGATCGCGGCGTTCGGTCAGTATCTTGTGAGGATAACACTGATGGCCCACATCCCAGATCAATGTATCCGTCGGAGTCTCAAACACATGATGCAGCGCAGTCGTCAACTCGACCACGCCCAGACCCGCGCCCAGATGACCGCCGGTGACTGAAACTGCATCGATCGTTTCCGCGCGCAGCTCGTCGGCCACGTCTTTCAGCTGTTCAATACTGAAATTGCGCAGGTCTGCAGGGCAGTTCACCCGATCGAGTGTTGGCGTTACAACTGGCATCTAGGATTCAGCCCCTCATGAACGGCGATCTAAAACGAAATCGACCGTACTCTTTAAAACATCGGCCCGCTTGCCGAACAGATCAAGGTGTTCCTTGGCCTGTGCGGCAAGATGTCCCGCACGCTCTTTTGCGCCTTCAAGACCCAGTATCGTGACAAAAGTGGCTTTTCCCTGACCGGCATCCTTGCCGACAGATTTGCCTGTTTCCGCCTCATTCCCCGTCGCGTCCAGAATATCGTCTGTGATCTGATAGGCCAAGCCAAGGTCATGGGCAAACCCTTCCAGCGCACGACGCACATGCTCCTCTACCTCGGTCAGGATACATCCGGTCTCCGCCGCATAGCTGATCAGGGCACCGGTTTTCATCCGGTGCATGCGGGTAACCACTGAAATATCGAGGGTTTCACTCTCACCAATGATGTCGATCATCTGTCCGCCCACCATGCCGGAGGGGCCAGACGCCCGTGCCAAACGTTCAACCAGCCGTGCACGCACACTGCCACGTCCGTGGGTGTCAGGGTGGGTCAGGATCTCATAGGCAATCGATTGCAGGCCATCACCGGCCAAAACCGCAGTCGCCTCGTCATAGGCCTTGTGCACCGTTGGTCGCCCGCGACGCATATCGTCATCATCCATGCAGGGCAGATCGTCATGGATCAGCGAATAGGCGTGAATGCATTCCAGCGCCGACGCCGCGCGCAACAGACCGCGCTCATCCGCATTGACCAGTCGCCCACACTCGATCACCAAAAATGGACGCAAGCGCTTGCCCGGCCCCAGCGCCGCATAGCGCATCGCAGAATTGAGATTTGCCTCCGGCCCTTCCGCCCGCGGCAAGAGCGCGTCCAACGCCACGGTCACCCGGTCGGCCGTCTCATTCAGGCGTTGCTCGAATTCTTCCATTTGGTCAGCCTGTGCCGGCGCGCCTTCAGGGCGGCCATGAATCAAATGCTCAATCGAGCCCGGCAGGTTCAAGCGACAGCGAACCATCCTTGCCCTGGACAATTTTTTCGACCTTCAGCTCGGCATCGGTAAGCTTGCCCTCACAATGCGCCCGCAAGGCCGCACCGCGTTCATAGATCGAGATCGACTTTTCCAGCTCCACCTCGCCGGATTCAAGCTGGCGAACGATCGTCTCCAGCTCGGCCAGGGCCTGCTCGAAGCTCAGCTTTGAAATGTCTGCAACAGCAGTGTCACTCATCAGGCAATCTCCATTGGTCGGACCTGTCTATGAAGCCGGGCCGCACTTTCGACAAAGACGGGCCGGGTCGGCGTCTCAGTCTAGCCGCGATACACATACTGACGATAGGACCAATACTTGTCCCCGCCATCGCGCACACATTTCCAGCCGCGCTGCTTCAATGGTGGCCGCATCATGCGATTAAACCAGCCATGGGCACAGGCGACCACATGGCCATGCTGCGCCGCCTCAACCAGCATTTGCGCGGCCTCGTCAGCGCGGGCCTCGGTCTCGACACGGCTTTCGCGGCCCCGCGAATTGCCAAACCACCACGAGCAACGTGCAAACACGCCCCAGGTCTTGGCCATAAAACGGCCAGCCATAGCCGGCGGCGGCAGTTCCGCCTCGATCAGGCAATCCCGAATAATCAAATCCCGTCCCGGCGCCGCAAATTGCGCGGTCTCGATAGCGCGCTGCAGCGACGATGCGTAAACCACATGTGCTTCTGCGGCCGCAGCCTTCAACCCGTCCGGTGCGTCCTGCCCGGCGACCAGTGAGGATGGTTGGTAGATATTGTCCCACCAATCCTCATAGCCACGCCAGTCCAGCATGGTTTCGCGGCACGCATCAGGCTGCCCGTGACGGGCAATCGTGATCATGCCCGGCGTGCCAGGCGCCGTTGAAACAGCGGTGTTAGGAGACGCGTTTTGTGTCATGAACCATGCAATCGGGGAGCTTCAATCACCGCCCGACAAGCCCCCTGAAGCTCACCAAACGGCCCGGTCATTCATCATGTCCATACCCATGCAGACAAAGAATAACCAAACGCTGTGCCTACCTATCCGCCCTGCCTGTCAGAAACAAGACGGGAAGGCGTATTTTGTGTGGCGGCACGATTGATTTAGCGGCTCAATCACACTCAAAATCGTCTTCGCCGACCGCCCGGCATCGCGGCGGGAAGCCGTGAGCTTGCCAATAGGCGAGCACGCCATTTTCGCGGATTTGATGCTTGAAACTGTCGCTCATTCGAAAATGATTCAGGCCCGGATACCACGCCGTTACCGGATCGGCTCCCTGACTGTAATCCCCCAGCGCCGCCATCAAAATTCCATGGCTGTATTCACTCGGCGGATTGACCCGCCACGAGTCATTTAGCTTTTCTCTCAATTGCGCATAATCCACACCGGGTGAAGTCAGGGCATCGTACAGGGCAACGTGATCTCTAAAATCCCGAAGAAGATCCAATCTTGAGGTATCGGTCAGAAACACATCCCGGTCCGCGAGATGCGGAAGAACGAGCAACCAGTTTGCATCCCGGCCTGTGAGACCCCGCTCGAGCCCGAGGCGCATCAAATCTCGGGCCTCCTCCAACTCTCCCAAAGCCAACGCCGTACTAACTGTATTTGCAAAGCAGGCAGAATGAATTGGATCCAGCCTGCCACACCGACGAAAGCTCTCTTGAGCCTGTTCCAGCTCACCAACCGCCGAATACGCCCAACCAATCCAATTCAGAGCTTCGGTATTTTCCGGATCCAGTTCCAACGCGCGTGCCAGCCGGGAAAGGGCCAGCGCCCAATCAATCGAAACGAAATGTTCGCCGGCAATCTGTGTATCCAGTACAGCCAGCCCTTGAACCGCATGAGCAAGCGCGTTTTCCGGGTTGAGCATCAGGGCTCGCCCCGCATATTCGTGCACCAATTGCGGGCGAAAACTCATCTCGCTTTCATACGCGAAGGCCACTTCGATCACCGCCGCCAATTGCGCCCAACCTTCAGCAAACTCTGGATCAC
>JAQXCQ010000077.1 GCA_029251785.1 Maricaulis sp. | reverse complement strand
CAGACTAGAACCCACGCAGATCGAAATGATCGGGCGGTTAGCTCAGTTGGGAGAGCATCTCGTTTACACCGAGAGGGTCGGGGGTTCGAGCCCCTCACCGCCCACCATTTTCCCTACATCTTATGCACGAATTGCGGATGCCCTGCGAGGCAGAGCGCTGATTCGCGCGCGTTCGTCGATCGCCGGCGAGATTTTCCCTCTACCCTTTTGGGAGAGGGTGGCGCGCATGCGTCGAGTGAGGGGCTTCGATACTTAATGAGGGCGAACGGGATGCTTGGCGCGGCCCCTCATCCTGCGCTCCGCGCGGTCCTTCTCCCCAAGAGGGAAGAAGGGGCTTATGGTTCCAATCGCTGACAAAATTTGTGAGTTTGACGATGCTTGAAAATGAAACCGTTTTACGCCCGACAGTCGGTGCGCGCATTTGTGCATATTCAATCGTCTGCGGCCCGCTATCAATCTTGTCGATCGCTGTGTTGTGGCAGGCGATGACGGGGCATAATATATCGACGAATGATTTGGGCGTGGTGATTGGTCCCAGCTTGCTGGTGGCAGTAATTGGCACGTCTATTTTGTGGCATTTGTTACGAAGGCAAACCTTTCGAGTTCGAGCCGGAAAGCTGATTAGTTTTGGGCTTCTGCTGCGCTCTCGTTCATTACGACCTGATCTGATTGAGGTTTCCAATCTTGTCGATTGGCGGAGCCGACCAAACGCAAACGGCGTATTTCTCAAGCTTACGGAGACTGGAACCGGGCGTTCCGTTCTCGTGAATACCGCGATCCATGACGTCGCGATGTGGGAGCAAATATTAGACAAGCATGGAGTCGAGTTCGTGAGGTGAGTGGCTACGATTTACCGACCCGCAAAACCTTCGCACTCACCTCAGCCCCCGTTCATCTTCAATGTTGTCTATGGCGGTATTCAAATTGACAGGGGCGCACCATGTTTAGATCGAAACTCTCATTATTGCTTGTCGCAGGCACGCTGGCGCTGGGCGCTGGTGGATCGACGTTAGCGCAGGATCGCAAGGTTGAGCGGGACGTTTCGGTGGACCGGTCATCCGGGCGGGCGCAGGTTCACGTTGTGCCACGGGGGCGCCTTGTTGCACTCCCAGCCCCGGAGCCTCGCGCACCCGCCATGCGTCCGCGGGATCGAGGCTTTGGGCAATTGCGTGATGCTGGGCTTGAGTATGTTGAGGCGGGGCAGAGCAGCCAACTCTGGACAGATCACAATACGCATGACCCCGGGATAACGATGATGGAGATGCTCTGTTACGCGATCACGGATCTGGGGAACCGGACCAATTGTCCGGTTGATCCGATCCTTCCGAATGAGGTGGATGAGCGCAAGCCTGAATAGGTCTGCCGTGTCTCAGTGAACCAGATCAGTCTCGAAGAGCGCCTGGATCAACGGACCAAGCTTGGCCGGATCAAAAATATGGACCTGGCTGCGGCGGGCGTGGCGCTGGATGGCGTCGCGGGTTTCTTCAGCCGGCACTGGCCCCGGTCTCATCTCGTTGATGATCACGGTGCACGGACGATCCAAAGCGCGCAGGGCCGTCAGCGTGTGAGAGATAGTGCCCAGATAGGCGCCGGTGATCAGAACCGGGTGGGCATCGAGCTCGGTGATCAAATCCAGGTTTAGGCCATTCTCGGCAATCGGAGACATCACGCCGCCAGCGCCTTCAATGAAGGTGGGCCACTGGCTGTGTGTCTTGTCGAAGCACCAGTCGGTGATGGCTTGTAGTCGCAAAGTTCGCTTTTCGCGGCGGGCGGCCATGTCGGGTGAGAGCGGGGCGATGAAGCGCCAGGGTGTGGTGGCCTTGATGGTTTGTGCGTTGATCGCGTGGCCGTTCGCGGTCAGCAGGCGTGCTGTGTCTGTTTTGGAGACGGCCCTGGTGTCGAAGCCGGACAGGACCGGTTTGAGGATGCGGGCGTGACCGCCCGCTTTCCGATTGGCGGCGAGCAATGCGCATAATACGTGGGTCTTGCCGATATCGGTTCCGGTGCCGGTAAAAAATATCGGTTTACGCATTAGTGTGCCGCCTCGCATTGAAGGCGGATATCTTGCACGGCCTTGGCGAGCCTGTCGACGTCGGTTTCGCTGTGGGCGGCGGAAAAAGTGACGCGAAGTCGGGCGGTTCCCTTGGGAACCGTCGGTGGGCGGATCGCGGCGACAAGCAGGCCGGCCTGGCGAAGACGCTCAGACGCCTCCAGAGCGCGTGTTTCATCACCAAGGATGACCGGGACAATCGGTGAGGCGGGGTCAGGCAGGCCAGCCGCCGCGCAGAAACGGCGTGCCAGCTCCAGCGGGCGTTCACACAGATCGGGTTGTTGTTCGATCAGATCGAGCGCCTTCAAGGCCGCAGCAATCGCTGCAGGCGGTGGCGCCGTGGTGAAGACGAGCGGTCGCGCACGCGTGCGCAAGAGCTCACAGACCTGATGCGAAGCTGCCAGATAGCCGCCATAGCTCCCCAGCGCCTTGGAAAGAGTGCCCATTTGTAGTGGAGCTTTTGCCGCCGGAGTGAAGACGTGGGCGGCTCCGCGTCCGCCGGCGACGGTGCCTATGCCGTGGGCATCGTCGACGAGCAGCCAGGTGTCGTATTGTTCCGCCAGCTCGAGCAGTGCGGGCAGGGGGGCGATATCGCCATCCATCGAGAAAACGCCATCGGTGAGGATCATGGCGTTGCGCGCATCGCTGCGGGTTGCTTCCAGCTTCGCGGCCAGATCATCCATGTCGTTGTGGCGAAACATTTCGACCCGGGCGCGCGACAGCTGGGCGCCGGAATGCAGGCAGGCATGGGCGTATTCATCGATCAGGACGAGATCGGTTGAGCCAAGCAGGGCTGGCGTGATCGCCAGATTTGCGAGATAGCCGGAGCCGAAAATGATGCAGTCTTGTGTGCCCTTGAAGGCTGCCAGGCGTTGTTCCAGCTCAAACAGGAGCGGGTGGCCGCCTGTGACCAATCTTGAGGCTCCAGAGCCTGTCCCATGCTCGAGCACAGCCTGACGTGAGGCCTCGATCACTTCGGGATGATGGCTGAGGCCGAGATAATCATTGGAGCAAAAATTGATCAGACGCTGCCCATCGCGCTCAACGGCGACGGCGTCCAGCGTTTGGGTCTGCGCCAGCTTGCGGCGCAGATTGCGGCGCTCCAGGCCTGCCAACTTGCGCGAGGCAAAGCGGTTCAGCGATGTCAGTTTGGATGTCATCTTCGCCCTGTCGCACGAATTGAAGGCCTGCTAAAGCCTTCTGATGATCACGACAACACCTGATGCCCCCGTCAAATTGTCTGAGCCAGACTGGTTTGACCCAAAATCCCGCCATGTCTGGCGGCCCTACACGCAGATGAAAACCACGCCGCCCTCCTTGCCGATCGAGTCGGCGCAGGGCGTGACGTTGAAACTGTCAGACGGGCGCGAACTGATTTGTGGCGTGTCGTCCTGGTGGACGGCCTGTCATGGCTATAGCCACCCCCACATCGTCGGCGAAACACAGCGACAGGTCGGGACGCTTTCTCACGTCATGTTGGGCGGGCTGACGCACGCGCCGGCGGAAAGACTGGCGCGGCGTCTGGCCGAGCTGGCACCGGGGGATCTCAACCACGCCTTCTTCTGCGAGTCCGGCTCAGTGTCGGTGGAGATCGCCATGAAGATGGCGATCCAGTACTGGCTCAATAAGGGCGAGCAGGGGCGTCAGCGCTTTGTGTCCTTCACCAATGGCTATCATGGCGACACCTTCGCCACGATGTCGCTGTGTGACCGTCAGGGGGGCATGCACAAGCATCTCGTCGATTCGATGCCCGAACAGATCAATGCCGACATTCCCGAGGGGCCTGAGGCCCAGGCGCGGTTTGAGGCGGTGCTGGATGCCCATGAGGGCACGATCGCGGCTGTGGTCACCGAACCTCTGGTCCAGGGCGCTGGCGGAATGAAGTTTCATTCCGTCGAGGCGCTGCGATTCATGCGCAAGGCCTGTGATGATCGCGGACTATTGCTGATCGTGGACGAGATCATGACCGGCTTTGGCCGGACCGGAACGATGTTTGCCTGTGACCGGGCCGGGATTGTTCCCGACGTCATGACCGTCTCCAAGGCGCTGACGGGAGGCACATTGCCGCTGGCGGCCGCGATCGCCACGACGCGTGTCTTCGACAGTTTCTGGAGCGATGATGACGGCAAATGCCTGATGCATGGCCCCACCTATATGGGCAATCCTGCCGCCTGCGCCGCGGCGAATGCCTCGCTGGATCTGTTTGAGCGTGAGCCGCGCCTGCAGCAGGTGGCGGCAATCGAGGCAGCGTTTGCGCGCTATCTGCCAACGCTTCTGGGAATTCCCGGGCTTGTCGAGGTGCGCTGGACGGGGGCTCTCGGTGTGATCGAGATGGAATCCCTCAAAGAGCTCGATGCGCTGAAGGCCGCCTTTGTCGAGGCCGGCGTGTGGGTGAGGCCGTATAGCAATGTCATCGTTTTAATGCCGCCCTTTGTGATCAGCGAGGATGAGCTGGAGACCTTGCTGCGTGCGGTTATCACCGTCACACGGAGCTGGGCACAAAGCGTGTTTGACTAGCTTTACTGCAACGCGCTGCAATCAAGCTGCTTTGCCTGCCCAAAGCCGCTTGACCGCACCCGGCGCGCTGCGTAAACAACGCACCTCGCTTCGGCGAGCCCCAATGCGGGTGTAGCTCAGTTGGTTAGAGCGCCGGCCTGTCACGCCGGAGGTCGCGGGTTCGAGTCCCGTCACTCGCGCCATTTTCTTCTTTAAAATCAAATAGTTGAAAATGGCGCGGACCGAGTGTTCCGACGATTACGACTCATCGCATCACATGTGTTCCGATTTTGAGCTCTGCCACGGGCAAGCCTTTGTTCCGTTTTATCTGACGACGGACACTTGGTGGAACGGGACCGATACTCCGGCGGCGGTGCTTGTTAGCATTGGTGTGATCAGGCGATTTCGTTGAACTGTAGTTCTGAAGTTATGCCTATTACTCTTGGCGAGGCATTGAAAAGTGACCTAAAAACGATTTTTCTCGCCGGGTTTTCGGCGTAATGCAGATCGAAAGGTGCACTCCTTCATGTCAAATACATTTCTACTCGGATGGGAGGAGTGGGCATCGCTTCCCAAACTTGGCCTGCCCGCGATCAAGGCGAAAGTTGACACCGGAGCGCGCACGTCAGCGCTGCACGCTGTGTCGGTTGAACCGTTTGGTCCGATTGAGAATCCTCAGGTTCGATTTATTCTTCACCCCATTCCTGAGCGCCCCGACATTGAGGTTGTTTGCTCTGCACCGGCGCTTGGTCGACGTGATGTCACCTCTTCCAATGGTGAAACAGAGCTGCGCTGGGTTATCGAAACGCCTCTTCGAATTGGCGATCGCGAATGGTTGGTAGAGATGACCCTTACCAATCGGGAGACAATGAATTACCGGATGCTTCTGGGTCGACAAGCTATTCAGTCAGATATGGTTGTTGACCCTGCTACATCCAATGCTCAAGGTGAACTCAGTTATGAGCTCTATAAGGGTTTTCCCAAGCGGAAACCGGTGAAGCGACCACTTCGCATAGGCATCCTTACCCGCGAGCCATCAAATTACTCTTCCAAGCGCTTGCGCGATGCCGCGGAAACGCGTGGGCACGTGGTTGAGATGATCAATACTGGGCGGTGTACACTCGCGATCGATTCCAAAAACCCAATCGTGCATTACGATGGCAAACCATTGCCGGTCTTTGATGCAATTATTCCTCGAATTGGGGCGAGCATAACCTCCTATGGCACAGCGGTTCTTCGACAGTTTGCCATGACCGGTGCATATAGCCTCAACAGTTCAGGCTCCATCGTTGTCTCTCGGGACAAACTCCACGCCCACCAGGAGCTGGCAAGGGCCGGTATCGATATGCCCGTGACCGCGTTTGCGAATTCACCGAAGGACACCAACAATATCATTTCTCATGTTGGAGGCGCGCCGCTGGTTGTAAAGCTTCTGCAGAGCACGCAAGGGCGTGGGGTCGTTTTGGCGGAGACGAAAAAGGCTGCAGAATCCGTAATTGACGCCTTTCGAGGCCTCGACGCCAATTTTATTGTCCAAGAGTTTATCGAAGAAGCGGACGGGGCTGACGTTCGATGCTTCGTAGTTGGTGGTCGCGTTATTGCCAGTATGATGCGGCAGGCAGAAGCAGGAGAATTTCGTTCCAATCTTCACCGTGGAGGGACGGCCCGCACCGTTAAAATCACCAAAGAAGAGAGGCAGGTCGCTGTGCGTGCTGTAAAGGTGTTGGGATTGTCAGTTGCCGGTGTTGATTTGCTGCGGTCGAGCCAAGGCCCAAAAGTGTTGGAAGTTAACTCATCACCCGGATTGGAAGGTGTTGAACGCACCTCCGGAAAGGACGTGGCAGGCATGATTGTTGAGTACATTGAATCCCATCTCCATCCCCATATCAAAACGCAAACGCGGCGATTAAAAGTCGAAAAAAGAACGTGATTTTCCGGTAATCAACCGGAACATGGCCGTAATTGCGGCTGGTCACACTCCTTGATCTATAGATCGGGGTCTGCGCGGACGCAGCCCCAATAGAAAAAGGAGCATGACCATGAGTGATTATATCGG
>JAQXCQ010000073.1 GCA_029251785.1 Maricaulis sp. | reverse complement strand
CGGAACGCAGCAAACACATCCGGTCCAAGACCGATTTCAAGCGCAAGACCCACCGCACTCCAGACCGAATACCGCCCGCCAACCCAATCGGGGAAATCAAAAATCAACTCCGGATCAAGCCCAAACGCCTCCGCCTTGTCCCGCGCTGCCGAAGCCGCAGCAAAGTGCGCGCCGACCCGGTCCGCCGGGATGCGCGCTTCAAGCCAGGCCCGCGCCGCCTGCGCAGACATCAGGGTTTCCTGAGTCGAAAACGATTTCGACGCGACGACAAACAGAACGCTCTCCGGGTCGCACCCCTCAAGCGCATCATCCAGATCATGCGGGTCGAGGCTGGCCACAAACCGCATCTCAATTCCACCAGTCGCAAAATCACGCAAAGCGTCAGCGACAAGGCGCGGCCCAAGGTCCGATCCCCCAATGCCAATATTGACGACTCGGGTGATCGCCTTGCCACTCGGCTTGTAGTCACCAGAGCGAACCCGCTCCGCAAAGGCCCGCGTTTCAGCCTGCGTTCGCTCAACGACACCAGCCGCCTCCGATCCGTCAATATTTGCACCCTGCCGATAAGCCGGATGCAGTGCCGGCCGACCTTCGGTCGCGTTGACGGTTTCGCCCGACAGCAAGGCCTGGATATGCGCGGGCAAGTCCAATGTCTCAGCGTGCGCGAGCAGGGCGTCCCAAGCCTCCGCATCGAGACGCTGTTTGGTTGTGTCCAGCTCCAGACCACAGGCTGAAAGCAAGCGCCGCTCTGAGCGCGCATCCTCGGTATCAACGAGCTCCCGTAGATTGAGCACATGAAGTCGATCAGCCTGTATCTTCAAATTCGATTCGGTCACGTAGGCCTCATTGATGTTTAGCTATTGTGCGACTTTCCAAGCACGCGTTCTATTTCGGTCATGCAACAAATCAGATGGTATAATGTGGACGCGGGAATGTCCTTGGAACTTGGAATCCCCTGCTCATCGACATGGTCTACCCAACCTCCGGGAATGGCGGGCTCTAGATGCCATTTGAACAGATCATCGATCGCCCGCTCGACGGCCGGCATGCTGCCCGCCTCACCGAGCTCGACGCGCGTTAGCAGCGCTTTGATATATTCGGTCTGCATCCAAGTGCGGCTCATCGTGGGCTCGCAGGTATTGTCTGCGCCCAGCCTGGCTCTCAGCAATCTTGTTTTGGGAACCACACCATTCGCGAGGACGCGGTCCAAGAGGTTTTGACCGTCCCCCTTGCGCACTCTGTCCGAGACAGCGAAATAGCGTGTTATAAGCCACACCCATTCGCAATGATGGCCCGGTTCCCACAAATCTTTCGCGCCCGACTTCCAAGGGGTCCAATCATCTTGAAAAAATTCGCGCAACACCCCAACACCGCGGTCATAAAAGTGCTTTTCATACAATTGGTACACCGCTTCGACCCTATCGAGATCTGCCGCTCTTCCGGTCGCCGCATAAACCGAAAGAAAGGCTTCAAACAAATGCATGTGCGGATTTTGCCGCCGCGGCAATTCGCCACCAATGCATTCGAGAAACCCACCACTTGGCGAAGCCAGTTCACGGTCCATCATCGTAAGAGTTTGATCCAAAAGATGGAGCCATTTTGGGTTTTTATTGGCTTGATAGACGGTCGCCAATGCCAGTAGAATAAAAGCATGATCATAAAGATCACGCTTATTATCTAGAGTTGCTCCATGCTCATCGAGCATGTGGACCCATCCCGGGTTTCCATCCGGAGACCATGCGCACCCTGAGAGCCATTGAAGCTGTTGTTCAGCAAGTTTGGAGTCGGCAAGCCAGCCTACGTTATGGCAATGCGCATAGACATATATTTGTCGTGCTTGTGCTCGAAATCTGCGGGGTCGCGACGCAAGTGCCTGACCATCCAAAGACAAACACTCAACAAAACCACCGCGCGGGTCCACGCCACGTTTCGCCCACAATGGCAAAGCAGTTTCAACGGCCCACTTTCGAACGCGTTGTGCTGAGGTCATTGCGTCTCTCTGGGCGCTGACGAAACAATCTTAAAGCAGTTCATCTCGGCCTTCCGCCTCGAGCCGCTCGACGATCGCTTTGACGTCCTGAGCGCGCTCTTTCGGCAGCACAAGGACACTATCCTTCGTCGCGACAATCACCAGGCCACTCACGCCAACGGCTGCGACCCTGATGCCCTCGCCACGTACATACATGTCCTGGCAATCGACGAGGCTAACATCGCCGGCAGCGACAATGCCATGCTCATCCTTGGGTCCCATGCCCCAAAGCGCGTTCCAGGATCCGACATCGCTCCAGCCAACATCCATGGGCACCACCGCCGCCTGAGCCGTTTTTTCCATGACCGCATAGTCGAACGAATCGGAGGGACATGCGTCGAATAGCGTTGGATCCAGATTGATAACCTGGCGATCGCGCTCGCCCGCATCCAGCGCTGCCCTTGCCGCGCTTGTCAGCGTTTGGCAATGAGTATTCATTTCCTTCAGAACGCTATCCGCTCGAAACAGAAATATACCAGCATTCCAGAAGTAGTTTCCAGCATCCAAATATTGTTGCGCCGTCGTTGCATCCGGCTTTTCGACGAAGGCATCGACCAAATGTCCCTCACCTACGCTGTCACCAGCCCGAATATAGCCAAAGCCCGTTTCCGGCCCGGATGGCTGGATTCCAAAAGTGACCAGCTTGCCCTCAACGGCCAACTCGGCACCCTTCGAAATCGCCGACCTAAAGCCGTCAACGTTCTTGATGTGATGGTCTGCCGGTAAAACCAGGATCATTGCGTCGGGCGTGGTACTCGCCAGTTCCGCCGCGATGGCAACGACAGGCGCAGTGTTGCGTCCGCGCGGCTCGAGAACCAAGGTGTAGTCGGCAATACCCAAATCGCTCAATTGCTTGGCGATAACTGAGCTGTGCTGTTGGTTTGCGACAATTATCGGGGCGCCGAATTTAACGTCTCCCGCAGCACTGCTCACCCGATCCAGCGTATCCTGCAACATAGTCAACGAGCCAGTCAGCGCCTGCATCTGCTTTGGCTTGCTTCGGCGAGACATTGGCCACAATCGTGATCCAACCCCACCTGACATTGCGACAGGAATTATATGCTTGGTCATTAAGTTCCTCACTCCGCCGATAACCACGCACACACCCTAGGGGGGCAGTTTTTAGTTACAAGCTACTCGCCCAGTGCCGCCATATCCTCGTCGGATACGTCGAAATTCGCATACACATTTTGCACATCATCACTGTCTTCCAGTGCTTCCATCATGCGCATCAGTGTCGCGACCTTGTCGCCGCTCACTTCGATGAGCGCCTGTGGCTTCCAGATGATTTTTGCCGATAGCGGGTCACCGAATTGCTCGGTCAGCGCCGTCGCAATCTCCATGAGATCGCCGCGTTCGGTGTAGATGACATGCTCGCCTTCATTTTCGTCATCGTCCTCGGCGGCAGGCTCCTGGACAACGTCCTCAGCCCCCACTTCGATCGCCGCTTCCATCATCGTGTCTTCATCGGCAACGGAAAGTTTGAAGCGGATTTCACCGACATTGTCGAACATGAAGGAGACCGAACCGGTTTCGCCCAATTCACCGCCATTTTTAGCGAAGGCTGTGCGCACTTCCATGGCGGCACGGTTTCTGTTGTCACTGGACACTTCAACGATCACGCCGACGCCGGCAACACCCCGTCCTTCATAGCGAATTTCTTCGAGGTTTTCCATGTCGCCACCCGTCGCCTTGTCGATGGCGCGCTGGATATTGTCCTTCGGCATAGATTGCTGCTTGGCGGTGGCGACAGCCAAGCGGAGACGTGGGTTCGCATCAACGTCCGGCCCGCCGATTTTGGCAGCTATCGCAATTTCCTTGGAAAATTTCGAAAACAGCTTTGAACGAACTTTGTCCTGTCGTCCCTTGCGGTGCTGAATATTTGCCCATTTGGAGTGTCCGGCCATAACGCGTCGCCCATGTCTTGAAAATCGTTAGACGCCTGTATTAGCGAAGCTGGAACGCAATTTCCATACGGAAACCTGAAACAGTTTGCCCGGGGATGCATCCGTCTTGGTCCCGCACAATTTTGAAGCTGGCGTATGCTGTTACTGAATCGCTTGTTTTTGAGGCATCAACCGTTTTAACCACTGATCGAATTGGGTCTGGCCTGCGCCAAAACTCGATCCAGTCGATTATGAAAAAACGGGTTGCTGCCGTCGGTCGGGACAAAAATGCGCCTACCGCCGGTGTAAAATCCAATACGTTGTGCCAGTGGCACCCGCAGCGCCCAACACCAAGCACGCTCCGTAGGCGAGACTCAAAAAGGCTCCATCTTCAGCCCAGCTCAACAGGCCGGACCCCAGATCTGCGGAAACCATTCGGTGTATAGCAATCGCGCCAATAATACCCATTATCACCAATGCGGTCATAGCCAATAAGTTGAGCGCACGGATTGATGTCATGTCAGCGCATCCTGCAGCACTGGCGTGCTAACCCGCTCATTACGCGAATCCAACAGCATCGGGACATCACGAACCCTGAGAAAGTTTTTCAATCGGCCCAACATGCGAGCACTGTCGGTTTTCAAGATCCGAACATGATGACCGGCATCTCGTTCGCTCGATGCAAACAGACAGGCATCTCCGAGCCCGTCACGCTGCTCACAATGATTGAGGAAATCTACGATATGCTGATCAAACGCCTCAGCGTCCCGCGCCTGACTAAATCGCATTGTCTGCATGAACATTGGCTGCCCCCGGTGCACATCCCCAAACACCGATATCCATCTGTGCGAGATAGAGTCGGTTCGAACGTGTCAGCGATACAACATCATAAATCCGGTGCCGGTGATCGGAATCAATCGGCTGGATTGTGAAACTGGAACGAGACACTTCTGCGGTCAGGCCAAAAAAAACGGCCCGATACTACGCGCCCGACGGGGCAATAAACATGAGGAGTGTGGCGTTAGGCTTCCAAATGCGCAATCACTTATTTGTCACATTTGGAAAAAACCTGCCTCAAAGTGTGGGTATCTGTTCTGTCAGAACGCCGCCGACGCGTATGGGTTCGCAGCGGATCGCAAGGCCGGTCGCGTCATTTGTCTCGACAAAAACGCCGCACATAGAAGCCTCACCCGTCGCCGGCTCAAACCGAGCCGACCGCATGCGGGTGGTAAAGCGCCGCAAAGGTTCTTCCTTGTCCATGCCGATTACGCTGTCGTAATCGCCGCACATCCCGGCATCAGTCTGATAGGCTGTTCC
>JAQXCQ010000063.1 GCA_029251785.1 Maricaulis sp. | reverse complement strand
TCTTCGCGCTGGTGGGCATTTTCTGGGTAAGCTTGTTCGTCAAGAGCATTCGTCTCTGGTGGCGTGCGGGACAAGATCTCAAGACTGGGCAGGTGGAGACGCTAACGGCGCTGGCGCGTTTGCGCGAGATTCGGGCTCCGGGGGTCTTCGCTACTATGCGTTCCAAACTGCTCGTTGGATCGCATCGCTTTGATATTCGCACCGATCATGCGGACCGGCTGATCGAGGGGCATCCCGTGGAGGTGCGCTTTGCGGCGACGTCGCTGGCCTTGTTGTCGGCGGAAATGGTGGACCGTGAGGTGCAGTTTGAACGCGCCGTCGACGGCGTCTTGATCGAGCCGTTGACGCGTCGCGAGGAAGACTTGCTGCGGCTGATCGCGCAGGGGCTGAGCGATAAGGAAATGGCGCGCGAACTCAATCTGTCACCGGCCACAGTGCGGACCTATAATTCGACGCTGTTTGGCAAGCTCGGTGTTGAGCGCCGTACACAGGCGATCCCTTTCGCGCATCAACTTGGATTGATGAAGAGCGGCACCTGACCGGGCACGACTGACATCTGTCAGCTGACACATTGCCAACATCTGTCGATAGGCGTGCCGCCAATGGTGTGGCCAGTGTCCTGCATCATTTAGCAGGAGAAATGTATGTCCCGATCATCGCGTGAGTTTCACAGTCCCTGGTCGTTCTGGTATGGGGCGATGGTGCTGGCCCTGGCGATGGTCGCCTTTATGGCACTGAGCTGGGCGCATATGCAGATCGTGGCCAAAACAGTGGGGGTCGAGGCGTATCTGGGCGACGGGCAGCGTCTGCCGCCCTCTGTTCTGACGATCGGACAATTTAACAAGGCGCTCGCATTGATGGGTGTTTTGGTGGTGGTTGGTTTGGCGCTAAAGCGGCTGGATTGGTCGTCTGTCGGGTTTTGCCGCGTCGCCGCCGGCTGGCTGGTGTTTGCCGCGCTGGGCGGGGTGGTGTTCTTTGGGTTGCGACTGCTGCTGGCCAAATGGATGGTGGTAGTGATGCCAGACTGGCTGGCTTTCGCCCAGGTTCCGTTTGGTTTTGATGCAGTCATTCCCTGGTTTGAGACCGCCGGCTTTTTGGCGATGACCCTGCTGATTACGCCAATTGTCGAGGAAGTATTCTTTCGCGGCTTCATGTTCAAATGGATGAGCGGGCACCGCCCGGTCTGGGTGGCAGCGCTGGTCTCTTCGGCGCTGTTTGGAATTTCTCACATCATTCCACCGCAGGTCATCAGCGCCTTTTTGATGGCGTTGTTTCTCACCTCGCTGTACTGGCGCACCGGTTCGATATGGCCAGCGATTGTGGCGCATGTGGTCAATAATACACTGGGCATTTTGCTCGGCGCGGCGGCTTTGGCCGGCGGGTTGCCGGCTTGGTTGACGCCTGGCTAGTTGAGGAGGGCCGGGGCCGCATTGCCCACAGGGGAAAAGCGTTATTTTCCAGCCCTCTAAATCCGGTCCGCCGCGAAAGGCGCGGGGTCAATCTTCGTCTCTTCCCCGTCCAACAAATCCGCCAATAGCGCCGCCGACCCCATCGCCTGGGTCCAGCCCAGATGTCCGTGACCGCAGCTGAGCCACAGGCCCTTGGCGCGGGTTTGTCCGATGAACGGGCGGCCGTCGGCGCTCATCGGTCGCAGGCCGGTCCATTCTTTTAAGTCGCCGGTGAGGATCTGGTCGGCGAAGTCGGGATAGAGGGAGCGCAGCATCTGTTTGAGATTGTCGATGCGGTCCCGGCGCACGGTCTTGTCGGTGCCGGCGATCTCGGCGGTGCCGGCGACACGCAGGCGGTCGCCCATCGGTGTGGCGATGGCATGCATGGCCTCGTCGACGACGGGGACAGCGGGCCGACTGTTGAGGCCGGACATGTCGAGTGTGATGGAATAGCCCTTTACCGGGCGCACGGGCAGATGCAGGCCGAGCGGCTTCATCAATTGCCAGCTGGCCTGACCGGCTGTGAGGATGACGGCGTCGACTTCAAGGACTTCGGACTGGGTGTACACGCCGACGACACGGCCGGCGCGATCTAGCAGGTCGGTGACCGGGGTATTGTATTCAAACTCAACCCCGTCCGCCGCAGCCGCCTCGGCCAGCGCGGTGATGTATTGGCGGGCATCGCCGGACTGGTCGTCTGGATACAGGACAGAACCGGCGAGCTTGTCGGCGACGGAGGCCAGTTGCGGCTCGCGCTCGACGGTCTGTTTTGAGTCGAGCACGTGGTAGCGCATGCCCTCGGCTTCGAGCAATTTAGCCGCCTCGATGGTGGCATCCAGGCCGGCCTGGTCGCGACATATTTTCAGCGTGCCGTTGGGCAGATTATCAAAGGCCAGACCCAGCGCCTTGCCGGCCTCCAATGTCAGGCGGGCACTATAGGTGGAGAGGGCAAAGTTGGCCCGTGTCGCAGCCTCATAGCGTTTGCGAGTGGAGTTACGCAAAAATCTCAAACCCCAGCTGATCAGACCGGGAAGCGGCCTGAGGCGCAGCTTCATGGCAGCGTGCGGGTCAAACAGGGAGGTGATCAGCTGCCAGTGCACGCCCGGCGCATTCCAGGGCTCGGGCTCGGACGGGGTCAGCGCGCCGGCATTGGCGAAGCTGGCTTCCAGGGCGGGGCCGTCATTGGCCTCCAGCACGACGACTTTGTGACCGCGCTTTTGCAAGGTCCAGGCGGCGGCGATACCGGCCAGACCCGCTCCAATAATGATCACATCCTTGCGGCTCATGGCCCGCTCCAGACTCTGCTCTACACACCCGGCTATGAACTTCGCCGGGATGCGGATAAAAGCAAGTCTACAAATGCACTTGTCGCACGGATTTCATGGACACGCTTGTCACTCAACTCAAAGCCCTGGCGGAACCCACCCGGTTGCGCATTGTGACGCTTCTTGCGCGCGGCGAACTGACCGTGTCCGAGCTGGTGCAGATATTGGGGCAAAGCCAGCCGCGGGTCAGTCGACACCTCAAATTGCTAACCGATGCAGGCGTGGCCGAGCGTATGCCAGAGGGCGCGTTTGTGTTTTACCGGCTTTCGGAGAATGGCGGTGGTCGCCGTCTGGCCGAGGTGGCCGACGAGCTGGCCCCAGATGATGATCCGGTATTGAGCCGCGATCTGCGTCGTCTCGAATCAATCAAGCAGGCGCGCGCCGAGGCCGCCCAGGCCTATTTCGAACGGGCTGCAGAAGACTGGGATACGATTCGCAAGCTGCACCTGTCGGAAGATGAGGTGGAAACGGCCATGCGCAACGCGGCGGGCAAGGGCCCGTTTGGCCTGATGGTCGATGTCGGCGTGGGCACCGGCCGGATGCTGGAAGTGTTTGCCGACAAGGTGAAGAAGGGCGTTGGCGTGGATATCAATCATTCCATGCTCAATGTCGCTCGCAATCATTTGCAAAAAGCCGGTCTGGACCAGTGCTCTGTGCGCCAGGCCGATGTTGGCGCCTTGCCGTTTGAGGATGCCTCCGCCGATCTGGTGACCGTGCACCAGGTGCTGCACTATCTGGAAGACCCGGCCCTGGCCGTGGCGGAATGTGGCCGTGTGCTCAAGCCGGGCGGCAATCTTTTGATCGCGGATTTTGGCCCGCATCAGCTCGAGTTTTTGCGCGATGAACATTATCACCGCCGTCTCGGCTTCTCCGATGATGAAATGCAAGACTGGATCGAACGCGCCGGCCTGGTGCTCTCACACCACGAAGCCCTGCACCCGGAAGAGCCCGCAGGCCGCCTGACCGTGAAAATCTGGGTCGCCAAGCGCGGTTGATTGCTTCGCATGCGAATCTGATGATTTGAGCGAGCGTCGCTGAAGCGCTCCTATCCGGTCATTGCCCGTCCCACGCCGCCACCGCCGGGGGTTTGAATTTCCACACTGTCGCCCGGGTCCACATCGATGCGGAACAGGCCGGGCAGGGGTTGGCGGGTTCCGTTGGCGCGTTCGACGATTTGCTCGCCACACAGGGCCGAGCCGCCACCGGCGAGGCCAAATGGGTGCTCCTTGCGACGTGAAGACAGCAGGGCCACTTCCATGGGCTCCATGAATTGGAGCTTTCTGACACTGCCATCGCCACCGGGGTATTCACTTCTGCCGCCGGATTTTGCCCGTATCTTGTGGTGAATTACGCGAACTGGGAAGCGCCTTTCGAGCACTTCCGGATCGGTCATGCGGGAATTGGTCATGTGGGAATGCACGGCATGTTCGCCGGCAAAGCCATGGCCTTCATTGTCGAAGCCGGCTCCAGCTCCGCCGCATATTGTCTCGTAATATTGGTGCTGGTCATTGCCGAAGGTGAGATTGTTCATTGTGCCCTGGCAGGCGGCCAGCCGGCCGGTCGCACCAAACAGGGCATCCACGACAAGTTGGCTGGTCTCCACATTACCGGCCACAACGGCGGCGGGCGAGGCCGGGTTGAGCAAACTGCCTTCAGGAATAATCAGCTGAATCGGTTTCAGGCAGCCTTCATTGAGCGGGATCGTATCGCCGACCAGGCAGCGGAAGACATACAATACCGCTGCGCGTGTAACCGAGGAGGGGGCGTTGAAATTGCTGGGACGCTGGGGCGAGGTACCCGTGAAATCGACCACAGCACTACGATCGATCGGGTCGACCCTGATGGCGACATGAATTTTGGCGCCATCATCGAGGTGAACACTGTAGCTGCCACTACTCAGAGAGCTGATGACGCGGCGAACGGCGCGTTCCGCATTGTCCTGGACGTGGCCCATATAGGCTTTCACGACCGTCAGGCCGTTGTCTTGAACCAGGCGATGTAATTCGGCGGCCCCCTTCGCGCAGGCGGCAAGCTGGGCTTTAATGTCGGCGACATTTTGATCCGGATTTCGCGCGGGCCATTTGCCTGATCCCAGCACGGCCCGCACGTCAGCATCGAGGAATTCGCCGGCGGCGACGATCTTGATATTGGTGAATTGAACGCCCTCCTCCTCGATATGGATTGAGAAGGGCGGCATGGAGCCGGGGGCGATACCGCCAATATCGGCATGGTGACCGCGGGCGGCAACGTAGAAGAGGCGTTCGCCGGTTTGTTCATCATGGACGGGCGTAACGATGGTGATATCGGGCAAATGGGTGCCGCCCTCATAGGGCGCGTTGACGGCGACGGCATCGCCGGGACCCAGATCCGGGTGCGCCCGGGCCGCGGCGCGGACACTGGCCGACATGGATCCCAAGTGCACGGGCATGTGCGGGGCATTGGCGACCAAACCACCATCGGCGTCAAACAGGGCACAGGAAAAGTCGAGCCGTTCCTTGATGTTGACGGAGTGGGCGGTTCTTTCCAGGGCCAGGCCCATCTGTTCGGCGACACTCATAAAGCGTTGATTGAAGAGTTCCAGGCGGATCGGGTCGAGTGCTGTATCGGCCTGTTTGGAGACGGCCGCGGAGGCGCGTGTCAGGCACAACATACCGTCATCCAGACGCTTTGCGCTCCAGCCCGCATCGAGCACGATGGTGGAATTGGGCTCCATGATCAGGGCCGGGCCGGTGGAGGTCGCGCCCGGGGCGAAGCTGTCGAGGGTGTAGACCGGGATTGAGCGGGAGCCGCCGTCATCAAACATCTCGACATGCGCTTTTACGCTCGGTGTGAGGTCATTTTCGCCGGCTCTCGGCAGGTCCAGGGTCCAATTACTGGCACCGGGCGGTTCCGCTTCGGCCTCTACGGTGACCGATTCGATGATCAAGGCGCCGTCTGGCTGAAAGCCGAACAGGCGCTCATGAGCTGTCTGGAATGCGGCCCGCATCTTGTCGTCATTGTCCAGGGTAATGGCGATGGAGGTATCAGAGCCATCGACGCGCAGACGCCATTCAGTTCGCGTGCGAATCTTTTCTGCTGCCAGGCCCTGATTGATGAGCGCTTGCCGGGTCTCTTCCGCCAAAGCTTGCCCGCGCACTTTCGTATCGGACGCGGCGATATCGAGTTTGCGTTCGATGGCGCTTTGCCGGGTCTCGCGGATATCGGCCATGCCGATACCCAGGGCCGAGAGAAGGCCGGCGCAGGGATGCAGTAAGACCGTGGTCATGCCGAGTGCGTCCGCAACCTTGCAAGCGTGCTGGCCACCCGCGCCGCCAAAGGCGGACAGGGCGTATTTGCCGGGATTGACGCCCTGGGCGATAGAGATCTGCTTGATCGCCTGAGCCATGCTTTCAATAGCTACGGCGAGAAAACCTTCCGCGGCGGCTTCGGCGCTATCAAGTCCCATCTGGTCTGCGAGCAGGAAGAGCGCCGCGTGACTGGCGGCGGCATCCAGCGGCGCATCGCCATCAGGACCAAACACATTGGGAAACCAGTCCGGTTGCACTCGGCCGAGCACGATATTGGCGTCGGTGACGGTTGCTGGACCGCCGCGTCCATAGCCGGCCGGGCCGGGCATGGCACCGGCACTGTCCGGGCCGACGCGGGCGCGCTCGCCATCAAAGGTTAGCAGGGAGCCGCCACCGGCGGCCACGGTGTGAACCGACATCATCGGCGCACGCAGGCGCTGACCGGCGACGAGCGTGTCCTGGACTTTTTCGTAGGTGTCGCCATCAAAGCGCGAGACATCGGTGGAGGTGCCGCCCATGTCGAAGCCGATGACCCGGGGATAGCCGGCTGCCGCGGCTGTTTTTGCCATGCCGACCACGCCGCCCGCCGGGCCCGACAGGACCGCGTCGCGCGCGTGGAAACGCCCGGCAGGCGCAAGGCCACCGGATGATTGCATAAAATACAGGGGCGTGCCGTCGAGTCCGTCATCGACGCGGCGGACATATTCGTTGAGTACCGGCGTCAGATAGGCATCGAGGACAGTGGTTGAGGCGCGCGGAAGGATTTTGACCAAGGGGCTGGCAATGCTGGACCGGATAATGGTGACAAAACCCAGCTCGCGCGCCAGGGTTTCCAGGGCGATTTCGTGGTCGGAATTGGCATAGGCATGCATCAACGCGATGGCGATGGTGTCAATTCCATCCAGACGCGCTTTCATCAAGGCGGCCCGCGCGGCTTCCTCATCAAGGATGTCGACCACATTCCCCTGGGCATCGAGCCGCTCATCGATCTCGACGACTCGATTGTGCAGCGGCACAGGGCGCTGGATATCGAGGGCGAAAATGTCGGGCCGGGTCTGATCACCAATGCGCAGAAGATCGGCGAAGCCGCGGGTCACCGCGAAAACGGTCCGGGCGCCCTTGCGCTCCAGCAGGGCGTTGGTGGCAACTGTGGTGCCCATTTTGACGGCGGTGACGGGCTGACCAGCGCTGAGACGACGAACCCCCTCAGTGGCGGCATCTGGATAGGATGGGCTTTCTGAGAGAAGTTTGAGCGCATGCAGACGGCCGTCTGGCGCCCGTCCCAGAATATCGGTGAACGTGCCGCCACGATCGATCCAGAATTCCCAACACGCTTCGCTCATGCAGCTGTCTCCAAGCCTGCCAGTCAGGTGATGGGGGAGCCTACGCACTGGCCTAGTGTGATCAAGCGGTGGGCGCACACGCACCGAAATGGGTTCGCGCGTGCTATAAGTCGAAATTCGGGCTCGCAATCGCCCGCTCACATCCCTAAATAGGCGCAGGAGGCGAATATGGGATTTTGGCGCAGGCTTGCTGCGCGCCTGAAGGGGCGTAAGTGTTTTCTGCAATGCGACGGCTTCGATTGCGAACAAGATCGCAAGGTTGAAGACGCGGACTTTGCCATGGCCCTGATTGGTCTGGGTGCCAAGATGGCGCGGGCGGATGGCGTGGTTTCCCGCAGCGAAATCAATGCGATGTATGAAGTTTTCCGACCACCTCCGGAAGGGCGTGCGGCGTTGGACAGAGCGTTTCACCTGGCGCAGCAAACGACATTGGGCTTTGACGGTTATGCCAAGCGACTGGCCAAACGGTTCCGCGCCAATTCGGCTATCTTGGAAGATGTGCTGGACGGATTATTCCATATCGCCAAAGCTGACGGAATTGTGACGACCAGTGAGATCGAGTTTTTGACCAGCGTGTCGAAGATCTTCGGTTTCACCACGCTGGAATTTCGCCGCATTCGCAGTGCACATATGGGCGCACCCGCGGATGATCCCTATGTTATACTTGGGATTGAAGCCGATATCGACGATTTCGACCTCAAGCAGGCCTATCGCAGAATGGCGACCCAAAATCATCCCGATCGGTTGATGGCGCGGGGCGCGCCGGCCGAAATTTTGCGCATAGCAGATGAGAAAATGGCCAGTATCAATGCCGCCTATGAGCGAATTCTTCAGGAAAGAGGGCTTACTGTCAGTGTCGGGAATTGATTTTTGGGTACATCGTGCCAACATATGTGTAACGGGGGCCAAGATGGAAAGAGGACTATGACAGCAACTCGTCACAACCCGTTTGATCTGTTTTCCGATAAGGCGAGCCGCCTTGTCCGGGGCATTTTGGCCGCCATTATCGCCGTCGCCTTTCTGGCGCTGGTGTTTTTCCTGGCTGCGACATTGATGGCCGCCTTTTTTGTGCTGGCCGGAGCGGCGGTTTTGGCGGGCGGTGCTTTCTGGCTATGGCGCAAGGTGCGTGGCCGTAAGGCGAGCGATGGTCCCGAAATTCTGGTCGCGCGTCGTGGTCCAAAGGGCTGGACGGTCGATGATTCCGAGGACCTTGGTCGCTAGCTTGCGACCCAGCCCGCACTTTTCTTCCAATTTGAATCATACGCTTTGAAGAGGCTGCTCATGGTCCGTGCCATTCTGATTGCGCTGATAATTATCTTTCCGCTCATGCTTGTCGGGTGTGTCAGCCAGGTTTTACCGCGGGTTCCGGACCGTATGGTGGTTGAGATGGCGTCGCCGCCGGTCTTGGGTGAGGGCGATGCGCGTATCGAGACGCGGGCGCAATGGGAAGCCGGTCGCGCGGCCTTGCAGCAACAATTCATGGACGAGCTGTATGGCGGCATGCCGCCTGCGATACCGGCCATTGTTTTACGCCATGAAGTGATTGATGAAGCGGCCTATAATGGTTTGGGGCGGATCGAGGAATATCATCTCGACCTGGCTGGTTTTGAGGCGCAATTGGTGATCGTCCTGCCCAATGAGGCGCAAGGCCCGGTGCCGACGGTTATTGTTCAGCTCTTCTGCGGTATCCGCGCGTCGCTGGACGGGCGTGAGGATATCGCCCCGTCGCCAAGCCCAAACGCTGTTGATTGTGCGCCGGGCATGATGACCAATGTGCAAAAAATGATCTGGGGTGAATATTCGGTTGGCCCGCCCATCGAGATGTTGCTCGCGCGGGGTTATGCTGTGGCGCTGACCTATCCGGGTGATTTTGTCCCGGATTACACCGCCGGAGCGATGGCACGGATGGAGGCGCTTATGCCAGGCGACACCACCAGTGCGGTGGCTGTCTGGGCCTGGGGTTATTCGCGGATAATTGATGTGTTGGACGCAGATGCGCGCTTCGATAATTCAGCCACCGCTGTCTGGGGGCATTCCCGCAACGGCAAATCAGCCCTGCTGGCAGGCGTAACCGACCCCCGCGTGGATCTGGTGATCGCTCATCAGGCCGGCACTGGCGGCACCACACTATCGCGCAGTTATGTTGGTGAATCGGTGGCTGAAATCACGGAAAGTTACGGTTTCTGGTTTGCGCCCCGATATGCGGATTATGCCGATAATGAAGCCGCTATTCCCGTCGACCAGCACCAGCTGATCGCCCTGATGGCCCCGCGTCCGCTGCTGATCGGTGCTTCCTGGCGCGATCAATGGTCGGACCCGCAAGGCAGTTTTCGCGCCGCTGAGGGGGCCAATCCCGTCTATCGACTGTATGGCTCCGACGGCCTGTCCCAACCGAGCATGGACGCGTTCGACCCGACAGCCGACATCGCCATGTTCATGCGCCCCGGCCTGCACGGTGTGCACGGCGAGGACTGGGATTATTTCGTGCAGTTCATGGATGCGCATTTTGGTGAATAGGGCGGCCATTTGCGGCTATTCAGTCGGGCCGAGCAGGGTGCGAAAGCGTTGTGTATCGATATTGCCGCCGGTGAGCACAACCGCGATAGATTTGGCGTGGTCCCGTTTGGATTCGACCTGTTTGGCATTGTCCTGATCGGCCAGCTGCAAAGCTGCTGCTAGCCCCACAGAACCGCCCGGTTCGACCACCAGCTTGAGCTGATTAAAGGCGGTTTTCATCGCTCGGACAACGTCTTCATCGGTGACGGTGAGGACGCCCGCTAGGCGGGGCTGATTGATCGAAAATGTCAACGCGCCGGGCTGATCGGTCATGATCGCATCACAGATGGTTTGTGCGCCCGGTGCGTTTGCCACACGCTGACCGTCTTTTATTGAGCGTTCTGTATCGTCAAAGTGGACTGGCTCGACGCCGAATATTTTCGTGGTGGGGGAGAGCTGTTCGGCGACAAGCGCCGTGGCCGCGGTCAGCCCGCCACCCCCGCAGGGAACCAAGATTGCATCAAGGGTGACCCCCAGTTCTGCGGCCTGCTCAAATATCTCCAGCGCCACCGTTCCGGCCCCGGCCAGGGCGCGCTGATCCTCGCTGGGTGGCACCAGAACCAGATTGCCCTCGTGGGCGATTTTGGCGCAAAAATCCTCGCGCACCTGTGTCTGGCGATCGTAGAAAATCACGTCCGCCCCGTAGGACCGGGTGCGCTCGATCTTGTTGATCGGGGCATCGGACGGCATGACGATGGTGGCCCGCGTGTCGTAGAGACGCGCGGCCAGGGCGACAGCCTGGGCATGGTTGCCGGAAGAATAGGCGATGACTCCCCGCGTCCGTTCGCAAACACTCAATTGCGCGATCCGGTTTATTGCCCCGCGCAGTTTGAAAGCGCCGGTGCGCTGCAGCGTCTCCGCCTTGGCAAAAAGACGCGACCGGTTTCGACCTGTAGCGGTCTCCATTTCCAGAAAGGGTGTTCGCACACACTGGGAGGAAATGCGTTCGGCGGCGGCCCGGATGTCGTTCAGGTCAGGCGCCTCTAGAATGCACCCATCCGGTGCGGCATCGCTCATGGTTTGGTCGCCGTCTCGGCCTCTTCATCTGCTGGAGGGCGCAGGAGCCAGCCAAACACCATCGTTGCAAACACGGCACCGGCAATCTGGGCGAGGACAAATCCCGGCATATCAGCCGGCGCGATCCCGGCGAACGTATTGCTCAGGCTGCGGGCAATGGTGACGGCGGGATTGGCGAAGGATGTGGAAGCGGTGAACCAATAGGCGGCCAGAATGTAGAGACCGACCCCGGCAGGCACATTCTGAGGGGTATAGCAAACGCAGCCATAAATGGTCATCAAGAGCCCAAAGGTCGCGACAAATTCCGATAGCCATTGCCCGGGCCCGGTGCGCACGTTTTCAGACACTTGCAGGGCGGCCTGATCGAACATTAGATGCGCGATGAGCACGCCGGCAATGCCACCGGCGATTTGGGCGAGAATATAGAGAGTGGTCTGTGCCGGCGAAATTTCGCGACGAAGGGCGAAACCAAGCGAGACTGCTGGATTGAAATGCGCTCCGGAAACCGGGCCGAAAACCGTGATCAGCACATACAATATGGCCGCAGTGGGCAGGGTGTTGCCGAGCAGGGCGATGGCGACATTACCGCCGGCCAATGTCTCTCCCATAATGCCGGAGCCGACGACAGTGGCCAGCAGCATCAATGTGCCGAGGAATTCCGCAGCCAGTCGACGCGGCAAATCAGGCAATATCATGGACTTGCTCTCCGGCAGTCTGGAATCCGCATAAATGGGGGCTGCCAGCGCAGCAATCCTGGGTCAGATATTCAATTAGGGAACGCGTCCCCTAGATGTTGGTGCTGTAGTTAATTTGTCTTTGCCGGCGTTCGGATGAAATCAGGCCCGCCTTCTGCAGAATTGACAGGTGAAACGAGAGACTTGAGGCGGGAATGTCCAGGCGTTCGGCGATCTCACCCGCGGCCAACCCCTCCGCCGAGCTGTTAATCAGCAAACGAAAAATCCGCAGTCGATGCGGATAAGCCAGGGCCCCGAAGGCGGCTGCAGCAATGGAATTTTCCATATTTCTACGATAATAGAATAATATGTTTTTGCAAACGCGAGTTACACAATGTTGGAAACTGCATTCTCGTTATGTCCTAGCTTCGCTTGCGCCATGTCGCGCGTCAGTCCATGTAGATTGTATGCGAATCCGAGACTTTTTTGCGCTAATGGCGGTGTGTGTGGTTTGGGGGCTGAATTTCGTCGTGGCGAAATTTGCCGTCGCCGGTGTGCCGCATTGGGTGGATGGGTTTGAAGGCGTACCACCGTTCTTTTTTACCTTTCTGCGCTTCTCTGCACTGAGCCTGGTTTTAATCCCGTTCCTGAAACCGCGGCCGACGGACATAAAAACTCTGTTTGTTATCGCGCTTTGCATGGGCTCGCTGCAATACTCCCTCATCTTTATCGGTCTGCAGACCGCGACCCCGTCGGGCATGGCGATTGCGTTGCAAACCGGGGTGCCGTTCGCGACAATTTTGTCGATTTTTATGCTGCGGGAGAAAGTTGGTGCGATCCGGATCGGCGGGATTGTTGTGGCGTTGACGGGGACGACGATTGTCGTCGCCAACCCGCAGACCTTCGAATTATCATTGGGCTTGCTGATCGGCATCGCTGCCGCCTTTGTCGGCGCGCTGGGCATGATTTTGGTCAAGCGTATGCCGCTGGATTCGATGCGGCTGCAGGCCTGGATTGGCCTGTTTTCCTGGCCGCCCATGTTGATCCTGACGCTGGTCTTTGAGCAAGATCAGATCGCCGCCATGATGGCGGGCGGATGGCAGTTCTTTGCCGCGCTGGTGTTTACGGTGGGGCTGGTCAATATCTTCGGCCATGGCGTGTTTTACAATTTGCTGCAGCGCTATGATGCGACGATCATCGCGCCGCTTTCGCTCATGGCACCGCTGACCGGTGTGATCGCCGGTGTGATGCTGGCGAATGATCCGATCAGTACCCAGCTTCTGGTCGGTGGTGGTCTGGCCCTCTTGGGTGTTACGGTGATTGCGCTGCGCCCCAACCGGACCTTGCCTGATGCGTCTTTAACGCGAGAAAAGTCGCTATGAGCCCTCTCATTCCGATCGCTGCTCCATCGCCTAATTTCAATGACCGTAAGAGCCCGATCCGCTTTATTGTGCTGCATTATACCGGCATGGAAACGGGAGCCGCGGCGCTCGAACGTATGCGCGACCCGGACGCCGAGGTTGCGGCGCATTACATGATTGAGGAAAACGGTGATGTCTACGCGCTGGTCGATGAGGACAAGCGGGCCTGGCATGCGGGTGTGTCGAGCTGGATGGGCGAGACGGATATAAATTCCGCTTCAATCGGAATCGAAATCGTCAATGGCGGCCATGATTTCGGCCTGCCTGAATTCCCCGACGTCCAGATTGAGGCGGTGATTGCGCTGGTTCGCGATGTGATGCGACGCCATCTGCTGGCGCCACGCGACGTGATCGGACATTCCGACATTGCGCCGGGGCGTAAGGATGATCCGGGCGAGAAATTTCCCTGGCGACATTTGGCCGAAGCAGGCTGTGCGGTGTGGCCGGACCTTCAACACGCCGATAGCGGTGGGGTGGAGGGGCAATTGCGGCGCATTGGTTACAATCCTGATGCGGAACACGCAGCCGTTATCCGGGCGTTTCAGCAACGCTTTCGGCCGGACCGCTGTGATGGGGTGCTGGATCGTGAGACGACCAAACTCATCAGTGCGCTTGCAGTGATGAGCTAGGTGTCGGCGATACGGGCTGCTAGGTCGGGCAATTCGACGCGAAATATGGTCCCGCCAGTTGGCCGTGAGATGACACCGATAGTGCCGCCAAGGGCCTTCACCAATTCTCGAACAATGGACAAGCCCAGTCCGGTGCCGCCATGGCTTCGATTTGTCTGGCCGTTGAGCTGCTGAAAGCGGGTAAAAATAGCTTCGTGTTGGTCGGCAGGAATGCCAATGCCGTCATCACGCACTTCGAAACGCACCTGCATGTCCTCAAGTGTTGGTGGCAATAGAGCAAGTTCAATGGGCTTGCCATCACCATATTTGAGGGCATTGGACAATAGATTGACGATGATTTGCTGCAATCGCATCGGATCGGAGGTGAGCTGATCGTTCACACGATCGTCCCGTACAATCGATATTGTTTCGATAAGCTCGACGCCCCGGCAGATGTCGATTGCCTCGTCCAAGACCTGCGAGCAGCTAAAAGTTGATTGCTCGATTTTGACAATGCCAAATTCGAGCTGTGACATATCGAGCAGGTCGTCCACCGTGTGAAGTAGGTATCCGCCGGCCCGCCGGGCCGTCGCCAACCATTTTTCCTGCAATGGATCCAGATCGGTTCCGTCGAGTATCTCCATGCTGGCAAGAATATTGGTCAACGGTGTGCGCAATTCATGAGAGGTGTTGGCGAGAAATTCGGATTTCAACCGATTGGCCGTCTCGGCCGCTTCGCGCGCTTGCTCGGCTTCGGTCGCCAAGGTCCCCAATTTCGAATTTTGCTCTGAGAGTTCAATATTTAACTGATCCCTCCGGTCGAGTTCGATGGCCAGTCCAACCCCGTCCGCGACTGAGGCGGCAAAGGCGCTTTCATCGGCTGTCCAGTCGCGTATGGCATCACAGGACTCGCAGCACAAAACGCCCTGCACTTGATGAACGGAACCGATTTGCGCGTCGAGCATTGAGTAAATATTCAATGGCAGCAGGTAGCCATCGGCAAATTCATTGGTCCGTGGATCTGTGCGCGCGTCGACCGCTTCGATGACGCGGGCGTTGAGGAAGGCTTTGAAGTATTCAGGATAGTCACTCGATAGCAAAACCGCACCGCGAGAATGGGTGTCGGTATCAGCTTCGTACAGGCTGATACAGATCATCTCGGTTTTGTCCTGGGACAGCATCCACACGCTGGCGCGGGCAACTTCCAGACTGGTGCCAATGATACGTGTGGCGAGATCGGCCAAATCATCCATGCAGAGTGCATTGGTCGCCCGGATTTGCATGAATTTATCGAGTTGGGCATTGAAGCCGCGAATTCGAGTCAGGATAGGACTTGTCGGCATGAGGTGTCGCCCCTAGCCCGAAACAGCCGATTGCGCTTCGGATGTTGGTATATGGGCGTGATAAAGAGCCTTGATATCGTCCGGTGTGTAGGGGCGCTCTACAATCGCGGCGACTCCCTGGTTTCTCAAACTTGCGACCTTGTCCTGATCCAAAACCGCAGTGACCACAACAACATCCTTGAGTTTGTCGGGGTTATCAAAGGCCAGCTCGGTGATGACCTCATAGCCATCAACCATCGGCATCATCAAGTCTAGAAAGATCAAGTCATAGTCACTTTCAGCGATCTTGCTGGCGGCTCCCACCCCATCCGACATTTCATCAATCGTGCAGAAATCTGCGAGTGCCCATTTGAACACTTCTCGATTGGTTTCGTTGTCGTCGATGATAAGAATGTGGGTCACCATACCTCCTCAATACCGACATCGCGTTGATATCTAATAAATGACAATTTCAATCATTCCACACTGATTCCATATATTGGTGTAGTGACTGCCAGTACACGCTGAGCTCATAGCCTGTTTGGCGCTGATTGTATTACACAATGTTTTTGCGGAATTTCAGCGAAATGCTTGACCGCAGGCATCGGATAAAACAAAACCACTTCCGATCAGGCGGCTGGGCGGCCGCGGCAACAGGCTGGAAACGGCGTTGTCGAGGAAAGTCCGGGCTCCACAGAGGCATGGTGCCGGATAATGACCGGCGGGGGTGACCCCAGGGAAAGCGCAGCAGAGAGTAGACCGCCGGTCGTTCGCGGCCGGTAAGGGTGAAAGGGTGTGGTAAGAGCACACCGCCCCGACCGCAAGGAAGGGGGCACGGCAAGCCCCACCAGGAGCAAGACCGAATAGGGACAGGCGCAGC
>JAQXCQ010000018.1 GCA_029251785.1 Maricaulis sp. | reverse complement strand
TCCAGATACCATTGATAGCCGCGCGCCATGCCGCCACGGATATGGGCGGTGGCGTAGATCATGCCGCGATCCACCAGCGACAGCGGCGTGACGCGGAAATTGGCCGAGATGGTGATGCCGTAGGAGCCATAACCGTAGAGCACCAGCGGCGCAGAGCCATCAATGGGCGTGTCGCGATGGTGCAAAATGGTGACTGGGATTTCGACGCCATCATGGCCAGGAGCCATCACACGGCGCACCACATAATCCGCCGGATCATGCCCGGACGGCACTTCCTGGGTCTTGCGCAAGATCCGTTCTCGGGTGCGCATATTATAGTCGAAGGTCTGCTCCGGCGTGGACGGGCTCTCATAGGAGAAGCGCATGCGATCGACGGCAAATTCATAGCCGCCATCCATGCCCAGCGCGTAGGCCTCCTCGTCGAAGGTGATTTCGTGTTCTTCGCCGGTGGCATATTCGCGGATCACAATGCGTGGCAGCGCGTCTTCACGCTCCATGCGGACCATCCAGTCGGCATAACCATCCAGCCCGTTGATCAATACGCCGGGACGGTGCGGGATCACATCGACCCAGTTTTCACGGCCCGGATTGTCCAGCGGTGCCGACATGATCTTGAAGTCGACAGCGCCGTCCAGATTGGTGCGGATATAGAAACGATCCGGTGCCTCAGTCAGTGAATATTCGACATGCTCTTCGCGCGCAGCAACCAGTACGGGATCAGACGTCGGATTGTTGGCATCGATCAGATAGGTCTCGTTGGACGTGTGACCACCTGTATTGATCACCACATACCCATCGCCATCGGTCAGACCGATATTGACGAAGAAGCCGTCATCCTGCTCCTCATAAACCAGCTCGCTGGTCGCGGAGCCAAAGTCCTGGCGATAGACGCGCTTGGAGCGGCCATTATCATCGCGCCAGATCCAGAACAGCGTGCGGCTGTCATTGGCCCAGACAAAGTCGCCGGTGGATTCGTCGGTCAAAGTGGCGACGATAGCTCCGGTGGCGATGTCCTTGACGCGAATGTCGTAATATTCCGACCCGCGCACATCGACACCAAAGGCGACATAGCGATGGTCGGGACTGTGCTGGATGTCGCCAAAGTCGAGATAGTCAAAGTCTGCGGCTTCAATTTCGCCATCGATCATGATCTCTTCATCACCGACAGGATCGCCTGTGGCCGGATCAATCGGACGACGTGAGAAGACGGGATACTGGCCGCCTTCGCGATAGCGCGAGAAATATTCAAAATTGCCATGCGGGGAGGGGACAGAGCTGTCATCCTCCTTGATACGGCCCCGGATCTCCTGGAAGATTCGCTCTTGCAAGGCCTCGGTCGGGGCCATGGCGGCGTCCAGATGCGCGTTCTCCGCATCGAGCAGGTCTCGAATGTCCTGCTGCAGAACCTCCGGCTCGCGCATCACTTGCTGCCAATTATCGTCGCGGATCCACTGATATTCATCGACGCGGGTAAAACCGACCTGTTCGATTGTGACAGGGCGCTGCTCGACGATCGGCTCGCTCAGTGCCTGGGCGCGTTCCACAAGTGTGGCGGTCATTGTGTCAGCATCTGTGCTGGGCATGCTTGTCTCCTGGCTGCAGGCGGTCATCGCCAGGACGCCTAGTCCCAGCGATGCAGCCTGTAGCGTGCGTTTGGTAAAAATCTTGGTCATCGCAATCTCCCTGATGCAGTATTCTATGCAATCCGGGACGCAGTATTGGTGCTAGCCGTCGCGCTTGTCGAGCTGGAAATCAAGCACGGTTCCATTGATGCAATAGCGTTGACCGGTTGGTTGCGGACCGTCACCAAATTGATGCCCCAGATGCGCGCCGCAATTGGCGCAGTGAATCTCTGTCCGCGGGACAGCCAGCTTGTAATCGGTCTTGGTCTCAACGCCATCCTCATCGGTCGGCTGCCAGAAGGACGGCCAGCCCGAACCGGAATTGTATTTGTGCTGCGAGGAGAACAGCGCCTGGTCACAAACTGCGCAATGATAACGGCCATCGCGCTTTTCATCGTGAAGGGCATGGGAGAAGGCGTGCTCAGTTCCCTCAGCGAAAGCAATCTCTTCGACATCGGGTGTCAGTTTGCTGCGCAGCGCGGCGATGGCTGCGGGATCAAGTTTGGGCATTATCTGTCTCCTCATCTTCCGTCTCGGCCTCATCCTCACCCTGGGGGTCCATTTCATCCATAGCCGTATCCGGTGTCGGATTGGGTGTTGGACCGGGCGTGGGAAGCGATTTGGTTTCTACATGGCGTAGGGACAATATGGGGGTCCAGATCGAAATTGCGATAAGCACGATGCCCAGACCAATCATCGGGATCAAAGCAGCCAAGCGCGGGCCGATTGCGCCGACGATTTGGCCCATCAACAAGATACCCGCTGGCATGCCGCCAAACAGGCCCAGCTGATACACTGACATCACCCGCGCCAGCTTGTCCGGTGGTGCCTGTTCCTGCACGACAGCCCGGCTTAACGAGATCGCCACCCCTGCGCCCAGACCCCAGATCAATACAAGGCCATAAATGCCCATCAAAGGCAGCGGGATAGCAAAGGCACCAACGGCCAATACCGTCACGCTTTGTGCCAGGATCAGGGCCCGGCCGGGCTTGTCGATATGGCCAAATTTGACCAGCGCCACATTCGCCACCAGTGCACCCACCCAGAACACAATCGACAGGCTGGCCAATTCCGGAAACCCACCACCATATCCATCGCGGATCAGGATCGGGATGAGCACAAAGAAAGCCCCGCCGACGATAAAGAAGCCGATCGCCACCATGATCGCGGTCATCGGGCCCAGCACGTTGGAGCGCGTTACGGCGCGGATGCCGTCCATCAGATCGGCAATGGGATGCGCAGTGGAGCGTTTGCGCCGGGAGACCAGGCGCGGCATCAGGGCAGCCGCCAGTCCGCCAAAAAATAGCGCAACACCCTGCGCGAGAAATAGAACGCCCGGCCCGGACACGGCGGCAAAATAGCCGACGCCCATACCCGCGATCTGAGCACCAAATTGTACCGCTGAGGCCATCACCACAGCACGTTGGAGGCCAATTCCGCCATGCTTGGTGCGCCTGGAAATGCGCACGATCGGGTTGATTGCGCTATCTCGCGCCGGCATCACAAAGCCGCCCGCCACGCCAATCATCAAAGCGAAACTGACCAAAAGCCAGAATGAAAGCTGTCCATAGATCAGCAGCATTGCCAGCGTGATCGCTGCGATGCCGGCAAAAATATAGAAATAAAACAGGATGCCGCGCCGGTCTTTGCGCTCGGCCAAGACGCCGGCGAAGGGCAAGAGCAGGGCCATGGGCCCGGTTAGCGCAGCTTGGGCGAGGCTTAGCCGCTCGGGGCTTTCCTGAAGCGTGAAGGTGATGACGCCTGGAAACAAGGTGGTTTGCAGCCCAAAACCAAAGAACCAGCCGGCCACAACGATCAAATATGCACCGAAAGGGGGCAATCTGAGTTTGCGCATGCGGGCGATCGGGCTAAAGACTGGCAAAGAGGCACACACTTTCTGCGGACGGGCAAAGCCCTGGCAACGCCGCCGGCATCACTGTGCCCACAGTGTCGTGAACGGATGTGATTGGCGTGACAGCCTGTCTATCAACATGTAGCAGCAATGCAAATTCAAAGCTTGCATCAAGGGCGGGCAAACCGTCGGACAAAAAGAAAGATCGGTACAATGAACGCATTACGATGGGGCAGCGGCATCCCGCTGGCAGCTTTCCTGGTCTTTATGGGAAGTCAAAAATTCACCACGCCCAATCCGGTATTCAGCTATATCGCCGAACAGTCTGGCATGGCGATTTTCGAGCCGACAATCCGTCTCTTGGTCGGAGTTTCCGAACTGGCCGCTGCGGCGTTGATCCTGACCGGGTTGTTTTTGGGAATGGCCCGTGGCCTGGGCGGTGTCCTGTCGCTGGGCGTGATCGGCGGCGCGATTGTCTTCCACTTGTCGCCCTGGTTGGGAGTCAATGCACCAATGGCCTATGACGAAGCGGGAGCCTATGTGACCAGCCCAATGCTGTTTGTCATGGCGCTCGTATTCTTCGCCTTCTCAGCGGTGCAAGTTTTTGCTGAGCGCGATCACGTGCCGATCCTCCGGGACCATAGCTAGGGGCTGGCTTCGGGGCGGGTTTGCGCCTGCCCCATCACCCTTGGCACCGACCCTAAAATGCGGGCTTTTAGGCCTACGCTTCATTAACGCAGATCGGGCATGGTATGCGCCGAAGACGCGATCACCGGGCGACCCGCATGGCAAATACCGAATTTCTAGAGCTGAATGAAACAGACACGCAGCATACGCGTACTGTGCTCGCACGTCGGCTCGCAGATATTGTCGCTCTGCCATCCAGTCGTATTTCACCGCAGGAACGCTGGATCGTCGGCGATCTGTTGTATGACATCCTGCGCGCCAGTGATGTGGATCTCCGCGCCAAATGCTCCAAGCGCCTGGCCGAACTCGTCGATGCACCACATCGATTGTTGCGCACTTTGGCCACGGATGTGTTTGAAGTGGCCGAACCGATCCTTGAGCAATGCAAATCTCTGACAGATTTTGACATGCTCGAAATCGTCCGCTGCGGCACCCAGCAACACCGGATGACCGTCGCCCGGCGCGAAAACATTAGTGAAACCGTCGCCGCCGCATTATCCGCCTATGGTGAGCCGGCGGTTGTCGAGCGTCTATTGAAAAACAACACGGCGATCCTGGCCGCGCCGACCATCGATCACCTGGTCGCGGCTGTTGCGGAGCAGCCGCGCTATGCGCCCCTGCTCATCGGACGTTCCGAACTGCGCCCGGCCCCGGCCCTCCGTCTCTTCTGGGGCTGTGCCCACCGCGAGCGTCTCATGATCCTGGAGCGTTTTTCCGTTGATCGAACGATCTTGATCGACGCCGTGGAAGACGTGTTTCCGATGGCCGCCGCCGAGGGTTGGAATGACCCCCTTGTCAGACGTGCGCTCAATTATATCGACCGGCGTCAGCGCCAGAGAGATATCTCAAAGTTCAGCCAATACAATTCTCTTGAAGACGTGATCGACAAGATGTGTCTCGAGGGCGCTCGCCCCGAATTGTTGGCGGAAATCGCTGCTATTTCCAGCATTAATCGGGGTCTGCTGGCCACTATGTTCGACGATATGGGCGGCGAGGCGCTTGCTGTATTGTGCAAGTCTACCGGTCTTAAATGGTCCTATTTCCAGAGTATTTGGGCTGGCCTGGGGCGTCCGCTTGACGGGCCTGTGGCGGCCGAGGCCGACAAGGTTTACCACATGCTTTCGGTGCAAAAGGCCCAGACTGTCCTGCGATACTGGAATCTCTCAATGGAAGAAAACGATTGATACTGCGACATTTCCAGCCATCAAAAGGACGGGTTTGCAGCAATTGCTCTTTTGAGCATCACATCACCAAAATCCGGTAATCCACAGCTTCTGCAAGTCCGCCTGCGATTGTCTCCATCACCATCTGGTCAAGCTCCCTCCCGCCAGCTAAAAGCGGTTGCATTAGCGTTAACGCGCAGGGAGATTCCATGTTGTACGGCGTCGGATTGTCGGCCATTCTTGGCCTGCTTTGGCTAACACTTTCAGGTAATTATACATTATCAGGCGATTATCCGCTGATCATCATGCTCGGTATTTTGAGCATTTTGATCAGTGTCGGCATTACCCTGCGGATGCGAATCCTTGATCGAGAAACCGTGCCGATCGTCCGGGCTCCGCATCTGATCGCCTATTGGGCGTGGCTCGGCGGTCAAATTCTTGCCGCCAATATTTCCGTCCTGAAGCTGATCATGCGGCCGGACGTGGATATCGAACCGCGGCTCGTGCGTGTACCGGTCGATCTGCGTTCCGGAACAGCACGCTGCGTTTATGCCAATTCGATTACGCTGACTCCGGGCACCGTTACGGTTGATGTGGAAGACGACGGCTATCTCGTCCACGCCCTCGACAAGAGCATGACGGATCCCGCGGGCTTTGCCGAAATGGCCCTGCGCTCCGACCGCGCCGCCGATGGTCAACGCACATCCGAAGACGGAGAAAATAGCTGATGTATATTTTCAACTTCATCATCGCGCTGGGCATGGCCGGTGCGATGGCGATTATGCTGTCGCGGCTGTTTGCCGGTCCGACACTTTATGATCGCGTGTTGGCTGTGAACTCCTTTGGTACCAAAACCGTGCTTTTCCTGTTGATTTTCAGTCAACTGGTCGGTCGCGGTGATGCCATCGACATTGCCTTGCTCTACGCCCTGATTAATTTCGTGGCGACGATCGCTATTCTGAAATTCTTCCGCTATCGCTCCCTGGAAATCGCCCTGGCGCAAATGTCCTTGCGTCGCGCTGTGGATGACAGTTTCGGTGAGGATGACGAGCCGGAGGACCAGTCATGAGTGCGATGGAAGTCTGGCATTATATTTTGCTGGCGATCAGTGTCGCCTCCATGACCGCAGGGCTGGTTTTCGTTCTGGCCGGTGCGATCGGTGTGATCCGCATGCCAGATTTTTACACCCGTATGCACGCAGCCGGCGTCACCGACACGCTCGGCGCCGAGCTCATTGTGCTTGGTCTGATGCTGCAATCAGGTCTGACGCTCACGACGGTAAAGCTCGCATTGGTCGGTTTGCTGTTGTTTTTGACCAGCCCAACAAGCACCCATGCGATCGCCAATGCGGCGCATAAGGCCAAGCTCAAACCCCAATTGAAGCGACATCGGCCCGAACACCCCGCTGACCGCGGGCCAGAGGAGCGCAAGTCCTGATGGAACAAGATCTTACCCAGTATCTGGACTATGTGCTGATCGCCATGATGTTTGCGGTCGGTATCGCGGTCGTCCGCATGCGCAATCTGTTTGCCGCCGTCATGCTGACCGGCGTTTACAGTCTCCTGTCCGCGGCCTGGTTTGTTTCGCTTGATGCCGTGGATGTGGCCTTCACCGAAGCGGCCGTTGGTGCTGGTATCGGAACTGTCTTGATGTTGGCCGCCATGCTGCTGACTGCTCGCGAGGCAAAGGAAACCAGCCCCGGTCGCCATTGGGCGGCGCTCGGCGTGGTGGTGGTGGCCGGTGGTGCTCTGCTATTTGCGGTGCCGGACATGCCAGTCTATGGCGACGCTCACTCACCAGCCAATAGCGGCGTCGGGCTCGATTATCTCAATGAAACGCCCAATGACATTGCCGTTCCGAACGTGGTGACGGCGGTTCTGGCCAGTTATCGAGGCTATGACACGATGGGCGAAACCACCGTGGTTTTCGCGGCGGCTGTAGCCGTGATGTTGATGCTGGGAATGGGGCGTCGTCGCCGTCGCACTGGCGGGAATGGAGCCGGCAAGGCCAAGGTCGAGGACCAGACATGAAAAAGCACCTGATCCTGCGCGTTGTTTCCAAGCTTCTGATTCCGCTGATTATTCTCTACGGCCTTTACGTCCAATTTCATGGCGACTTTGGCGCGGGCGGTGGTTTCCAGGCCGGCGTGATTATCGCCGTTTCGGTAATTCTTTACGCCCTCATTTTCGGAATGGACGCGGCGCAGGAGGCTGTGCCCCCCTGGTTGATTAAAATCGGAACCGCTTCCGGTGTGATCGTCTTCGCGGGCGTCGGTTTTATCACAATGCTGATGGGCGGAAATTTCTTGGATTATGACGTGCTGCATCCCGACCTCGCACATCGCGCAGGTCAGCACATGGGCATCCTCTGGGTGGAGATCGGTGTCCTGCTAACCGTCACTTCGGTGATGATCGCCGTCTTTTATGCCTTCGCCGGTCGCGTGCCGGATATGTCGGACGAGGAGTGGTAATATGTTTGAGCTTCTCTCCGAACGATTCATCTATATCCCGATCATCATTTTGTTGATGACCGGCCTGTATGTGGTTGTGGCTACTGGAAATTTGGTCAAGCGCCTGGTGGGGCTGAGCCTGTTTCAGACCTCGGTCTGCCTGATGTATATCGCCATCGGGAAAGTCTTTGGCGGCACGCCGCCAATTCTGGCTGACACGCATGGCGAAGATGCCGGGCACGGGCCTGACCCTGCAGCTTCTGTTGTTGCAGGACACCGCGCTTCAGATGACCATGCCGAGATTGCCACAGACACAGGCGCCCACGCCGCCGACACCGTCGCCACCGCGCACGAGCCGGTCGCCGCCGCGGCCGCCGAACATGGGGTCCAGCTGGTCGAGCACGCCACCGAGCTGGCGCATCACGCCGCGATTTATTCCAATCCACTCCCGCACGTGCTGATTCTCACCGCGATTGTGGTGGGTGTGGCGACACTGGCCGTCGGGCTGGCCCTGGTGGTTCGAATCCAGGAAGCCTATGGCAGCATCGAGGATGACGACTTGAATTCTGCAGATTACGCCGTCGAGACCGGAGGCGCAGAATGATCGATTTTATCACCGCGCTGACACCTGCAGCCCTGATCCACCACGCGCCAGCGCTGGTTGTGACCGTGCCGCTAATCCTGTCAGCCTTCACCGCCATTATGCCATCATCACGCGCCGCTTGGGGGCTGTGCTTGAGTGCCGCCCTGTTCGTCGGCTGGATGGTTATCCTGCTCTTTGGTCAGCTGGCCACCCAGGACGTGATTGTCTATGCCATGGGCGGTTGGGACGCGCCGATGGGCATTACCTATCGCGTTGATGCGCTTAATCTTCAAATCCTGGCCCTGGTGGCCTCGATCGGACTTTTGTGCGTGATCTATGGCTATGCGACGGTCAAAGACGAGATCGCCAAGGATAAGCGTCCGCTCTTCTATTCGGCGTTTTTGATCTGTTTCGCCGGCCTGCTGGGCGTTACCATCACGGGCGATGCCTTCAACGTCTTCGTCTTTGTCGAGATTTCGTCATTGGCAACCTATGCGCTGATCGCGATGGGCGCCGAGCGCGACCGCCGGGCGCTGACAGCCTCCTACAATTATCTGGTCTTGGGCACGATTGGCGCGACCTTCTTCGTGATCGGGGTCGGTTTCCTCTACATGGCGACCGGAACGCTCAACATGGCCGACATGGCCGGTATTTTGGCCGAGACCGGACACACGCGCGTCACCCAGGCTGCATTCGCCTTTATCGTTGTGGGGCTTGGCCTGAAGGCCGCGATGTTCCCACTGCATGTCTGGTTGCCAAATGCCTATGCAACATCGCCAAGCTTTGTCACCGCATTCCTGGCATCGACGGCGACCAAAGTTGCATTCTATGCACTGATCCGTTTCCTCTACGCCGTTTACACGCCCGACACCGGCTTTGTTATGCTTAGCTTTACCTGGGTATTTGCGGTGGTTGGCGTGGTCGGAATGATCCTCGCTTCCGTCCAGGCGCTGTTTCAAAGCGACCCGCGGCGCTTGCTCGCCTACTCATCCGTGGCGCAGGTCGGCTATATGATGCTCGGCCTTGGACTGGGCAATGCGCTCGGTCTGGCCGCCGCTCTGATGCACCTGGTCAATCACGCCATCATGAAGGGCGCGTTATTTATGGCTCTGGGCGCCTTCGGCCTGAAGTTTGGCATCAGCAAAATCAGCGATCTCAACGGCCTCGGGCGCACAATGCCTGCTTCAGCGGCGGCGTTTACCGTCGCCGGGATCAGCTTGATCGGCATTCCGCTGACGATTGGCTTTACCTCAAAATGGTATCTCATCATTGCCGTGCTCGAGCGGGGTTGGTGGTGGGCGGTGGCCGCTGTCATCATGTCGTCGCTTTTGGCTCTGGCCTATATCACCCGCATGCTGGCGGCGATCTGGATGGAAAATCCGCCGGAACATCACGGTGAGACCGTACCCAAAACACGCGCACCTGCGATGGTCCTGGTGCCCATGGGGCTGCTGGCCTTCGCCAATGTGTATTTCTTCTTCAACGCAGACTTCATCGTCGGCATGGCGCAACGCGCCGCATCGGCCGTGATGGGAGGGCAGTAAGATGTTCACACCTGAACTGGCCCTCGCCCTGGCGCTTGCCATCCCTGCAATCGGCGGCGTGTTTGTCGCCCTGACCGGATCGAGTGCCTTTGAACGCATGTTTGGCGCACAGCCCAATGTGCGCGAAGCCTTCACTCTGATCGCCGGTCTCGCCCTGGTCGCGAACGTCGCTTATCTGTTCGAGATCGCACACAGCAATCCCACGCTCACGCTGGCAGAGATGGTGCCCGGGCTCAGCCTGACCTTCACCCTCGAACCGCTCGGTGCCTTGTTTGCGGCGGTGGCCAGTGGTTTGTGGGTGATTAATTCGCTGTATTCCATCGGTTATATGCGCGGCAATAACGAGAAGAAACAGACCCGTTTCTATGTCTGTTTCTGTATCGCGATCACCGCGGCCATGGGTGTCGCCCTGTCCGGCAATCTCCTGACCCTGTTTGTGTTCTACGAAGTGTTGACCCTGTCGACCTTCCCTCTGGTCACACACAAGGGTGATGCTAATGCCAAGCGCGGTGGTCGCATTTATCTGACCATTTTGCTGGGAACATCCATCGGCCTGCTCCTGCCAGCCGTTATCGCGACGCAATTCCTCGCCGGTTCGACAGATTTCGTCGCCGGCGGCTTGCTGGCCCTCAATGATGTCACACCATTGATCTCTGGCGTTTTGCTGGTGATGTTTGCCTTTGGTATCGGCAAGGCGGCTCTGATGCCGATCCATGCCTGGTTGCCCAATGCCATGGTCGCGCCTACGCCTGTCTCTGCTTTCCTGCACGCCGTTGCCGTGGTGAAAGCGGGTGTGTTCTCTATCCTCAAGGTCGGCACATATATCTTCGGCCCTGGCCTGATCGCCCTGGCACCAACGTCCGAGCCGCTGGCCTGGATTGCCGGTATCTCGATTGTGGTCGCCTCGATCATCGCGATGACCAAGGACAATCTGAAGGCCCGACTGGCCTTCTCGACCGTCGGTCAGTTGGCCTATGTCACACTGGCCGTGATGCTGGCATCGCCGCTGGCGATGCTGGGTGGAGCCCTGCAAATCGTCATGCACGCCTGGGGCAAGATCACGCTCTTCATGACCGCCGGCGCGATCTACACGGCGACCGGAAAAACCAATGTCTCACAGATGAAGGGGCTCGGTCATCAAATGCCGTGGCTTTTCATCGCCTACACGCTGGGTGCGCTGTCGATCATCGGCCTGCCGCCGCTGGGTGGCGCCTGGGCCAAGATGTTCCTGATTCAGGGGGCCTGGGAATCCGGACACGGTATTCTCATCGTCGCCCTGATTGCCTCATCCCTGCTCAACGTGGCCTATTTGATGCCGCTCTCGATCCAGGGCTTTTTCCAGCCCCCACCGGTTGAACCCCTCAAGAAGAAGCCGCCCATGCTGGTTATCTTGCCGCCGGTCATGACCGCGATTGGGATCTTGCTGCTCTTCTTCATGATCGGGCCGTTGCGTGAATTCCTCGAGCCCGTGTTTGCGGTGACCCATCCGATGGAGGTCTCGTCATGAGCCATAAAACCAACAAGAATGACGATCACATCCATCCGCTTGCCAGCCTGTTCATGTGGACAGAAGCGAAATGGCTCAAGGGTGCGATGGTCTACATCCTCGGTTTCGCCTTCCTGGCGATGGCCTCGGTTGATCTGTTTCATCACCGCCATGAATATTTGGACTATGCCGCGTCGACAGGCTTTTACGCCTATGCCGGTTTTGGCGCCTTCGTGCTGGCTGTAATGGTCGGCTGGTTTGTAATCCGCGGCCTTCTGGGTCGAGAAGAAGACTATTGGGACAAGGATGCCGGCGATGACTGATTTCCTTGTCAATATCTCCCCGGCCTGGCCAATCATCATTGCCGGCCTGATTGCGGCGATCATTCCGAATTCTAATCTACGCAAGGGCTTGGCGCTCGGTGCGCCGGTGTTGGCCGCGATTTTGTGGATGTCTGCAGAGCATGGCCAGCATGGGATCATCATGTTTGGTGGCTTCGAACTGACCACTTTCCGCTTTGACGGGCTGAGTCGGATCTGGGGTCTGGTCTTTATTATCGCGACTTTCCTCAATGGCCTCTTCGGCCTGCACGAGAAGGACCGCGTCACGGATGCTGCCGGCCTGATTTATTCCGGTGCGGCCCTGGCGGCCGTATTCGCTGGCGATCTGCTCTCATTGTTCCTTTTCTGGGAGCTGACAGCGATCTCGTCGGTCTTCCTGATCTGGGCCGCTCGCAATAAGGCCGCCTACCGGGCCGGCCTTCGCTATCTGGCAGTTCATGTTCTATCGGGCGTTTTATTGCTGACCGGCGCCCTGATCCGGGCGAGCGAGACGGGCAATTGGGCGTTTGAGCACATCGGTCTGGATAGTCCGGGTGGTCTGCTGATCTTCCTCGCCTTTGGCATCAAGTGCGCCTTCCCATTCATGCACAACTGGCTGCAAGACGCCTATCCGAAGGCAACTGTGGTCGGCACCGTGATCCTGTCAGCCTTCACCACCAAAATGGCCGTCTACGCCCTGGCGCGTGGTTATGCCGGTGAAGACAGTCTGATCTATATCGGCGCGATCATGACGGCCTTCCCGGTCTTCTTCGCCGTTGTGGAAAATGACCTGCGCAAGGTGTTGTCCTATTCGGTCAACAACCAGCTCGGCTTCATGGTTGTGGGTATTGGTGTCGGGACGCATCTGGCGCTCAACGGCGTGGCGGCTCACGCCTTTGCCGATATCATCTTTAAGGGTCTGCTCTTCATGTCGATGGGCGCGGTCCTGCATCGTGTTGGGACCGTCAAGGCGTCGGAATTGGGCGGCCTGTTCAAATCGATGCCACTGACGACGATCTTCTGCATCATCGGTGCGATGACCATTTCGGCCTTCCCGCTCTTCTCGGCATTCGTCACCAAATCTATGATTCTGGCGGCGGTCGCGCAGGAACATCATTGGCTGGTATTCGGCGTGCTGATCTTCGCCTCCGCGGGTGTTCTGGAGCATTCCGGCATCAAGATCCCGTACTTCGCCTTCTTCGCCCATGACAGTGGCAAGCGCGTGAAAGAAGCGCCGGCCAATATGCTGATTGCCATGGCGATTGCTTCGGTGCTCTGCATCTTCCTCGGCATTTATTATGTGCCGCTCTACAATCTGCTGCCCTTCCAGGATGCGGTTTATGAGCCCTATACTTTCGACCACGTGGTCGGTCAGATGCAGCTCTTGCTTGGCGCAATCTTCGCCTTCGCATTCTTGTTGAAGGTTGGGGCCTACCCGTCCGAGAAGCGATCCATCAATCTGGATACGGACTGGTTCTATCGCCGCTTTGGCGACGGAATAGTCCGCTGGGCGTGGACCATGCTCGGGCGTCTTTCGGCCTCGATCGACAATGTCATCGCACGCTCCAAGACCCGGATGGGATCCCGCTTGCACGAGGTATTCAGTCCTATCGGGTCCTTATCCCGGGATATCCCGAGCGGTGTCCTCACCATTTGGACCAGTGCGCTTTTAGCCATCGTCATGCTGGTTGCCTATCTGGCACCGTAAGATTACTGGCACTTAGCTGTATAGAGATCGCGCAACCCGCACAGGTTGCGCGATTTTTATTTGCGCCTAAAATAGGAATATTATCCCCACCCGCTTGTAGCCTCCTTAGCATGCGGATGGGATCGCTGATTGGGCGGCGATCGCGAAACGGCAGGAGAATGACATGGCATGTGTAAGGGCACAGATTGATCAGGATATGGCGAGGGCACGCCTGGCTCAAAGCGCGGTTGCCTACGCCTTCAATGTTTCGGCGTCGGAAATTCAGGCGCCAACGCGCCGATCCCGCAAGACATCACATGCCCGGCAAGCAGCAATGTATCTGGCGCATGTGGCCTTCGAGATCAGCCTGTCCAGAGTGGGGCAGGCCTTTGGCCGGGACCGGTCGACTGCTTCCCATGCCTGTCATCGTATCGAGGACCAGCGCGACGATCTGGCTTTTGACCAGCATATGGAGGCGCTGGAAGCCTGTTTACGCCTGGCACCGGCGCCCGCACACGCGCCGGTCAAAGATATCGCAGGGGATTTAGCGTGAGCGGTGCCCCGGCCTGGATGAAGCGCCTGGCCCGCGACAATGCGCGTCTCTATCCGCGCAATGGGGGCGCGGCGGGTTACGGAGTCTGGATTGGCAGCGATAAGCGCCGCCGGCCGCTCGCTCGCCTCGGTGAGGTCGAGATGCGCCAGGCTTTGGCCGCTGGCGTGGTTGAGCCCGGAGCAGACGGTTTTCGGCTTAGCGAGGATGGTCGAAGCCAATTGCGTCGTCAGCAGGCGGAGACGGACTGCCCGCACGCCGAACAACACCGTTTGATGGCGACGCGCAAGATTCTGGATCCGGAGGGCGTTCTGGCATCGGCGCAATTCAATCTCAATGAAAATCCACTTTGCAGATGGCGGCACCATTTTTCACGCGACGAGATCAATGCCAGCACACGGTTTCGTGCCGACTATTCTCACGCCACAATGAGCCAGCGTGTCACGCGGAGCTGGTCGACAACAGCCCTGCAGGGCTGTTCGGCCGGACGTCAGTCCGTGGACGATGCTCGCGCCAGCACGATCGCGGCCAAGCAGCGTGTCCAGGCGGCGCTCAACTGCCTTGGAAAGGGTATGGGGCAGGTGGTGATGGCGATCTGTATTGAAGAGGAAAATATGAGCGCGCTCGAACGCCGCTTCGGCTGGGTTGAGCGATCCGGCAAATCTTTCCTGAAAATGGCCCTGCAACGCCTCGTCGAGCATTACAAAATATGATCTGGGTTTAGTTGGCGCCGGTCGCCGCAGATGCCGCCGTCCTGATCCGTCCAATCATCGAGGACAGGCCGTTGGAGCGTTGGGGTGAGAGATGCTCGGCCAGACCAATACTGGCCAACACATCGCGTGCGTCGACAGTCAAAATATCTGCCGCCTTGCGGCCGGAATACAGACGCACCAGCAATGCAGCCAGTCCGCGCACGATGTGCGCATCGCTGGTGGCCCGGAAAATCAGACGGTTATCTTCACCGGCTTCGCTAATCAGCCAAACCTGGCTCACACACCCTTTGACCTTATTGGCATCGACACGCTCATCGTCAGGCAATTCGGGTAGTTCATTGCCCAGGTCGATAAGGTAGCGATAGCGCTCTTCCCAATCGCCAAGCAGATCGAATTCCTCGATCAAATTATCAATTTCAGTCTGGATTTCGAGAGCAACCATGATGGTGCGGAATTAGCCTGCGCGGGCACACGATTCAAGGGGGTAGGGCAGATGGGAGGGCAAGCGCATCGGGTGGGCGCGAGGTGTCAGAAATGATCAGTCATTCTCTTCATTGTATAATGATCAGTCATTCTCTTCATTGTATTCGGTAATCGCGACTTCCAGGCGTTCCGCGGCAATGTCTGCCAGAAAACCGCCAACACGGGCGGCCTCTTCGCCAACTTCACAAATAGTCTCACGGCCTTCACACCATTCACCAGCATCAATCTGTACAGTCTCGGTATTAAACGGCAGTTCAATATTCTCGCCGGCAAAACCCTGCGGAACAAACAAACTGATGACACCTAACCAGATGGCAGCGCGAACGATGAACATATAGACCCGACCTCTTTTACCCACTTGGACGTGTCCGCTCCCTACTCATGGGACCGGCAAATCTCTCATTGCAGGATTAAGGCTAGGGAATAATCGCGTAATAGCCAGCGTTACCCGTGTTAACCACTAACAACGTGTGAAAGCGGTGCAGAAGTTTTAATAAAATTTACGAACAATTTTATCTTGTCCCGCTTCGATACATCTTTGGTTAGCATTTGAATCGATTTGCGAGCGTTTTACGCACAGATTGTTTGGAATTTGGTCGTTTCGGGGGTTTTCAGTTAAGAACGCCTTAGCGCAGCGTAAACGCGCGGGTAATCCTGTTTAATCGCTTCGACGGGTTTCCAGCACCCGGAAATGATCTCTTGGCGGTCAATATCGCCGCTTTGTTCAGGATTGCCGGTCATCAGGTAGCGAAAATCAAAGTGAGGATGCTCGCCTTCATTCCGCGAAGGGCGGGCGGGAATTGTGTGGACGTCAATGTCGGTCAATGTGGAGACCGCCGGGTGAGCGACCAATCCGGTCTCCTCCAACAATTCACGATGGGCGGCCTCCTGGGGCATCTCTCCCGGATCGACATGACCGCCAGGGGCCAGCCATCGGTCAAGAGCTCGAATGTGGACCAGGAAAACTTGGGTGCGGTCCGGCGAGGCAAGAATAGCGCTGGCCGTCAGATGCCCACCCATATGGCGTCGGTCATAAATATTCTCGCCACGCGCGATCGCGCCGGTGAGGCGGGCCAGGGCCGTGGCTTGCGTTGGATTGTTGTCCAGCCAGTCTTCGACCAGCGGGGCTATGTGCGTCAGTGCATCAAGGTGATGGATCAATCTAGTGCGCAGCGTCTGCCGAGGAGGCTCCGAGGCAGCGGCTGACATCGAGCAGTGCATGTTCGGCAATGCAAAAACTGTCTTCGTATTTGAAATATCCGGCAGCGACGCATTGTTGAAGATCAAGCCGGACCCAGGCCAGACAACGCTCAACAGCAGGGTCGGATAACAGCGCATCAATCGCGGCTTCCGACACCACAGGGTCATCCGACAGGGATTGCAGGGCGGCGACGGAAAGGATTCGGCCGAGGCGTGCGCGATCCGGGGCCTGGGCGGTCTGACCAACGGTCAGATTTAATTCGGGACCGCTCGGCGCAGCGACGATGGTTGGCGTGGCCGAAGCAAACATGGAGGACGCACCGGAGCGGCGGTCGATCGAGCTTTCGATCGATGCAAATACGCTGGTGCTGACATTGATCTCGCGCGCATCCGCATTGACCAATGAGGATAATCTGTCCTGCCGGTCCCGGGCGCGGGTATTCGCCCAGCGCTCAGTCTGCAATTCGTAGGCGGCGGAGCGATAGCGATCGCTGACGCTGCGAATTTGCGAGGTGTCGGTTACGATGGCTTCGATCACCGAACCCTGCGCTTCGCGGGCATGGGTGAAGCTGGTGGCATAGGCGGGGTCATACATCAGGCCGGATGCGGCGGCCTGCGCGCCATAATAGTCGGCAACTTCCTGGACATCGTCGAGATATTCGGGGTGCTGAGACGCAATCATCGCGGCATAGGCCAACCAGGCCCGTGCCAGTCGGTCTTCGCCATAAAACGCGGTGAGTCGGTCCATAGCGTCGTCGAGATCTTCTCCGGATCCAATCGGCGCCTCTGCGAGGTCCGCAATGACTTCATGAAAGGCGGCATATTCGCTGGCCGTATTGAGGACCGTTCCCGGTGCCGGTTGGGCTGGTTCGTCGATTGTGCTGTTCTCGGTCGCAGCAGCAGCATCATCGCCGGCGCCTAATTGCAGGATCGGTCCCGCGGGTTGAACACTGGCTTGCGTCTGGGCCGCGTCATCCGAGGCAGTCGATAGGGCCAAAACTGCGAGTAGTGTGGTCAACATGGGCAAGCTCCTCAAACACGATCCGCGCATACTGCACCGAGCTGCCTCTGCCACCAAGAGGCGAATCGCCGCTTAATGCGCAAAGCCTTTCCAGTTTCAAAGCGTAAATGCACAAAGTTTAAGATTCAGGCTTTGTTAACACCTGCGGCAAAGATTGACACCACAAGGAATAACCGAGTCGCGACACGAATATGCACGATGGAAAAAACGATATTCTGGGCTGGATCGTCAAACGCGGCGGTTACATCGTCAATTCAATTTGGATTGGCACGCTGGTTGTCGCGATCCCTCAAATATGGAATTTGCTCGGTGGCACACCGGCGCTAAATGCGATCGTGCTCGCAGCCATCGCCTTCCCGGCCATCGCCGGCTTCGTTCTGATGTCACGTCTCGACCGACCGTTTGAGCGCTTTACGCTGGCTTTGTTCTGGACAGCTTTCGCGGCGATTGTGACCACACTCGGTGGCGGTGTTACCGGATCAGGTGTTCTCGCCTTTCTGCTTCCCCCGGCGGTTGCCGCAGCAAGTGGCGGGCGTGAGGCCATTACCAAGGCCGCGGCGCTCTCCGGTGTTGCGGCGATTGTGGTGTCCGGCCTCCAACTGACCGGCTTTATCCGGCCCGCTCCGGAGGCGATGGCGCTACACCTTCCCTTTATACTGGGCACTGCTCTGATTTTCGCTTTTGGCTTTGGCTTCGCGGCCATCCGGGCGGTGCGCGGCGCAGACCGCGCCCGGCGTGAAGCCAGGCACAGTCGCATCCGGGGGCTGGCCTTCGACGCGTCACCGGTTGCCCTGCTGGCCTGTGACCCTGACGGACACATCCTTGCGGCGTCGCAAGGTGTTCGCACCCTGTCACCGGGACTGCCGCGTATCCTGTCCAATTTGCCCATCGCAGATATCGGATTTGATTCCGACGATCGCGCCCAATTGGCCGGGGCGGGTCGACGTGCTGCGCAGGGCGGGCTGACCGATTACCTGACCATTCGCGGCAAAACCGGTCGCGCCCAGACTGTTCGGCTGGATGCAGCGCCGATTTATGGTGGTTCCGTCGCGGCCTTTACCAGCGACACCAGCATCTTGGCCGAGAGCACACTGCGCGAAGCCGACGAAGCGCGCCTGCAGGCTGAAGAAGATACCCGGGCCAAGTCCCAATATCTCGCCTCGGTGAGCCATGAATTGCGGACACCGCTCAATGCGATCATCGGATTCTCCGATGTCATGAAGGCCCGCCTGTTCGGCCCGATGCCGGCACGCTATGCGGAGTATGCCGACCTGATTCATGAAAGTGGTCAGCATTTGATGGATCTGATCGGCGATGTGCTCGACATGTCCAAAATCGAGGCGGACCATTACGAACTGTCAGTCGAGGAATTCAAGGTCGGTGAAGTCGTTTCCATCAGTACCAAATTGATGCGCCTGCAGGCCGAGGAAGCCGGACTGACCCTGGTCGTTGAAGAGGGTGAAAAGGACATCATCGTCGAGGCCGATCGCAAGGCTCTGCGTCAGATCCTCCTCAATTTATTGTCCAATGCTGTGAAATTTACGCCAAAAGGCGGTGCCATCGTGGTGATGACGCGCATCTCGGACGATAACTTGATCCTCGCTGTTGGCGATAGCGGCGTCGGTATCGAAACCGATGAGATCTCCCGCCTGGGACAGCCCTATATGCAGGCCAGTAGTGCAACCGAGACCGAGAAGCGCGGCACCGGGCTGGGACTGTCACTGGTGAAGGCTTTGGCCGAATTGCACGACGGGACGATGAATATTCTGAGTCAGAAAGGCGAGGGGACGACGATCAGCGTCATCCTTCCAATCCTAAAAGAGACGCAGGGTGGTGTCACCGAACATCCGGTTCTGGATGTGCATCGTCAGATAGAACGCGCGCAATCAGAGTCCCGAAAACGCCGTCCGGTGGTGGATGCCGCCTGAAAGGGTTAGCCCGTTTGGGGCACCGAACCGGGCGCTAATTGATCGTTCTTTGCTGGTCTTCCGGCAAGACGGCTTGCAAAAACGACAATGCCGCGCCGAAATCTCCCACCTCGATATAATGTGACGCAGCCAATTCGCCGCTTTCGTCAAGAAAGTCGATGCGTGCGGTTTCGCGCGGGTCCAGTTGCGACAATGCGATCGCAGCGGCATCGGAATAACGAAACGCGATCCCTGACAGGACGCCGGTCAGCGGCTCGATCACGTCCCCGGTTATCCGGGCCTGGGCCCAGATCGTTCGATGCGCATATTCCGGCGGTGTCCAACGCGCCCACGGCGCCTCACTGGGGCCATCGAAGAGGCCGTCGGCCGTCGGATCGTAAATATCACGCTCGCGTTCAGTATCGCGCAGGACCAAGATAGCTGCGGAATAGCGGGTGGCGTCCATAGGCGCGATCGTGAAAAGAAACTCGCCAGCAATGCCGGCAATCCCCACCCGCACATCTTCGGTATCCTGGACGATGACCCAGTCAGTTTCTGCGAGCAGGGCTGTCCGGTCTGCTTCCCAGGCAAAAGTGTCTGCGGGGAAACTCATATCCGGGATCAGCCGGTAAGCAGCAAACGCATCACTGACACGCGTCTGAATGTCCAGTGTTTGTGGATCGCTGCAGGCCAATGTGTCAGCCCGCGCCCCGATATCGCCGGTAAAGCGCTGCAGGTCGCGCACACTTGTGCCATTGCGCAATAGGACGCCTCGCGCCTGCAGACGTGCCGCTTCCAGGGCGGCTTTCTCGACATCTGAAAACAGATCGCAGCGCGTGTGCAGGGAAATCGCCAGTGTACGTTCGGCAAATGTGGTTTCAGCTTGGCTTTGTGTATGCCCGGCCGGCGTAAGTGCCAGCGCGGTCAGGATCACCGCTGATATCCAATAACGCATATTCACTCCCGGATTTGCACCGGCTTAGTGAGTAACAGGTCCGATTTTACGAGGTGTGAACGCGCCGCCGGCGCAAAGTGCCACGAACAAGCATCATCAAGGCCACACCAAACAAAAGGAAGGCGGCATCGCGATTATAGTCATTGGCAAATTCTGTAACCCGGGCTTGCAGGCTCGGCGATGCGACGGTGAAGTCCAGGGCGGTGACACCACGAACACTCCACACAGCGGCGCGACCTTCCAGGGATTGCCAGAGGTCGGAGCGACCGAGGCTACGGCCCGCTGCCGCAAAGGAGGCGAGATCGGGTGAGGTTAGGGCGGCGACATAAGTGCCCGGCGCGTCCTGATTGGCAAACACGGAGGCGACACCAATATTGACCCGGTCCGCATCTCCTTCAGCCGCGTAGGCAGCTGCGGCAAAGCGCATCAGACCGCGCTGTCCGCGACTACGTTCCGCCGCGCGCATCGCTGCGTGCATCTCGGCCGGTGCATTGCGCTGTACGAAGTCATTTCCGGAAATATTTGGACCAATAACCAGCAAGTTGTGCGCTGGCGGCACCGTATGATGCGCTTCGCCATACCAGGCGTAGAGCCAGGCCTCGCCACCGACGAGAGCGGCGCGCGCAAGAACCGAAAGAGCTCCATATCGATCCGAGTCGGTTTGGGCAGAAATTTGTACCGCTGTGCGGGACCCCTGATCCGCGCTGAATGGCAGGCCGGAGGTGGAGAAGGTGCGAAGATCTGCGTCAGCGCCAACCAGACGCCCCGCATCACGCGTTTGGCGACGACCGAGGCGTTCGGCAACGACCGCATCGGCCGCTAGGAAATGTGCCCCGTAACCGGCAAAGGAACGCGCGGCAAACAAGCGTGCCGCAGCGGCGGCTTCATCAATATTACGACCGGTAATGACCAGGTGAGGTGTAGCGGAATCAGCGAAGGCAATCTCCGGACCCTGGCTGGGAGCGCCATCGTGAAGCATCGCGACCTCTGACTCTTCCAGACGACCGTTTTCGGCAATCCGGATGAGCAAATCGGCATCGGTCGCATCACCGGTAAACAACGGAACGGCTCCAGCGCGCAGGGCAACCCCCTGAACAACCAAACCCTCCAGAGTCACGCGCTGGCGGCTAACATCGGTCATCAAAGCGATCCGGCGCGGTGCGGCGAAGTCTGCAGCCAATGTGGTTTCCAGCTCGGCAAGGCTGGCCAGCGGACGCAGCTCATCCAGCGACAGACGGAGGCGCGATCTTTGTGCGTCAACGATCCAGCCGGCCGAAGCGCCCTGAGCCGAATATCCGATTGTCAGCGTATTTTCGCCCGCTTGCATATCGTCGGAATACAGAGCGAAACGTGCCTGTATGTCCCGCGCTTCGGGATGGATGGTGATCGGGTCACCGCCATTGATCGACACGTGAATCAGGCCGTCAGATGTGGCGCTGGCCGGACGTGCAGCCAGTTGCAACCACGCCTCTGTGGTGTCGATATTGGGTGGTAGATTGAAGGTAATCTCGGTGTCGTCGCTGGATGCGGAAAGAACGAACGCTGTCATGCCAGCCGAAAGGTCGGCGAGCGCGCGCTCTTCAATTCTGGACTCACTGGAAGAAACATCTCCCGTGACAGCGGCCGTAACCGGCTGTGCATCTGTTTCTTGTAACCCCAACGCCAGAACACTACTTGTTGCCAAGGCCCACATGGCCAAAGCGGTAGTCACAACACGTACTGACATAAAACGCTCCCTCACCCGTTTACAATCTATTAAGCAATTGGGCGGCCATCAACGAAAATGTTTCAGCTGAAGACAAAAATATGGGTCGACGCCTTGATAAGACGGGCGGAATTGGGTTTCGCCTCGGCTTATGTGATTCGCCGTGGAGACGAAGATGCCGGGATCGTGCTCGTAAAGGTGGTGGATGCCGCACGCAAAGCCCGCCTTTATGTCCCTGAACGGGACCAAAATGGTAAACGCGTCTGGCGTCTGCACGGCGCTGGCACACCCGATGAAGCGGAGATCGACGCTTACTGTCTCAAACGGACCAAAAGCGACGGTGATCTGTGGCTCATCGAGATCGAGGATCGCGCCGGCAGCCATTATCTTGAGGAGTCAGTGGTCGAATCATGATGGCCTGCGCAACAGCCACGCGATGAGCGGGCGCAACAGGAAAGCCGAAGCGGAATGCTGTTTCTATTCAATGATGTTGTGTTTGATCTTGGCGATCTGAGCGAATTGCTTCGGGATGGCAAAATTCCACTACCCCCGGCCGAAATCGAAACAATCAATCCCGCTGATCTTGTCACCCTCGTGCGTGAGGCGGTTTTTTCTGACCCGGCGGTGGCGACAAATAAGCATGACCAGATCCAGCACCTCTCCGCACTGCTGGCCTATCGATGCCCGGGCGCTAATGCCATTCTTGCGGTCGCCATGCCCGGTGCGGAGAGCCCCGACCAGATTGGCGTTCGGTTTGCCAATGTGTCGATAACGACGATGGCTTTTCTTTGGAAGCAGTATAGCGCCGGCGAGCTGACGGCCCATGAGATCAATGAGGAAGTCTGGGCTAACGTCACCTGACGCTTGCCCACACCCAGTGTTCGCGTTACCTCCGGCAGCACAAATCGCGAGCCATTGGTGACCTCTCCATGAATTCCACAACGACCGAAACTAGCCAGCCGCCGACCAACTCCGGGCCGGAGTGGGAAAGACGGCGCAGCTTTGCGATTATCTCACACCCCGATGCCGGTAAGACCACGCTGACCGAAACCATGCTGCTCAGCGCCGGGGCGATCCGTCAGGCCGGTGTCGTTCGCGCGCGAGGGGAAAACCGTCGCACCCAGTCTGACTGGATGAAGATCGAGCAGGAGCGCGGCATTTCCGTTTCCTCATCGGTGATGACGTTTGAACATCGCGGCCTGCTCTTCAACCTGCTGGACACGCCGGGCCACGAAGATTTCTCCGAGGACACCTATCGCACGCTGACCGCCGCCGACAGCGCGATCATGGTGCTCGATGCCGCCAAGGGTGTAGAGCCGAGGACGCTGAAGCTGGTCGAGGTTTGCCGCCTTCGCGATATCCCGATCGTCACCTTCATCAACAAGATGGACCGCGAGGCCCTCGACCCGGTCGAGCTGCTCGAAGACATCCAGGAAAAGCTAGCGCTGGACGTCACCCCGCAGCAATGGCCGGTTGGCTCGGGCGCGCGTTTCCGGGGTGTGCTGGACCTGGCGAGTGACGAATTTGTTGAATACCAGCGCCCCGGAGAAGAGCGCGAAAGCGGCACCGAATCCCCGCGCACCGCGATGGCCAATATTGAGGCAACGCTGGAAGCCGATGAGATCGAGGAAGTGACCGAGGGCGCCGAAGTCGCCCGTGAGCTCTTCCCCAAATTCAAGCGCCAAAGCTTTCTGGAAGGCCATATGTCGCCGGTCTTCTTCGGTACGGCCCTGCGTGACTTTGGTATCCGCGAGCTGCTCGACGGCCTCGCTGACCATATTCCCGGCGTCTCGTCCGTGGCGGCGACAACCGGCGGCAAGACCGTTGAAATCGACCCGTCCAATAAAGAAGTCACCGGCTTCGTCTTTAAGATGCAGGCCAATATGGACCCTAATCACCGCGACCGCGTGGCCTTTCTGCGCCTGTGCTCCGGCACGTTTAAGCGCGGCATGAAGCTCAAGACCGAGGCCGGCAAGCAGCTGACCGTTTCGTCGCCCGTTCTATTCTTTGCCCAGGATCGGGAAATTGCCGACTACGCCTTCGCCGGCGATGTCATGGGCATTCCCAATCACGGCACGCTGCGCGTGGGCGACAGCCTGTCGGAGAGCGGCAAGGTTCGCTTTACCGGTATTCCAAATTTCGCCCCGGAAATATTGCGTCGCGCGCGTCT
>JAQXCQ010000012.1 GCA_029251785.1 Maricaulis sp. | reverse complement strand
GCGACCGGGAATGTCGCGACGGAGGATGTCATCTACATGCTCGACCGGGCTGGCTTTGCCACCGGGATTGATCTGGACAGAATGATTAAAACCGCGGCTTGGCTTCGTGATGTAGCGCTAAAACACCCGGTTGAATCTGCACTTCTTCGCGCCGGCGGATTTCCGCCGGCCTGATATCATCAACGCAAATCGTGTGCGCGTTACTCGGCGGGATCAGAGGTCTCGGCCGCGTGCGGAATAGTGTCGCCCGTTTCGGCTTTCTCGCGCTTGCGGAAGACGGAAGCCATCCATGCTTTTGCAGAAATCATGAGAACCCGCCCCCATAAGGCCGCGAAGAATGCCGGCGCCATCGCGTAGGTTGTCAGGCGTTCGATTGGGCCCGGGTAGAACTTTAGAAAATACTTCACAAAGCCAGCGGCTTTATGCCCCTCAACGAAGAGCGGGCTAGCCTGGCTGGTACCGCCATAATGGCGAATGCCCGCATGGGGATCGTGCCAAACTTCGCCACCACGGTCACGAACCATGCGGCAAAGGTCGATATCCTCCACGTGCAGGAAATACCGCTCGTCAAACTGCCCGACCTCAAAGAAATCGTCGCGACGCATCATCAGCGCGGCACCAGAGACGGTTGGTACCTCGCACAAACTTTCGCAAGGACGATTGGTTTCGCGATGAATGCTATCCACGCCGGCAAATAGATGATGCAGGCCGAGAAAACTGACGAATGCAGACCCGGGCGTCAAAGCGCCGCGACGTCCACCGCGTTGCTCGGTGCCATCTTCATTGATGACACGTCCTCCTACCACCCAGGGCCGAGAGGTCATTTGTGAGGCGCTCTGCTTCAACTGGCTGGCGACACCGGAGACAAGAACCGCGTCAGGATTGAGGAATAGTACCAACTCCCCATTCGCCTGTTCCGCGCCGATATTGCAGCCCTTTGAAAAACCGAGATTTTGCCCCGTTTCCACCAGTAAAAATTTTTCACTTTTTCGGGCAAGGTTTTGAAGTTCCGCAACTGTATCGGCATCGTTCTCATGGCTCACGAGCACCAGCTCGTCGACGCCTGGCGCAGCCAGAACCGAGCGCACACACTCCATAAGGTGCGGACCTGTGTTCCAGGACACGGTAACGACGCTGAGACGAACTTCAGTCATTTTGCTGGCGCCCCACACCCAGAAACAATACTGCTGTCGCGGCCAATGCCACAGCCCCCTGGTGCCATTCTTGCCAGACACCGTAGGAAAAAAATATCAAACACACGTAGACTGTAAAGACCCACGCCACCCCGATTGCCTGAATTTTCGTCAACCGAGGTGCCATTGCAACACGCGCCCCGATTGTGACGAGTGAAAACGCCAGCAATACAGAACCAACTATGCCGGTTTCTAGCCAAACTTGCAATGCTGCATTGTGGGGGTGCTGTGGTAGCAACTCGAAACTGTGCTCAACAAACTCACCATCAACCATCACCATGATCTGACTTTCCCCGGAAATAACCCGAGCTGCATCAATACCATGCCCGAACCAGATCGCTTCTTTGATGCGCTCTCCCGTAAACGTCCAAATCTCAAGTCGCATGGCCCAGGAACTGGGAAGGCTCGCGATGAAACCTTCGGGCAAAGCGGCAATGATGCCCGGCAAAATCAATGGCACTACGATAAACGCACCTGCAACCGCGCCGAACAAAACTGCGAGTGTCATGCGTGGCCAAAAATATGTGACCATCGCGGCTATTGTCCCGAGAACAACACCCACGGCATTGACCTCAGTATCAAAACTGAACGCTGCGATTGCGGCTGTTACCATGATGACACCACCGATCACCGGCCCGCCCTCACGCCAGGCAATCAACGCTGCCGGACCTGCTAATAACAGAAACGGCACTGTGCCGTGCCCGAGGCTCTTATTGACCAAAATTGATATTGATCGAAGATCAACTACCCCGATATCCTCGGCGGTGGTTTTATAACTCCTCGTTACGGCCCCGTCCGTCATCGTTTCTGAAAACAAAAATAGGCCGATGCCGACGACCGAAAACAGGAGTGCGGATTCCAGCCGTCTGCGCCAGACCGGCCCCAAATTTCCCATTCGATAGACGAACACAACGTAAAGCGGGATACCGAGGAGGGTCTTGGGCAATTGTTGCGGGTCATCATAGGGCGACCACAAGAAACTCAGGCCCAGCCATACGAGGAAGACACCTGCGGGTATCAGGGCCCAGGGTGGCTCACCAAATAACCACGCCTCTCGTTTGATGGGCATCGCAATCATGGCGCAGAGCGCGACCATGGGGGCGATGAGCAGACCACTGGCGATGGCAAAGAGAAAAGCGGTCAGAAAGGCCGCGAGGCCCGCCCATCCTGCTCTGTCTTCACCGGCCAATGTTCGTCCCATCGCTTGCACGATTGCCCCCGATTATTCAGACGCGTTTCATATCCGGCGGTGTGCCCATGTCTGTCAGTTTGGCAATCGCCTCTTCGAGACTTAGGACATCCTGTTTTTTGCCGCCTTCACCCAAGAACCGCAGAGCAACCGTGCCCTCTTCTTCTTCCTTACGTCCGACAACAGCAATAACCGGCACTTTTCCAACAGAATGTTCGCGGACCTTGTAATTGATCTTCTCATTGCGGAAGTCAGTTTCAGCCCGGATGCCTGCCGCCTTGAGGGCGTCACATACCTTTTGCCCGTAATTATCCGCTTCCGATGTGATCGTCGCCACGACCAACTGTCGCGGGGCGAGCCACATGGGGACTTTGCCGGCATAGTTTTCGAGCAAAACACCGATGAAGCGCTCAAGGGAGCCGAGGATGGCGCGGTGCAGCATGACTGGGCGATGACGGTCATTGTCATCACCAACATAGCTGGCATCGAGCCGCTCTGGCAGATTGAAATCGCACTGAATTGTGCCGGTTTGCCACTCGCGACCGATGGCATCTTTCAGGACGAAGTCCAGCTTGGGGCCATAGAAAGCGCCGTCCCCGGGATTGTATTCGAAATCGATGCCCGACGCTTCGGCAGCCTCGCGCAAGGAGGCTTCGGCCATGTCCCAAACCTCCTCGGATCCGACACGTTGCTCGGGCCTGTCAGCAAATTTGATCTTAATTTCGCTAAACCCGAAATCAGCGTAGACGGATTTGAGCAGGGCGCAGAAATCCTTCACCTCTTCAGTGATCTGATCGATCGTACAGAAGATGTGGGCATCATCCTGAACAAAGCCGCGCACCCGCATCAAACCGTGCAGTGAGCCTGACGGCTCATAGCGGTGGCAGGACCCAAACTCGGCCAGGCGCAGCGGCAGGTCCCGGTAGGATTTTTGACCCTGATTAAAGACCTGAACGTGGCAAGGACAATTCATCGGCTTGACTGCGAGGACTTTGTCCTCCTGATCAATCGAGGAAATAAACATGTTCTCGCGATACTTATCCCAATGCCCAGATTGCTCCCAAAATTTGCGATCCATAAGGAGCGGTGTCTTGATTTCCTGATAGCCAGCCTTTTCGAGACGACGGCGCATATAGCTGGTGATCAAGCGATAAAGCGACCAGCCATTAGGATGCCAGAACACCTGACCTTGGGCCTCTTCCTGGAAGTGAAATAATTCCATTTGCTTGCCAAGGCGGCGATGGTCGCGTTTTTCGGCTTCCTCAATGCGCAACAGATAGGCTTTGAGCTGCTTTTCGTCGGACCAGGCTGTGCCATAAATACGCGTGAGCATCGCGTTGCGATGATCGCCGCGCCAATACGCACCGGCAACCTTCATCAACTTGAATGCCTTGCCGATCTTACCTGTTGACGGCAGGTGCGGCCCCAAACACAGATCGAGCCATTCACCCTGGCGATAGATCGAAATTGGTTCGCTCTCAGGCAGATCACGGATCAGCTCAGCCTTGTAGGCCTCGCCCATCTTTTCGAACATGGCGATCGCTTCATTACGATCCATGACTTCGCGCTCGAAGGGGATATCTGCATCGACAATCTTGGCCATGCGCTTTTCGATGGCTTCGAAATCTTCTGTCGAAAATGGTTCGTCGCGGGCGAAGTCGTAATAGAAACCATCCTCAACAGACGGGCCGATTGTGACCTGGGTATCCGGGAAAAGCTCCTGAACAGCCTGCGCCATGATGTGCGCCGTGTCGTGACGGATCACTTCCAGCGCCTTGTCATCCTTACGTGTGACGATAGCAACTTCGCTATCACCCTCCAACGGGCGCTTCAGATCCCAGTCCTGACCATTCACGGTGGCGATGATCGCCACTTTGGCGAGGGATTTGGAAATGCCCACCGCAAGATCCATGGGTGAGGAGCCATCGGGAAGTTCGCGTACGGAACCATCAGGGAGCGTTACATTGATCATTGGTCTTCGTCCTTGTCGTCGGCGTGGCTAGCCGGCGGGAGGGTGTTGATCTTGTCAGAGCGAAAAGGCGACCGAAATCGCCAGACACTCCACCAGGGTACTTCCGGACAAGCATGCGGTGCCGGGTCATAACCATGAGTGCCTCCGGGCCTGCATCGGCAAACGCGTCCCGCTGCTAGCCACCCGCCTCGCCAGCCGCCCTGGGCCCTTACCGCATCAATTGCGTAGGCCGAACAGGTTGGCAGGTGGCGGCATCGCACACCCAGGGCATAGAAGATCGGAGACAGCGACAATTGATAGGCCCGAAAGAACCCGATCAAAAACCCGCCGAAGACCCCCTTGGCCCGTTTAGTCGTCACACCGTATTTTCCTCGCTCGAAAGCATATGAAATCAAACCTTTTAACGCCGCACTCCGCTCTGTCCAGCATGGACATGTGACAAGCGGCAGCGGCCACAGGCAAATGTGATTGAAAGATTGTTGTTTCGGACCGTTCGCTGAACTCCACCGGCGCGGTGAAGAGGAACGGCCCTAGCCGGTCTGCGGGGTCACGGTTCGAACCGAGCTGGCGGACTTTGCTGCCTCGCACGCTGCGTCGAAGGCAAGCATGATTGACTGATGCCGGGCGGGATAGGTACGGGCAGATTGCAAAAGCGTGAGCTCTGCGAAACGTCCATTGGGTGCCGGCCCGCCTTTTTTGAGCATTGCCAGCAGATTATCCCGGGCCCGAGATAATTCTTTGATGTCGGCGCCAACGGCATGACTGGCAAGGATCGCGGCCGAGGCTTGCCCCAGCGCGCAGGCTTTCACACGCAGCGCCAAATCAGCGATTCGCCCACCCTGTACCATCACATCGACCTCAACCTCGGATCCGCAAAGACGAGAAACCTTGCGCGAGGACGCGTGCGGACGCGTTAGTCGACCGATACGGGGAATACCCGCAGCGAGCCGCAGCACATCATTGGAGTAGAGATCATTGCTCATGAGAGTAATTTAGGTGTTTTTCGGTAAAGTGCCAACTTTACCGAAAAACCCTGTCTTGCGTTTGCTTACATTCCTAGTCGAGTCTTCGCCAAGTTGAGCCTTCCGGGCCGTCATCGACTTGGATGCGCTGTTTGGTCAGCTCGTCTCGTGCTGCGTCGGCAGCCGCCCAATCTTTGTTGGCTCGGGCATCCTGCCGCGATTGGATCAATGCATCAATTTCGTCGCGCTTGGCCGGGTCCATATCTGTCAGACCAAACCATTCAAGCGGATCACCTTGAGCGAGACCAAGCAAACGGCCAGCCGCGAGCAGTTGTCCCTTGGCAATGGCTTTCGCCTCATCGGTTTCGGCTTTGTTGGCCTCACCCGCAATGGCGAATACTTCTGCCAAAGCCTTCGGTGTATTGATGTCGTCATGCATCGCTTCAATGAAGGCATCTGGCGCACTTACATCTGCGGCTTCAACATCCATCAAACGACGCAAAACCCCATAAATGCGATCAAGAGAACGCTTGGTCTTCGCCAACAAGTCGGCATTCCACGTCAACGGGGCCCGGTAGTGGGCGGTCAACAACGCATAGCGCAGCACTTCGCCTGGATATTGCTTTGCCAGATCATTGACCAGCACAACATTCCCCAGCGATTTTGACATCTTGTCGCTACCCATGGTCAGGAAGCCATTGTGCAGCCAGTAATTTGCCATCGGCGCGCCGTCATGGGCGCAGACCGATTGCGCAATCTCGTTTTCATGGTGCGGAAAGACCAGGTCCATTCCGCCACCATGTATATCAATGGTCTCGCCGAGATGCTTGGCACTCATGACGGAACACTCCAGATGCCAACCCGGGCGGCCACGACCAAAGGGGCTCTCCCAACCGGGCGTGTCATCGGATGCAGGCTTCCACATAACAAAATCTCCCGGATGACGCTTATAGTCCGCGACTTCAACGCGCGCGCCAGCCAGCATGTCATCCAACGATCGACGCGATAGCGAACCATAGCGTTCAAAACCCGTGACCGAGAACAATACATGGCCCTCGGACTCATAGGCGTGACCTGAGGCTATCAGCGCTTGCATCATCTCGATCATTTCACCGATATGATCCGTTGCTTTCGGTTCAATGTTGGGATCATTCACATCGAGATAAGCCATGTCGGCTCGATAAATGTCGGCAAACTTCTCGGTGATTGCCGACATGGCCTCGCCCGTCTCTTGCATCGCTTCGATGATCTTGTCGTCCACATCGGTAATGTTGCGCGCATAAACAACCGCATCCTTGCCATAACTGGCCTTTAGGACACGAAACAGCGTGTCGAAGACGACTGCTGGTCGGGCATTTCCAATATGTGCGTAATTATAAACGGTTGGGCCACAGACATACATGGTCACACGCTCGGGATTGACCGGTTCAAACTCGCGTTTTTTGCGAGCCATTGTGTCGTAGAGGGTGAGCGCAGCCATTGGCCTGATCCGTCCTTAATTGGGTGTGTGCTGAAAAAATAGATGTGCGCCAAGCGCAGATATCAATTGAATCTGCGCAGGAAAAGCCTATATAGCCGGTCGCACGCGAGTGCGATACCTGAGGATTTCAGGCTTGGACAGCTTTTTGTTGTCTGCGTCACTGTCCTCGATCCGGAAACCGGACCTACGGTGTAGGCGCTGTGCCTGCACTGACCCGTCAACAGAAGGATCCATGTGACAATGGACGCCATGACCCCTGAAGCTGCCCGCAACGCAGCCGCCAAGACCCGCCCCTCCCGCGAAGAGGCCGAAGCCGCTGTGCGCACGTTGATTTCCTGGGCAGGTGATGACCCGGCTCGCGAGGGCCTGCTCGACACACCCAAACGTGTCGTCAAGGCCTATGAAGAGTGGTTTGCCGGCTATTCGCAGGACCCGTTGAAGGCGCTTGGCAAGACGTTTGAGGACGTTCAGGGCTATGAAGATATGGTCATGCTGACCAATATTGATGTCGAGAGCCATTGCGAACACCATCTCGCCCCGATCATGGGCGTCGCCCACATCGCCTATGTCCCGTCCGGTGCCGTTGTTGGTATTTCCAAAATTGCCCGCGTCGTGGAAATTTTCTCCAAGCGCATGCAAACTCAGGAAACCATGACCGCCCAGATCGCCGATGCTTTGAACGAGGCGATGCAGCCCCGCGGCGTGGCTGTGTTCATCGATGCCAAGCACCAATGCATGACCACACGCGGCGTCCACCATCCGAATGTCTCGACTATTACATCCAGCTTTACGGGTGAATTCAAGGACGACCGGGATTTGCGCGAACGCTTTATGCAAATGGTTCAGCGCGGGTAATGATTGTTGAGGATCAGTGTTTGTGCGCTGACCCTCACTTTACCGCAAGTCACGAAACAAGCTGGATTGGACTGTACCGTCCGGCTGCAATTTGAACCGTTTAAATATCGGCGCATGCAAGCTAGGCCAGCGATTTGGAGACGATCAAGTCGCTTGTCATGCGCGCGATAAAATCTCGCATCGTACTGGATCTTGTGACGATCGAGCGACCAACACGTCCGCGCGCTGGCCCGGCGGCGAACCAGGCTTCCCAACACGTTGTCGACATTTTCAAGTGACTCTTGATCGCCGACCGCGCTAGCGTGGCGGCTTGATCTTTCGATTACGGGGAAATTGATGCCAGCTCGAATCTCACTCGCCTCTTTTGTCGCGGCCTTGACGGCTATTCTAGTTTCGACCCAATCGGCATTTGCCGAGGACATTTCCTATTTCCAGGTCGAAGGCATTGCCTATGACGAGACGGTTCAGACCCCGGATGAATCCCTTGGGTTTGGTCTTGGAGACCGTCCAATTCGACACGATCAGCTTGTGTCCTACCTCTCTCATATTGCTCAAAACTCAAATCGCATCACCGTGGAGACGATTGGCTACACTCACGAGCATAGACCGATCCTGTTCTTTGTTGTCACGTCCCCGGAAAACCACGGTCGCATTGATGATATCCGCGCGCGGCACCTGGCCAGCATCGACCCAGCGAATGCGACGGAGGCCAACCCGGATGACCCGTCGATTATTTGGCTCAATTACGGTGTCCACGGGGCCGAATCCGCTGGAATGGATGCAGCGATACCGACGCTGTATCATCTCGCCGCGGCCCAGGGCGCCGAGATTGAACAAACGCTGGATGACAGCGTCATCCTAATCACGGCAATTTTTAACCCGGATGGTCATTCTCGACGGGTCAATCATGTGGAGATGTTTGGCGCGGCGGCCCCGGTGACTGATCCGGATCATGCCCAGCACACGATGTGGGTGGAGGCGCGGACCAATCACTACTGGTTTGACCTGAATCGCCAGTGGCTCTTGCAGACTCAACCGGAATCACAGGCCTGGCTTAGTGCGTGGCACCGGTGGAAGCCGCAAGTTTCGGCGGACTTCCACGAGATGGGCACAGAGTCCACTTTCTATTTCCATCCCGGCGAACCGCGCCGGCGGAACCCCCTGATCCCGGAGCGTGCCCGTGATCTCACCTTGGGCATTGCCAGCCACCATGTCGCTTTCCTCGATAGCGAGGCGCGGCTCTACACGACCGAAGAAGGCTTCGACAATTTCTATGTCGGCAAGGGCTCTACCTATCCGCAGGTCAACGGGTCGCTCGGTATTTTATTTGAAGTTGGAGCCGCGCGCGGTGGCCTAATCGAAGCAGAACGCGGCCTGGTGCGGTACGGCGAAAATATCCGCACGCACTTCCGCACGTCTCTGACGACGATCTCTGGTGCCCTCGCGCAGCGCGCGGAGCTGGCGGCCTATCAACGTGAGTTCTTTGCAACCGCTCTAGCGGCGGGTGAACGGGATCGGACGCGGGCCTATGTGTTTTCCGCCGAAGGCGATCCGGCGCGTGCCAATCTGTTTGTCGATCTACTCAATCGGCACGATATTACCGTGCACACCCTTAATGAGGACATACGCTCCGGCGATCATATGTATCGCGCCGGCGAAGCTTTTGTCGTGTCGCTCGCCCAACCGCAATACACGATGATCCGCAGCTTGTTTGACCGTCCGACCGAGTTTGAGGAAAATGTCTTCTACGATGTCTCGGGTTGGACGATGCCCCTGGCTTATGATCTGGAATACTCCGGTTTGGCGCGTAGCTTTTCAGCGTCACTGCTTGGCCCAGAAGTCATTGCCAGTGAAATATCTTATTCGCCCCCGGCCCAATCCCGTTATGGCTACGTATTGCGTTGGTCGGACTATTATGCGCCTCGCGCCCTGTACCGCTTACTCGACGCGGATGTCCGCGTTCGTATCGCAACACAAACCACATCGATTATGACGGCTCAGGGTCTCGCGGAATTTGGACCCGGCACCGTATTTGTTCCGATGGCCAATCAAGACATGTCGGCGAACGATATCCATGCACTTGTTTCTGACATTGCGACGTCTGGCGGTGCACCGGTCTGGGCGGTCAGCTCAGGCTCAACGCCGGGAGACACACCCGATCTGGGTGACAGAGCAGGTTTTCGTTCGATTGAACGTCCCGAAATCCTAGTTTTGTATGACGATGGTTTGGCACGTTATGACGCCGGTGAAGTCTGGCATCAGCTGGATCATCGAATGCATATGCGCGTAACTCTGCGCCGAAAGGATCAATTATCGGGCCTGGACTGGTCTCGTTATTCTCACCTGGTCGTGGTCGGCGGAGGGAATACTCGCCTTGCGGATAATGACCTGAATCGCGTGCAGCAATGGATCCGTGAAGATGGCGGCGTGATGATCACCACCCGTCAGGCATCGCAGATGATCCAAGACGCATTTTTCCCGACCGAGTCTGGTGACGCCGAAGATGATGCGTCCGATGAAGACGCAGAAGAAACCGCCCCTGAGGGCCGACGCAATTATGGCGATATGGGCATTGATGATGCTGAACACGTCATAGGTGGTGCGATCTTCGCCGGAGACATGGACACAAGTCACCCCATTGGCTTTGGCTATTCCGATCGAAACATCGCGCTGCATCGCAACACCTCGATCGTTTTGAACGAACCGGAAGAGAATCCGTTTGCTGTCGTGGTTCAATACGCCGCCTCACCGCTTCTGTCGGGCTATGCCTCGCAAATGCGTCAAGATGAAATTGCCGGTTCCCCCGCGGTCATCGCCGAACGCCACGGGGCGGGGACAGTCGTGATGTTTGCTGACAACCCCAATTTTCGGGCGAGCTTTCGGGGTACTGAGAAAATGTTCCTGAATGCGATTTTCTTCGGTGGGCTCATCTCGGACCCGAACGGAGAATATTGAGCGAGCGGACGGCCCCACATTTGATGTGGGGCCGCCGGGCACCTCACCCGCTTTGCAGCACTGTGGGCTGTTTATCGCCGAAAGCGCTTGCGAGCTCCCGACGCCTGCACCGCATCATTTTCATCGACTGACGTCGACGACACACTCACGCAACATCCGCGGTCAGGTAATGCGCTCGACCCGGTTGATGATACCGCCTTGAGCAGGGCGTACACGCCAGCGATCCTTGACATCACTCTGCGTCGATCGGCGATCAATCCGATCGATCGAAACGAAATCGACCTCTGCTTGGGTTGGTGTCAGCGTCACGCGCATCCAGCCATTATCGTAAGCATTGAGACGCACAGTATCGGGATTGGCCGCTTCGAAAATCGCACCGGCGTCGATACCGGGTGCCCCTGCGAACGGGCTCGGGCTCGTCACGGATGAACCACCAAACTCTACCCCCACGCGATCACCGGCTTGATCCTTGAGGTCGTTGACCCAAAAACTGTGGCTATCACCAGTCAGCGTAATGAAGTCAGCGCCGACCGCTTTCAACGCTGCGTATAATCGCTCGCGTGCGGCGGGGTAACCGTTCCAGAAGTCGAAGTTGAAGGGGATGTCAAAGCGTGATCGGTCAACAAATTCTGCGGCACCACGGCTCTCCGCAATCCATTTGACCCAGAATGGTAAAGTCTGGTCGAAATTGGGCGATTGAACTTTCCCCATGATGACTTGATTGCCCAATAGACGCCATGGTTTACCGGCCTCGACTGATGCGGCACACGTATCGGTTATGAAGTCCTGTTGCACAGACCCCAGTACATCGGATTCCGGTCGCCCAACATGGTCCCGCAGCCAATCTTGGACAAGTTGCATATTTTCTTCATTCATATCGGCGCCGGGAGGCACCGGACAATCGTCCCACGTGGGGCGCTCAGTTCGAGCCGCCAGGCGTGACTCCATCATCACGATGGTCGCCAGGTCTCCAACTTCAAGTGCGTGCCAGCGTTCATGCAGCACGGCACCCTCGCGCGTCGGCGTCCAATCGTACCAAACCCGTAACGCTAAATCGCGACGCTCAATCCAATCGCCCTCGCCCTCATTGTGGTTTTCGGCACCAAGCGCCCAGGTATTATTGGCGGTCTCGTGGTCATCCCAGATAATCACCCAAGGCGCGGCTGCATGCAGTGCCTGCAAGTCTGGATCGCTTTTGTATTGCGCGTGCCGCTGGATATAATCATCGCGATTGAGGATTTCGTGCGCAGGAACGGGCATCCGATTCAGCTGTTCGGAATCGCCTGTAGCATACTCCCCCATACCGTATTCGTAGAGATAATCTCCAAGATGAAGTACGAGATCCAAGGGTTCGGATTCCGCGGCATTGCGATAAACATTGAAATGTCCAGCCGGGAAGTTGGCACAGGAAAACACACCAATACTGTATTGGGCGACGCTTCCGGTGGGCAGCGTGCAAGTTCGCCCAGTCTGCGAGCGTGTTTCGTTATGCACAAAGCGATAGAAATAGGTCTGGCCAGGCTCGAGCCCTGTGGCGAGAATTTTTAGTGTGCCAAGTGCTTGTGGCTGAATATAGCGAATGTCCTGTCCCTGGGAGAACACAATATCGGCGAACGCCTCGTCACGCGCGACTTCGACACCGCGATAACCGCCGCCATCATCAGTTAGCGCGGTCCACAACATCACACTGTTCTGATCGGGATCTCCAGATGCGATGCCATGACGAAACGGTCCCGTTGGCTCCGGCGCTTCATACGGTTGGATCCCCGAGCAAGCCCCAACAGTCAGACTGGCTCCGGCGGCAGCCATCAAGGCTCCGCGTCGTGTCAGCTTTATCTCGCTCATGATCATTCCCCGCATCGACCGTTTCCGGCTGTTATATCGCAGCTCGGTTTCAGATGTGATTGTTGCGCGTTGAAGGCCACAAGGCTACTGCGTTGTTTATGGATAGCTCAGAAGAAGACATTCGCGTGCTGGTCGCGCCAGACGAAGCCGCGGGCCAGCGAATGGACCGCTGGCTTGCTGATGAATTGCCTGAATTTTCTCGATCACGGATAAAGGCGATGATCGATAGCGGCCACGTCACGCGGGATGGCGACGTCATAACCGAGCCCAAGGCCAAGGTGGTATCCGAAGCGACCTACGCCCTGAACATACCTGCTCCACGAGCAGCAGAGCCCGAACCAGAGAAAATGGATCTGGACATATTGCATGAGGATGCAGACCTCATCGTGATTCACAAACCGAGCGGACTGACGGTCCACCCTGCCGCGGGAAATTGGACAGGCACGCTTGTTCACGGCCTGCTCTATCATTGCGCGGATTCATTATCAGGCATTGGCGGCGTTGAGCGCCCCGGTATCGTGCATCGACTCGACAAGGACACTTCAGGTGTCATGGTGGTGGCGAAATCGGACATTGCCCATAATGGCCTGTCCAAGCAGTTTGCCGCCCATTCGGTGGAGCGCGCCTATATCGCGTTTACGCACAACGCTCCTGCCCCGAAGATCGGACGCATCGAGACGCAGCTGACACGTTCCTCGAAGGATCGCAAAAAGTTCGTTGTGCCTCATGACCCGGACTCGGAGGCTGGCAAACACGCGATCACCAATTATCAGACGCTGACGAGCTTTGGGCAGGCCCCCAAGGGATCGATCGGCACGGCGCTGGCGGCCAAGATTGAATGCCGGCTGGAGACCGGTCGCACTCATCAAATTCGCGTGCACATGGCGCATCTGGGTTGCGGATTGCTGGGTGACCCACTCTACGGCGGCAAGTATGGCGGCCCGTTGGCATCCAAGGATTTCGGGGATGTGTTGAAACAGTTTCGTCGTCAGGCGCTGCATGCCGCCATACTTGGGTTTGAGCATCCGGTGTCCGGCGAAATGCTGCGCTTCGAGCGGGATATTCCCGATGATATGAAAACGCTCGAAAATTATCTCGGGACATTATAGGGGCAAAACATGAGCACAGATGCGGTGACATGGACCAAGGGTGTAGGCGGCTCGACCGCGGATGCAGAACTTTCCCGGCTGTCAAACATGCTCGAGCACTGCCAGCCTATAACGATCGACGAACATAAGGTTCGCTTGCAAGGTCTGTGTGCCCGGATGCGTGCGGCTGATCTCGACGCTGTCTGGCTCAATTCCGGTAGTAATCTCACTTATTATACCGGCACAAACTGGCACCCATCCGAGCGCCTCGTCGGCGCTATGGTGACGGCCGATGGCGAGATGACCTATGTCGGCCCGGCCTTTGAGGAGGGCACGATACGCGATTTTATGGGTGTCGAGGCAAAGCTGCTCACATGGGAAGAACACGAAAATCCCTACCTGCTTGCGGCTACGACCATTTCGGCGGACGCCCGGGTTGGTCTGGACCCGTCCTGCCCGTATTTCACGGTTTCCGGCCTATCGGAAACAATCGGGGGCAAGACCGGTAATGCCGGAGACGTGGTGCTGTACGGCCGTGCCCGAAAGTCCTCTGAAGAAATTGCCCTGATGCAGGCAACCAAAACTGCGACCATAGAAGTCCACAAAGCCGCCGCCCGGATATTGAGGGCCGGGATCAGCACCCGTGAAGTGACAGAGTTTATTCATGCCGCGCACAAGAAAATCGGCGCTCCCGGCGGATCGACGTTCTGCATTGTTCTGTTTGGCCCAGACACCGCCTTTCCACATGGTGTGTCTACACCGAAGGATCTCGAGATCGGTGATATGGTGTTGATTGACACAGGATGCGCAAGGTTCGGATATCAATCGGACATCACGCGATCCTACGTGTTCGGAGAACCGACCGCCCATCATCGGGAAGTCTGGGAAGCAGAGAAAGCTTGTCAGGCAGCTGCCTTCGCCGCGGCGCGAGTGGGTCGCCCGTGTTGCGACGCAGATCGCGCCGCGCGCGCGGAAGCGGAGACACGCGGTTTCGGACCCGGTTACACTTTGCCCGGAATTCCGCACCGGACCGGCCATGGGATCGGCCTGGACATTCATGAAGGACCTTATCTGGTGGGTCGCGAACAGACTGCCCTAGACATCGGCATGTGCTTTTCGAATGAGCCTATGATCTGCGTACCAGGTGCGTTTGGCATCCGGCTGGAAGATCATTTCTACATGACGGCCGATGGCCCGAAATGGTTTACCGAACCGTCTTTGTCGATCGACGACCCGTTCGGTCCCTGAGCCCACAGCGTCGTTCACGGGTCTTTGACTGGCCGGTGCGAGATTAACATGCTCTTCTGGCGGCTACTCATATAGGATTTCGACATCATGCGCGTTTTTGCCCCTCTCGCCTTCCTGCTTCTCTTTTTTGCCGCGCCGGCGTTTGCGGATGAAGGACACCCGACACCGTTTGACGATAATTACGATGCGATGTCGGTTGTTGATGAGGCTTTGGCAGAGGCCAACCGGGATGAGAAACGTGTGCTTCTTGTACTGGGCGCAAACTGGTGTCACGACAGTCGCGGATTGGCCCATCATTTTCAGGATGAATCACTCGCCTCAATGCTGGAAACACACTATGTGCTTCGCTTTGTCGATGTCGGCTGGCGCGATCAGAATCACGCGATTTTGAACCGGTTTGGTGTCGCGGCGGTATATTCTACACCGACGGTCTTTATCATCGACCCCACCGATGAAACACTTCTGAACCGTGTCGACCGCAACGAATGGGGTGCAGCGGCCTCCGCGAAAATTGAAGATATTCAGGCCTATTTCGAACGCTATGCTGTGCAACAAAGCGCGCCGCTAGAAACCGTCGACAATTCGCTTTTTTATCAATCACTCCTCATTGAAATCGATTTGTTTGAGGAGGAAGAGGCTGCGCGCCTCGGGGCCGCTTATCTCGATATTGGCCGCTGGCGCGCGATGCGCAGGGATGACCGGCCCGAGGATTACCGTGATCGCCAACGCGAAGCCGATGGTTGGCGCCGCGCGCTGCCCCGCCAGGTCAGCGATTTGCGTGCGGCAGCCCGCAGCTATGTCGTGACCGAATTGCAGGCGCGGGCTGGCGATGCCCCGATCAGCGCCGACACAATCGCCGATCTGGATGATGCCGATCTGGACTTTTCCCTGGAATTTGTCCGCCATGACAGCGAGATCTGGTAGGCAGGTTTTGCCAGCAACATTCCGCCACGACACGTGAATTGAAAGCCGGGCAGGATCACCGCACATCAACTGGGTCTTTGTCGGGAGCAATCTGCCATGCCGAATTGTCCGTATTTTGAAATCCACTCCTTTGCCGATCCAGATCGAAGCTTTAGTGGCAATCCGGCTGGGGTCGCCCTATTGGAGCGGTTTCCCGATGATGAAGAAATGCTGGGAATTGCCAATTCCAACAATTTATCAGAGACCGCTTTTCTAGTCCCGGCCGAAACGGACGTTTGGCATTTGCGGTGGTTTACGCCCACGGTTGAGGTCGACTTATGCGGGCACGCGACACTGGCCGCCGCGGCGGTCGTGTTCGAGCAGGATCTGGTGACATCTGGACTGGCAAGCTTCATAACGCGATCCGGCCGACTGGAAGTCGAACAAGACGGAGATCGGTTATGTATGAATTTCCCGCGCGTCGGGTTTCAACCGACCGCCCCCTCAGATGTAATAAAAACCGCCCTCGGACTGGACGATGACCCGGTTGAAGTCGTCGAAATCGACCGCATACATGGTGCGAAATATCAGATGTGGGTTGTGACTGATCAGGATATCGTGGCGACGCTCGAACCGGACTATTCGGTGCTGAAGCGCCTAAACACAAATATCATCATTACCGCTCCCGGGACTTCAGTCGATTTTGTTTCGCGGTTTTTTGCGCCTGTATCTGGGGTCGACGAAGATCCTGTGACGGGTTCGGCGCACTGCACGCTGGCACCGTATTGGGCCGACCGACTGGGAAAACCTTTAATGAGTGCTCGTCAAATCGGTCCCCGTCCCGGTGTTCTTGAGGTGGAGAGCAAAGGCGAGCGCGTGTCCCTTTCGGGCCACGCATCGCACTATTTATCTGGAGAGATCAAGTTCTGATCCGCTACAGTTTTCAATATGAATGACGCCGACCATGACCCCGGCGGTGGCCGCCATGATCGCGATGCCGGTCGCGACGGTGGCCCCGATGATGATCGCGTCTGTGGCTACGATAATAGTCATCGTAATCACGGCGCGCGACACGCCAGTAATTGTGTCGACGGTCGCGGTTGCGATACCGCGGATAGCTAATCACGACATCGATTTGCTGGCGATCGCCATAGCCGTCTATACGGAAATATCCACCATAATAGTCAACAAAGACGAGGCCGGGCGTGCCCGCTCGGATACCAGAATTATAATCGTTTCCGTAGCGTCGATCATATCGGTCGGCCTGATAGGACCAGGCCCGTCGCGGGCAATCGATTACGCGCTGATCTCGGCGATCCTCTCGGCGGTCAGCGCGTCCATGATCGCGTCGGGCATCACGTCGATCTTCACGCAAATCGGGGCAGGCAGACGCATCAAGATGCCATTGACCCGCGCTGGCCGATCCGGAAACCATCACAGTCCCCATGAGGGCGATCCCGGCTGCAGCAAAGAGTTTATTGAAGTTCAGCATAGTTTTCTCCTGGGAAAGTGTGTCCCGTTTGTGGAGCTATCTAGCCATGGAGCGTCTGACGCTTGCTTGAATGTTTGGTTCAGGAACGGGTCATGTATCTGAACGTATAACGTTCATAATCGCGGAATCGGTTAGATTTACGCTGGTCATCGGGTCGATCAGGGTAGAATATGAACCGCGGCTAGACAGGGGATCAAAGCGATGAGTTTGATGCGTATTGAGTGGTTCGCGGCACTTGCCGCCGGTTGGGGTTTAGTGGTCGCGGGCGCAGTACCCGCACTGGCTCAGGAACAGCTAGACGTCGCGGAATCGACGCCCATCGTAGAAATCGCCGCCGATGACCAACTCAGCCGGCGCGAGATTGACCGCTGGTTACGCATTGCCCAAAAGCCCGACAAGCCAAGCGAAGTCTCGACCGGCGCTTATTCGGGAAATGATAGCTGCCAGTATGCCAATGATGGAGAGTGCGACGATCCTGGCCTGGGAACAGGGGCTTGCCCTGTCCGGACCGATTATTCCGATTGCTGGCGTCTCGCGGAAGGTGTCGAGGACGACAGTTGCCAATGGGCCAATGATAATGAATGCGATGAACCGTTGGGCCTGGGCACGGGCGCTTGCCCGCAGGCAACCGATTTTTCGGACTGCCAAAATGTGATTCACCTGCGCGGGCAGGACGATAGCTGTGCGACCGCACTGAACGGCGTTTGCGAGGAACCGGGCTTGGGCAATGGAAGCTGCGCGGCAAACACCGATCGAGGCGATTGTATTGGCAGGGATCGCCCAATGGAGATCAATGACCATTATTTCGGGCGAGATGATCGGGTCATCATGGACACTGCTGTATTTCCGTGGAGCGTGATCGGCGTTATTACGCTCGAGGGCGGCGGCACCTGTACGGCGACTTTGATTGCCAATGACGTGCTGATTACGGCCTCTCATTGCATCAATGGCGACCGCGGAACAAATTCGGCAGGTACGTTTGCCACCGGCTTCGGCCGCCCTGATGGAATGAGAACTGCCCGCATTATTGATCATATGATCGATCCCAACTGGGATAATGAGCGGTTTAGCAATTCCGACGATTTTGATGGTACCGATTGGGCGATGCTGCGCATTGATCAGCCGTTGGGTGCGGAACTGGGCCATGTCGGTGTGAGAGCCCTTGTTGATACGGCTGGCGCGCGTGGCGCGCGGCGTGCCAGCCTGTATCAGGCCGGTTATAGCCGGGACACCGGTGATCACCTGTCCGGGAATATTGGTTGCGAAATCCTGGATGTGATGAATGACAACACCATGCAGCACAATTGCGACACGACACAGGGCGATAGCGGATCGCCGTTTATGGTGGAGGAAAACGGCCAATACTACGTGGTGGCGACCGATTCCAATTATCGTCGCGTACCGAACGCTCCGGTGATCAATATTGCTGCGCGCAGCGATGGTTGGACCGGCTATTACGATGATTTTGTTGCCGGTCGTCTCGGCGCATCAAATACGCGGCCTCAGGGTCCCGGCAAGCCCGACAAAAACTAGCGCCCCGGCGCCTCGCCGAGCAGGGTGATCAACCCCTCGGCGAGCGCGCCGCGCCAGGCCGCTATATCGTGACCGCCGTCAAAAATCATTGTCTCTGCCTGATATCCAGCAGCGTCCAACGCGGCCACCATATTGTCATTCGCCGCCAGCATCACATGCCCCTGATTGGTTGAATTTGCGACATATTCCATTGTGCCCGCGGCCAACAGAAAGCGGGCTGAAAGTGATGCAGCCGGAGCCAGGGCCCGAGCCAGCCATTCCGGTGCCTCACCCGTTGGCGCCCAATAAAATGATCCGGAAAGTGAAAGAGCATTTCCAATTTCAGCCGGATGTTCGAGCGCAGTGATGGCAGCCGAAAGGCCTCTCCGCGAGGCACCGGCCAGAACAATGTTTCCTCGCGCGGTTGCAAGTCCCAGTTCAGCGCGCAAGAACGGCAGTAATTCACCAGAAACGAATGCGGATTGATCGGTGTAATTTACCGACGCGCTTTCTGGATCCAATTGGTCGATCAGTATCACATGCATAGGTGGGATACGGCCGGCAGCGGATAGATTGTGGACGATTTCCCAGGCCGGAGCGCGAACGCCCCAAAGGAAGGCATCGTAGAGAATGAGGACCGGTGCGGCCGGATCGGTTGCACGGTGAATCTCGAGTGCGACATCGCGGTTCAGTTGCGCACTTTGAATTGTTAGCGTTTCGGCGCGTCGTTGTAGTCGAGGCGGAACCGGCGTCCACCAAGCCGGCCCTGTGACCGCGTCACCGATGAAGACCGCCTCGGCGCTCGCTCCGCGTAATTGTCGCGGGTTTTGGCTGTCGCCCCACCGCGAAACACCTGCGTCCGTCTCAACCATGAAGCTGTAAGTTGCCGGGACTGATCGGGCCGCATCGATGGTGACATGCCAAATTCGACTGTCGCCTATCCGCGTCAGCGGCAAGGTGAAATCTTGCCGATAGTCCCGAACAAATTCGGCAGCATGCGGCGCATTCAGGATTGAATCCAGTCGAACCGTCCGGACATTTTCGGCGCTTCGAAAAGCAAATGTGACCCGGGCGAGAGCCGGATTATCAGGATGATCCGTGACGATCGGCAAGCCTGATTGGGTCAAGGCCTGCCAGGCTGCCTGTTCTACCCATGGGCGCTCCTCAAGCATGGTTTGAGCCTGTTGGAGCGGCGTTAGAGCACCTGGCTGGGCGTTTACCGTGGCCACAAATCCAAGCCCTAGGAATATCGACAATACGCAACGCAGCATGAAACGCCCCTTTTCCCGACCCGATACACAGTCTAGCCTTCCAGCATCGGGGGATTTGCGCATGATAGCTTCACACCATCAAGGATCAGATAACCGGATAGGCATGGGACTGCTATTGGTTTCGCTGGTTTTCGGCCTGGCCTATCTCGCCGATGCCTTCGGTGTGCAGGCTCCCTATCCGTGGAATGCCGTGATCAAGACGACAGGAATTGCCTGTCTGGCCCTGTACGCGTTCTCATGTCGGCGGATGGTGTTGGGAACGGCGCTGGCCTTCGGCGCCGCGGGCGACGCTTTCCTGGCCATGCAGCCACAACAGACTGAGCTGGGAATCATAGCTTTTGGCATCGGACATCTGGGCTTCATTGTGTTGTTTGCTGTGCTTTTAGCGAACAAGGGCACACGAGGGATTCCGGGTTATCTGGCCGCGCTCGCTTTGGCGATTGTTGGCACGGGCCTGGTGATCTGGCTTCAACCGTATTTCGGCGATGTGCGCATTCCCGCCACGATCTACAACGCGATCATTATTGTGATGGCGATGTTGGCGGTCATCGGTCGTGGACCGGCTTTGGCCATTATTGGTGCGATCTTGTTCGTCGCCTCTGACGGTGTCCTGGCTGCCCGAATGTTTGCTGGCATGCTGGAATGGTCCGGCCCGCTCGCCTGGGCGCTGTACTATTCCGGCCAGGCGTGCCTCGCAATTGGACTTGCGCAACGCGATTAGATCCGTTTGCACACAAAAAAGGAGCGGTCCGGAGACCGCTCCCTGGTATTTTGATCTGTGATGCGCTTACTGCATGATGCCTTGCTCAGTCGCCATAGCGCGCATGGCTTTCTGCAATTTCTCAAACGCCCGCACCTCGATCTGGCGTATCCGCTCACGACTTACACCGTAGTGGCCAGCCAGTTGTTCCAACGTTTGCGGCTCCTCAGACAGGCGTCGCTCCTGAAGGATATGCTGCTCGCGTTCATTCAATTCACCCATGGCGGATTGAAGCAATTGCATACGCGTGTCGAATTCATCGTTTTCGGCAAGGTTTTCCTCCTGGCTGACCGCATCGTCATCGGACAACCAGTCCTGCCATTGACCTTCACCTTCGGTACCACCCAGTGGCGCATTCAATGATGCGTCCGGCCCGGACAGGCGACCATTCATTGAGCTCACCTCAGCATTGGTCACGCCCAGCTTTGTGGCGATCTCTTCAACCTGATCCGGACGCAGATCGCCCTCATCAATAGCCTGCATTTTGGCTTTCATGCGACGCAGGTTGAAGAACAACTTCTTCTGCGCGGCCGTCGTACCCATTTTGACCAGCGACCATGAGCGCAGGATATATTCCTGGATCGAGGCGCGGATCCACCACATGGCATAGGTAGCCAGGCGGAAACCCTTGTCGGGATCAAACTTTTTGACCGCCTGCATCAGTCCGACATTGCCTTCGGAAATCACTTCGGCGATCGGCAGACCGTAGCCGCGATAACCCATGGCAATCTTGGCAACCAGGCGCAGGTGTGACGTGACCAGCTTTTCAGCGGCCTCACCATCCTGATGTTCCTGCCAGCGATGCCCGAGCATAAACTCCTCGGACTTCTCCAGCATTGGAAAGCGACGGATCTGCGTCAAATAGCTCGACAGACCTTGTTCTGGTGACAAACTTAAAGCAATTGCATTCGCCATGATTTATTCCCTATCCCTGCTGCGGAGGCCGAAACAAAAACACGTTTCAATCCGCTGCTGATACCCATTTAGGAAACCGATATGGCAATTGCGAGGCCTGTCACGCTCCCGTGAACGCTTTTCGTGCACAAACTGCACGAATAGCCCCAATGCAAAAATGCCATGAGGTGAGTTTTAACAACGTCCACACGCCGAGTCACGCAAGCGATATGGGGTCATACATACTGTCATGCAAGGCCTTCGCCGAGCACCGGTCTATGCACTGTTACATTCATTGCCTCTTTTATTGGAGCGCTTAGGTCGCAATCGGATCGGGGCTAGACCGCACTCTAAAAACGGATAGACGACACGCTGAGCCAGCTGCCAAATCGCTTTTTCGCAAACGGTCAATCACCCGCACGGTTTTTTTGCCGTCCAAGCGAAAAACGATTGTTGTCCGCCATTCATGTCGATCTGCTAGGGTGATGCAACATTGTGGGGAGAGCATCATGCCAACGTCCAATTCTACAATCGGCTCCAGCACGTCAATGCTGGTCGTCTGCCTTCTGGCCACGCCACTGCTTACCAACCCGCTCCTTTCGGCACCGGCCCATGCGCGCCAAATGACGCCGTCCGTCACAAGCCAAGCTGCGCAGGATTTACCGTTCTGTCGTCGAGCGGAGCCCGGCGAGCGATGCCGGACCCGCAATGGTGAGATCAGGACTCGTTCGGAAAACCGTCCGCAAGGCAATCGAGCCGAACGCCGCGCCCGGCGTGCCAATGACGCAGCCAATCAATCGAATATCGCGCGACCGGAAGTCGATGATGAAGTTCTGGTCGAGTTTGAGAACGGCGACCCGCGACAGCCGGTGATCATCGGACGGGGTGGTCAAGAAGCTCACCCCGAACCGACTGCCGAAGGGTTTGTGGAAGACCGCACCTTTGACAGTCAAATTCGGGTTGGAGATGAACTGCCATCGGGCGTTCGACAGGGGCGCAGCGCGACGCTGCCCCATGTCGACGGGAGGAAGGCAGAGGAAACGGACGAATTTGGCGGTGAAGATATTGGGTTTGCCCGTCAGCCGTTTGGGGGGCAGGATTTGGGCGGTCGCCAGACGGGTGAAGCGCCGGTTGCGACCCATATGGAATCCGAATTCTCGGACGAAGACAGCGATGAGCCCCAAGAGCCCCAACTCCCCACGGGCGGTGGCACTAGCACGACCACGACTTCAGGCTCCGATCCAGACCCGGACCCGGAGGATTGCGAATACCGCAATCCGGCCGGCGGCCCGGACCAGGATTTTTGCGACGAGTAGGACCGACCGGCCTCACCGCCACTAGACGCTATCTTTCGCCTGACCTCGCAACACCTGTAATTCCAGGCGCTTGATCTCGCGGACAACGCGCATGGTCTCGCCATGCATGCCCATCGCGCCCTTGAAGAACAGACCCATATTAAGGCCGGCGAGGGCCAGGATGCCAAACTGGATGGCGATGACCGGGTCGGTGGCGTGGTAGAGCTTCCAACCGGCCCAACCCGCCACGACGGCACCCAGTATGTTCATGAGATTAGCCAACCACATCACCCAGGCCAGCTTGCCACGGAAGATAGCCAGCGCCTGCGTGAAGTAGGCTTGCTCCTCGCCAAATTCATGCATGATTTCGCGGTCCTCGGCATCGAGTGCATCGGCGATCATGCGGTCGAGTTCTTCATCGGTCTTACTCATCGGCTTGTCCTCCATTGGTATTTTCGAGTGCCGCTCGGATCTTGCGCCGAGCATGCATGAGGCGGGTCTTTACCGTGCCCGCAGGCACGCCCAGTGCGACGGAGATCTCGGCGATCGAGAGATCTTCCATGTGATAGAGCGCCAATGCCGAGCGCTGGCCGCTCGGTAGCTTGGCCATGACGGCTGCAATCGTTGCCATCTCGGCGCGTTGTTCTATATGCGCTTCTCCATCCAGAGGCGGCACATCAGGTTCTGCGGCAATAGCCTGTTTGGTTCGCCTGACGTTTTGCACCTTACGGATCGCATTGGCGCATTTGCGGGTGACAATGCGGTAGCTCCAGGCCGGAAAAGCGATCGCGTCTTTCAGGCGTGGCAGACCGCGGACAATGTCCAACCAGGCGTCCTGTAAGGCATCACGGGCCATGTCCTCATCGCCGGTCAGGCGCCAGGCGTGGCGCATCAGGGCAGGCTGCCAGTGGCGGGCCAATTGGGCGAAGGCCTTGCGGTCTCCTGCCTGGGCGGATGCCACCAAATATTCGTCCAGAACACGTTTTTTACCGCGAGGCATTGGGGTCTTGTCACGACGCACGGGGGCGCTCGCATCAGCCGGGCCGGTTTGCAGCCACATTCACACTACAGGTGTTTGGATCGCATCAAACGGTTCAATCGCCGCGCAGTCCGTCAGAGGATTCATCGCGAAACATCATGGAGGCTGTGGGGTCTAGTCGAGTGTTTTGTGGAAGGCCAGATAGCCACGTTCGACCATGCGGCGTGTCGCCTCATAGGCTTCTGCCAGCTCGTCATAGGCGGTGCGCAGATGGGCCAACGCTTTCACCTCGTCCGGGGTCAGTGAGCGCTTGGCGGCGGCCAGCCCAACAGACGCCTCGACCCAGTCTGTCCTCGCCTTGGCAGAAGCAAGGGCGAGGTTCTGAAAGTCATCCGTCGTCACATGATTTAGCTTGCGACTGATGACAGCCTTGTTGGCCTGCGAGACCGTGCAATCGATCTGTTCAAGATATCCGCGCAATTTTCGCTGCTCGGCGGGGTCGTCTACCAAGTCAGGTTCGAAATGATCCGATACGCGGCGAAAGCTCGATGTCACGGTGGCCATGGCGTGCTCCAATTGTGTGATGGATGAGTGTAACAGCAAGCTATTAAGGGATATTGAAGCCATCAAACTGTTGCTTCGCCTGTTAAAATTCGCGTTAGCGCGCCCATATAGGCGACACGATCGGAGCCCGTCATGGACAAAGCCAATATCCCTGCCCGCCTTGCCGCCCTCACCGAACACTGGTCGCAACAGACGCTGGCGATCGCCAATGGCAATCAGTTCAAGGTTGCCAAGGGATTGGGCGCGACGAACTGGCACCAGCACGATGACCAGGACGAACTCTTCATCATCTTTGAGGGTGTGATGCGGATCGAAATGCGCGAAGACGACGCCGTCCGCGAGGTTCGCCTGGAACCTGGAGACATCTTTACGGTGCCGCGCGGCACGCAGCATAGACCGATCGCCGATGAGGAAGTGAAATTCATCGTGGTCGGCACCACGATCACCTCTACGAAGGCAGGCGGCAAGCCGAATTAGCGACTTGATCGCCAACACCCGCCGTTTTGATCATTCGTGAATGAGCTGGCGATGAACGGGGGGAACGTCGCCAGCCCATCCGCACGCATTATTCCGGCTTGGTGAAGCTCAGAACCATGCGATTGGTTTGCCCGCGCAGACCGGTCTCGCCCCAGAAATTGGCGTTATCGTCCTCCGGGTTAACGTGAATTTCGTCGGCATTGCCGGCAAATTCAAAACCAGAGTCGGTGATATCCGCGACCGCGGTGGCCACATCAATGCGATGCCAGCCAGCGCTTTGCTCACGACTGGATCCCTCGACGGCGACATGTTCGGTGACGCCAAATGTGCCGCCTGGCGTGAGCACCCGCATTACTTCGGCGTAGAGGTTTGTCGCCCGCTCGGGGCGTTGTTCGGGCATTGCTCCGTCAAAGTGGAAATGATGCAGGACCAGGCCGAAGAAAACGAAATCGACCGAATTATCTTCCAGAGGCAAGCGCCCATCGACCATTTCGGCGATGTCGATATTTCCAAATAGCGCGTATTGCTCTTCAAAGGCGGACCGGCTGGTTTCCAGACGGCTGGCGGTCTGGTGGGCGTGGACTCGGCCGCCCTCTCCAACCGCGCCAGACAGCACTTCGGTGAAATAGCCACCGCCGGCAAACAGGTCGACGACTGTCATGCCAGATTCCACGCCATAATTGGACAATACGGCTGCCGGCTTGCGATCGCTGTCACGCTCAACATTGGAGTCCAGGCGCGCGTCATTGGCTACAGCGGCTTCGATATGGGCTGGATAATCCTGTGCGATAGCGGAGGTGCCGAGCGCAACGCAAAGCGCGGCGGCGGCGGTGAGTGTCTTGAATAGTGTCATGATGTGTCCCTCGTCGAATAAGCCCCAGCTCGATACGTGCATAACAGTGCCCGCGATCACAGGGGCGTCACGTGTGTGTGAGGGGGGCATGGCCGGTGCGCGCTGGGGGTATGGTCTGGGCATGGTGATCGCGCACTGGGGAAACAAAGTCGGAGATCTATCCCACCGCCTGGATTTGACCTGCAACCATTCGAAATCTATCGTTTGACCCATTCAGGACAGATTTCGCTGGGAGGCAATGACATGATTAAAAAGGGCACGGTGAGCCGACGGTCGTTTTTATCGATCGTTACGGGCGGTGCCATCACGATTGGTGCGGCAGGCACAGTGATGGGCGGTGCGGCATACGCACGACAGGTGACCGATTCAGATACCGGGTCCAATGCCGATCCGGTTGGACGCGGGCGAAGCAGCGTGACCGACAGTGATTCCGGGTCAAACGCTGACCGGGCCGGATACGGACGCGGCAGCGGCGGCCGTTCTGGTCTGACGGACAGTGATACCGGCAATAATTCGGACCCCGTCGGCAGAGGTCGCGGCTCAGCCGACCCCGCTGGCAGTGGCCGGCGCTGCAGTGACAGCGATTCCGGAAACCGTTCCGATCCCGGCGGTAGCGGACGGCGTTGCACGGATAGTGACGGGCGGTAATACGTGGCGTGACGGCCTGCTGATGCATTGGCTCTTTCTTCCCCCGCTCGCGGGGGAAGTGGCCACGCCGTAGCTTCTGCGAAGGCGGGGTCGAAGGGGGCAAGCCTGGAACGGTGGGCAAAGACGCGGCGGATCGACCGACTACAAATTATAACACTTGCAAATCTTACCCGTCAGCGTCCGGTAGGTGCGAAAACCGATGGCCTCATAATAGGCTTGGCCGTCAACATTATCGGCGGGGATGGACGCGTCGATCTGGGTCAGGCCGGCTTTTTGGGCGGCGGCGCAGGTGGATTTGAACAGGGCTTTGCCAACCCCGCGCCGTGCGGCATGCGGGCTGACATGGGTGCCGATCATGCCCCAGCCCGGCTCGACGCCAAAGGCATTGCCGTCGGTCGCGCGTTTGAGCACTTGAAGACCCAGGATCGACCCACCCACATCCTCGGCCACCACGCACTGGATGTTGACCGGATTATCGATGTAATTGTCCTGCACAAAGGCCGCATCATCGGGCAGGGTTCGCTTGCCCAGGGCCGTCAATTCTTTGAGATACGCACTGACTTTGAGCGCGTCGGCGCTAACCGCGTGTCTGACTTTCAT
>JAQXCQ010000230.1 GCA_029251785.1 Maricaulis sp. | reverse complement strand
GCAATGGCGCTACAAACTCAACATGACTCGAAGGGCGAACCCGCCGAGGCACCTGCGCCGAGCGGTGGATTGCAAATCGATGATGAAGTGATGGTCAACAACTCTCGCAGGGCGATCCCGGAAGAGAATTAATGTTTCGATCTGTAGCGTGTCTTTTAATGGTGATCGGTCTGGCGTCCTGTTCAGGAAACCGGACAGATACGGATGGTCAGCCCTCAGACACCTTTGCGCTGCAGGATGCTGCGGATTTTTCCAAGCAGATCGAACGCGAGCTCGCCACGCGCGGGGCCTATGTGGCCATGGTGTTCCGCAGTGGTGCAACGCAGGCGGCCCTGCCCGACGAAATTGATTACTCACACGGCTCTTTCTGGGTCTATACGCCGATTGAAACCGATGATGGCCGCACGCTGTATGGCTATGCGGTTTATAATCTCTATCACGGTATCGAGGACCAGACTCAGAGCGACCTCGTACAAGACTGGCCGCTGGATTTTACCCGAGCTGACGATACCGGTACGGTCGGCATCATCATCCCCAATGCGGCCATGCAAGCCCGCATCCTCGATGTGCTGGCCTCGGACGATTATTACGAATTGCACCAGAGCCAATACGCCCTGATGTCGAGCCCGACGGATCTGCGTTTTCAGAATGCGCCGGAATTTATCCTCGATGTTGTCGCTTCTGCTGCATGGAAGACGACAGACCGCGATCAGATCAAGGTCAATATTGACGCGTATTTCGACGAGACGACCATCGAAATCGGCGGCTTTGGCAAATTCCTCGCGCCGATTCAGGATGTCCGTAATCATCTGCAGGACCAGCCGGGTATGATCCACACGTCCAGTTTTGCCTCTATCGCGCAATTCATGGAGAATTTTGACCTGTCTGATGAATCGTTCGAGCTGGTTTCAGACGTTTTACCGGTCGAAGTTGATACAGGCGACACAGCGTCTGAGGAAGACAACCAGGCACAAATTCAGACACTTCGACGTGAATGATATTCACTCTCCAGCGTGAATCGAATTTACCTAATTTATTGATTTACATATATTTTTTCATGTGCATGCTTGAACCACCAAACAGGAGGTCCAGATGCGCGCTCTATTAATCCCTGCCCTTTTTGCTCTCGCCAGCAGCCCGGTGATGGCCCAATCAACTGATCCATATTCCGGTACATTTTCTGATGAACAGGCCTCCGCCGCGATGAGCGAAGGCTCCTTGCAATTGTCCGTGCTCGTCGCTTCAACCGGTCTTGTGGTGGTGGCATCAGCCGCGCTTGCCATCAGTGGCGGCGATGTCGCGATCGCCGCCAGCCAGAATGGCGAGCTGGATTTCAGCGATGGTATTATCGCCAATATCCTCGATGACACCGCGCCACTCCTCGTCGATGATGCGATCATCACCGCCGACCCGGCTCCCAATCTGGGGGCAGAGCCAATCAAGCCGGGCAAATAGGGGGCGAGACCATGCGCATCCCTCACCTGCTGGCCGCCTGCCTCCTGCTCTGTTCGCCGATATGGTCCGCCGAGCCTGCACGGGCGGGCTCGGGCGCGTCACCCACCTCGCCGTTTGCCATTCAGGATATCGCCAATTTCTCCAAGGAAATCGAGCGTGAACTCGCGGCGCGTGGTGCCCGGGTGGCGATTGTTTTTCGCTCCGGGCGGATGCGTGGAGAATTGCCCGACGGCGTGCGCTACACCCATGGAGCCTTCTGGGTACACAGCCAGGTGGAAACGACGACAGGCGAGACCCTGAACGGCTATTCCGTGCACAATCTGTATCACGGCGAGGAGGACCGGCTGAGCTCCAGCCTGGTGCAGGACTGGCCGATCAATTTTACCGCTGGTGATCATATCGGCGAAGTTGGCATCATTATCCCGACGCGCGAGATGCAGCGCCGTATTTTGCACATGATGATTTCCGGCGATTACCAGAGCCTGCATCACGCCCCCTATTCCCTGCTTTCCAACCCGCTCGACCTGCGCTTTCAAAACTGCAATGAGTTTATGCTGGACGTGATCGGTGCGGCCGCTTGGGAAACGGTTGAACGGCCGCAAATCAAGGCCAATCTGGAGGCCTGGTTTGAACCCACACGCATCCAGCTGACCATCTTTGAGCGCCTGTTTGGCCCCTCAGCCGATGACCGCCTGCGGCTGGACGATCATCGCGGGCGTATCCGTACGGCGACATTTGGCTCGATGGGCGCGTTTATGCAGGAATACAAGCTGAGCGATGAGGTTTTTGAGCTGGAGGCTGGCTTCCTGCAAGACCAGGCTTTGACCGCTTCCCGGCGCTAATTCGCTTTATCCGCGGCCGTATGCTCATCAAATTTTGCAGGCGTCACGACCATGTCGACAATTTCAGTGACCAGGCGAAGCTCATTGAGAATGCGCTCGACTGTAGCGCGATCCGGGATCGGGCTTCCGCCAGAAGCGGTTTCAAACTGATCGCCGGTATGGGCTGAAATCAACAATTCGCCCTCGCCTGAATTGGCGTCGAAGGCCGCACACAGGCCAGTGCCCTTCAGGGCCGTTTCAAGCGCCAGAAGGCGCTCCATGAAGGACGGGGTCAGCATGTAGCGCGCCAGCACCTGATCGTCGCCATAGACCTCGAAGATCTTTTCGAACTTTGGATCCGCCAGACCGACCCGTTTTAACTTGCGACCATCGATCTGTTGTCCGCCGCCCAGACCATTGAACCAGCCGGCATCGCGGGTGACCACGGTGACACCTTCGACCTTGCGGGGAAAGTTGATGCGGATCAACGCACCCCGAAAGACCGTTACGTAATAGGTCTCGGTACGTGTACCGTTTTTGGTGGTCACGGTCCGTGTATGCCGTTGTTCCAGATGCGCTTCATAGAGTTCGAAATCGGTGCCATTGCTGTGACCGGAAAAATGGTCCCCGAAGCTCTGACGTGTGGCTGTCGGCAGAATACCCAATTGCTGGAAGCGCCTGAACCGTGTCGTCTCGGCCGGTCTGGAGGCGTAATGCAGGTCAAATATTTCGGCCAGACGGTTCAACACTTGATGTTTGATCTGCGTGGATAAGGCACCAATACCGCTGGAGCCGGTAATCCAGGCGGCCCCGCTTGTGAGCAGAGCGACGGCCAGCGCGATCAGGAGACGCTCGGTATCCAGAGCCAAGACCAGCCAAAGGATGCCGACAATTACGAGGCTGATGCCCAGCGTGATGAGTGCAAATTTGCGCCCCCGGCGGACCATCGCCCGATATTCCACCTCGCGCTCAGCCAGCCAGGGCTCAAGCTCGTTGGTCCAAAGAGTGTCGAAGCGCTCTGTCATGTCGTAGTTTTCCCATGTTCGCCAAACTGGGCGGGCTCGACCAGCAAATCAATGATTTCAGTGACCAAACGAATTTCGTCAACCACGCCCATGACCTTGCTCTTATCGGGCACCGGATTGAACAGGCTGGAGATTTCAAACTGATCGCCGGTTTCCGCGGCGATTAGAAGTTCGCCACTGCCGCTATCTTCATCAAACAGGGCCCGGACATTCTTGCCCTCGATTGCTTTCTCCAGTGCCAGCAATCGCTCCATGAAGGATGGAGTGAGCATGTAGCGGGCGATCATCTGGTCATTGCCATAGACCTCGAAAATGCGCTCAAACTTCGGGTCGACCAGGCCGATGCGTTCGAGTTTTTTCTTTTTGAGTTTGCGCCCGAAGGCTTCAAACACGTTGAAGAAGCCCTTATCGCGCGTGATGACGGTGACGCCTTCAACATTGTGCGGAAAACCGATCCGGATCATCACACCGCGAAACACCGTCACCCAATAAGTGCTGCGGCGGCTGCGCACCCGCTTTTCGAAATGCGCTTCGTAGAGCTCAAAGTTGCAGCCATGCACCTCGCCCTCGAAATGGTCCTCGAAATGCTTGCGGTCATGGCGCGGGATTATGCCGTGCTCAAGAAAGCGGTGATAGCGCGTCGGCAGGTAGGGCTTGAGGGCGTATTTCAGACCGGTGGTTCGAGCGATTTCGGTCAGAAGTTCCAGTTTGATTTTTTTCTTTAGCGATTTGAGCTTTTCAATGCCGCCTGCCCAGCCGATTGCGATGCAACCAAGAACCAGGACTACGATCAGACGGGGTTCACCGCCCATCGCTGACGTAATGCCGCCCAGTGTGAACCCGATCAGTGTGCCCATTGGCATCCAGGTCCAGAACCGCTGTTTCGCCACACGCTGTTCGTCTGCGCGCGCGGTGAGCCAGGGCTGAAGCTTGTCCTGCCAGAGGTCGTCGAATTGGGCTGCCATATGGCTACATCGCCGCCAGACGCTCCAATGCCTCGCCCATTTTCACCTTCTGTGCGGCGTAGTCTGCAAGCTTTTCGCGTTGCTCGGCGACAACGTGATCTGGCGCATTGGCCACGAAACGTTCATTGCCCAGCTTCTTTTCGAGCCGGCCAATTTCACCGTCCAGCTTGGCAATTTCCTTGCCGATGCGGGCGCGTTCGGCGTCGAAATCAATCACACCGGCCAGCGGCATGGCGATCGTTGCCTCACCGACCAGCGTCTGGGCCGAGCCCTCCGGCACGACATCGCCCATCGTCACGCTTTCCAGACGTGCCATGCGCTTGACCAAAACATCCTGCCGCTCGAAGCGAGCCTTGGTCTGATCCGAAGCGCCGACAATGACGGCGTTGAGCTGAGATTTTGGCGGGATGCTCATTTCGGCGCGGACGCTGCGGATATTGGTGATCAGACCGATCAGCCAGTCGATTTCCTGCTGGGCGTCTGTGTCTTCCAGACCGTCCAGCTCTGGCCAAGGCGCCGTGATCAGCAGCGTGTCGCGCTGGCCCGTTTCAGCCCAGAGAGCTTCAGTGACGTAGGGCATGAAGGGGTGCAGGATCTTCAGCGCCTGGTCGAGCACGTAGGCCGTGGTCGCCTGGGTCTCGGCCTTGGCTTGCGCGTCGTCACCCATAAAGACAGGCTTAGCGAATTCCAGATGCCAGTCACAGAAGATGTTCCAGACAAAGCGATAGGCGGCAGCGGCGGCATCGTTGAAGCGATAACCGTCGAGGCCGGCATTGACGGCTTTCACCGTGGTCGCCGCTTCAGACAGGATCCAGCGATTGAGCGTCTGCTTGACGGATTTCGGATCGAAATCAGCCGGCACTGTGCACTCATTCATCTCGCAGAAGCGTGCGGCATTCCACAGCTTGGTACCGAAATTTCGATAGCCTTCAACCCGCTCATTGGACATGCGGATATCACGCCCCTGCCCGGCCTGCGCGGCCAGGGTGAAGCGCACGGCATCGGCGCCGTATTCGTCGACCAGGTCGAGTGGATCGATGACATTGCCCTTGGACTTGGACATTTTCGCGCCATGCTCATCGCGAACCAGCGCATGGATATAGACATCCTTGAACGGCACTTCGCCCATGAATTTAATCCCCTGCATCATCATCCGGGCCACCCAGAAGAAGATGATGTCGAAGGCCGTGATCAGGACGGAGGTTGGATAGAATTTTTCCAGCTCGGCGGTGTTCTCCGGCCAGCCCAAAGTCGAGAACGGCCACAGAGCGGAGGAGAACCAGGTGTCGAGGACGTCCTCGTCCTGTTTTAGCTCTACATCCCTACCGTGCTTTTCACGTGCCTGAGCCTGCGCGGCTTCCAGGTTTTCGGCGACATAGATGTTTTCGTCTTCGTCATACCAGGCTGGAATCCGGTGCCCCCACCAAAGCTGGCGTGACACACACCAGGGCTGAATGTTGCGCATCCATTCGTAATAGGTCTTTTCCCAATTCTTCGGATGGAATTTGGTGCCGCCATCCTCAACCGCCTTGATGGCGTCCTTGGCGAGCGTTTCTGCGTCGGCAAACCATTGGTCGGTCAGCCATGGCTCGATGACAACGCCGGAGCGGTCGCCATAGGGCTGCATGACCATTTTCTCTTCGATCTCGCGCAGCAGGCCCAATTCCTTGAACTTGGCGACGATCAAATCGCGCGCCTCGAAGCGGTCCTTGCCGCGCCAGTCCGCTGGGATGCGTTCAAGTCCGCCCATGCCGTCATCCTCGGTGAGGAGACGCGCCTGGCGGTCGAGAATATTGACGGAGGGCAGATCGCAGCGCTTGCCGACTTCAAAGTCATTGAAATCGTGCGCCGGCGTGATTTTCACGCAACCGGTGCCCTGCTCGGGATCGGCGTGGCGGTCGGCGACGATGGGGATTTCCACGTCAGCGATCGGCAATTTGATCATCTTGCCGATCAGATGCTTGTAGCGCTCATCATC
>JAQXCQ010000164.1 GCA_029251785.1 Maricaulis sp. | reverse complement strand
CCACAATCGATCCAGTCATCGCCGACGGTTATGTCCTGGTCATAGCGACCGTGCACACTGTCATACTTGAGCAGGTGCGCATTGGTTTCCGGGGTCGAGCTGTCATTGATCGCGACGATCTCAACTTCGCCCCAGCGCTTTTCCTCTAGAACAGCACGAAGTGCCAGACGTCCAATTCGGCCAAAACCATTGATCGCTACCCGAAGGGCCATACTCTATCTCCTGGAACCTGATGCGGCGGCGGTCTCGTCCAAGACTCACCACGCTGTAAAAGTTGCGCGCTCCTTAGACGCTCCGGGGCACTTCGTCTACTCACCCGCCGAAATGGCTGACCTGCCCTCAAACACCCAGACGTGTTGCAGGGCTGATTCTGGGCCGATCACAGGACTTGTAATAACGGTCCACGCCTGCAAAAACGGAGGCCTATTTTTAAACCGTCAAGGGCAGGCGTCGACATCATGAAAGTAATCGTACTCGGCGGGGACGGCTTTTGCGGCTGGCCAACAGCACTACACCTTTCCAATATTGGTCATGAGGTCGTCATCGTCGACAATCTCTCGCGTCGCAAGATCGACATCGAGTTGGAGGTCGAATCGCTGACCCCCATCCGTCCGATGAGTGAACGCCTTGCGGCCTGGAAAGAAGTGTCCGGGAACGAAATCAGCTTCATCGACATGAATATCGGCCAAGATTATCAGGAGCTATACGACCTGATTCTGGCAGAAAAACCCAACACGATCGTGCATTTCGCCGAACAGCGGGCCGCGCCCTATTCGATGAAATCTGCACGTCACAAACGCTATACGGTCAGCAACAACCTCAATGCCACCAATGATGTTCTGGCGGCGATTGTTGATAGCGGGCTCGACATTCACCTCGTCCATCTCGGCACGATGGGTGTCTATGGGTATGGCACGGCGGGCATGAAAATCCCCGAAGGCTATCTCAAGGTGAAGGTAGAAACCGAGAACGGGCTGCAGGATCAGGAAATCCTGTATCCGGCCAATCCCGGCTCGATCTATCACATGACCAAGACCCAGGATCAGCTCTTCTTCCATTTCTACAATAAGAACGACAAGGTGAAGATCACCGATCTCCACCAGGGCATTGTCTGGGGCACCCAGACCGAAGAAACCCGCAAGGATGAGCGCCTGATCAACCGTTTCGACTATGACGGCGATTACGGCACCGTGCTCAATCGCTTCCTGATGCAGGCCGCTGTAAACTATCCACTGACCGTGCACGGCACCGGTGGTCAGACACGCGCCTTCATCCACATCCAGGACACGGTGCATTGCATCCAGCTGGCCGTCGAAAATCCACCCAAGACCGGCGACAAAGTGCACATTCTCAACCAGATGACCGAAACCCACCGGGTCCGCGATCTGGCCAAGATGATCGCCGACATGACCGATGTCGAAGTCCAGCTTGTCCCCAATCCGCGCAATGAAGCGGATGAAAACGAGCTGCATGTTGAAAACGACACCTTCCTGAAGATGGGCCTCAAGCCGATCACCCTGGCCGCCGGTCTGATGGAAGAAGTCACCGACATTGCGTCCAAATACGCAGGCCGCTGCGATCACAGCAAAATCCCGTGCATCTCCTATTGGGGCAAGGGTCGCGAAGACGCTGCAGAGGGCGAAAGCCCGAAGACCCTGGAACCGGCTAAATAGGCAAGGCCGCATTGCCACTGGAAGCCAGCCCGGCAGATCGCTAGGCTGGCACCATGTGTGGACGTTACGCCCTGGGCAAATTGCAATGGTGGATCTTGCAGGAGACATTTCGTCTCCAGCAATCCGCGCTCAATCTCGAGCCGCGCTGGAATATCGCGCCCACCCAGACCGCGCCGATCATCCGGGTTGATCCCGACAGTGATGAGGCGGCCATGCAAATGGCCATGGCCCGCTGGGGCCTGGTGCCGCATTTCTGGAACAAGCCACTGGCGGAGATGAAATACTCCACCTTCAACGCCAAGTCCGAAACCGCCTCGGTCACACCCAGCTATCGTAAATCATTTCAGGGCCGGCGCTGCATCATACCGGCGATTGGCTTTTATGAATGGACCGGCACAAAGGGCCAGAAACAGCCCTGGTTTATCAGCCAGAAAGACCGCGACTGGATCGCCATGGCCGGCCTGTGGGACCGGGTTGAGATCGATGGCGACACGCTGGACAGTTTCTCCATCCTCACCACCACACCCAACCAGGCCATGGCCCGCATTCACACGCGCATGCCGGTTTTGCTTGATCCCTCCGATTATGAAGCGTGGCTGAGCCCGGACACCGACTCTGTCGACACATTGCTCACCGCCTGCCCCAGCGAAGACATGGTCATCGCCGAAGCAAACAAGGGCGTCGGGCGTGTGAAGGAAGAGGGCGAATGGCTGCTGGAGCCCGGAGATGGCATCCACGCCGGTCGCTTGCTCTAGCCAATAAAAAACCCGCGCCGAAGACCGGGCGGGTTTTTTATTTCAGACTCTCAAGCGATCTAGGCGTCGCCAACAGCGCTCCGGGCCCGCTTACGCTCATATTCCTTCAGCAGCTTTTTGCGGATGCGGATCGAAATCGGTGTCACTTCAACCAACTCGTCATCATCAATAAACTCAAGCGCGTATTCCAGCGTCAGCTGGATCGGTGGGGTCAACACGATGTTCTCATCCGTACCGGAAGCACGCATATTGGTCAGCTTTTTACCCTTGGTCGGGTTGACCATCATGTCTTCTTCACGCGCATTCACACCGATCAACATGCCCTCATAAACTTCGACCGCATGACCCAGGAACAGCTGTCCGCGTTCCTGCAAGTTGAACAGGGAGAAGCCGGCGACCTTGCCCGGAACCATCGAGACAATCGCACCATTGTGCCGAGCGCCGATAATACCCGCAGACCGCGGCGCATAGTGATCAAAGGTATGGAACATCAGGCCAGTGCCGGACGTCAGTGTGAGAAATTCGGACCGGAAACCGATCAGGCCACGCGTCGGAACCATATAGTCCAGACGCACGCGACCATGGCCATCAGGCACCATGTCAGTCAGCTCGGCCTTGCGCTGGCCCAGCTTTTCCATGACACCGCCCTGGTGGGCTTCTTCCAAATCAATTGTCAGGCTCTCGAACGGCTCACAAGTTTCACCGTCGACCTCTTTCAGGACCACACGTGGACGACCCACGGCCAGCTCATAGCCTTCACGACGCATCGTCTCGATCAAGATGGAGAGGTGCAGCTCGCCCCGGCCAGAAACCGCAAATTTGTCGGCATCAGCGAGTTGTTCGACACGCAGCGCCACATTGTGGATTAGCTCGCGGTCAAGACGCTCCTTGATATTCCGGCTGGTGACAAACTTGCCCTCACGGCCGGCAAACGGGCTGTCATTGACCTGGAAGGTCATCGACAGGGTCGGTTCGTCAATGGTCAGTGGTGGCAGAGCTTCAACAGTTTCGGGGTCGCAAACCGTATCGGAAATTTTCAAATTATCGATGCCGGTAAAGGTGATAATATCGCCGGCCATGGCGGTTTCGCGCTCAACGCGCTCAAGCCCGTGGAATCCATTAACCTGAAGGATTTTACCCTTCATGGAGCCGCCATCAGCCTTAGCGACAACAACTTGTTGATTGCGTGAAATTGTCCCGCGCTGAACACGACCAATGCCGATCACGCCCGTAAAACTGGAATAGTCCAGAGCCGAGACCTGCAGCTGCAGCGGACCATCGCGATCAACATCCGGTTCAGGCGTATATTCGGTGATCATTTCAAACAGCGGCTCCATGTCGTCCCCGACAACACCCGCTTCCGACGCGGCCCAACCCTGCAGGGCAGACGCGTAGACAACCGGGAAATCAAGCTGCTCTTCAGTCGCACCCAAGCGGTCAAACAGATCAAATGTCTGATCCAGAACCCAGTCCGGACGCGCGCTCGGTCGGTCAGCCTTATTGATCACAACAATCGGCTTAAGACCGCGGGCCAGGGCCTTCTTGGTCACAAAACTGGTTTGTGGCATCGGTCCGTCAACGGCATCCACCAGGAGAAGCACACAATCGACCATCGAAAGAACGCGCTCAACTTCACCACCGAAGTCGGCGTGTCCGGGCGTATCAACGATATTGATCGACCAGTCTTTCCACGTCACGGCGGTGTTTTTGGCGAGAATGGTAATGCCACGCTCTTTTTCAAGATCGTTGGAATCCATCAAGCGCTCAACATCATTGCCTCGCTCACCCAGCGTGCCGGACTGTTTGAGCAATTCGTCCACCAGCGTGGTTTTGCCGTGGTCAACGTGGGCAACAATGGCAATGTTGCGCAGCTTAGCGAGTGAAGCGCTCATAGTATCAATCCTGGCAGCGTGTTTTTAGCCTGGCCCCTTTGGCCAGCGTCAAAATAACGCGAGAAACATATAACGGGAGCGGCCGTAGCAACGCATGTGCCAGAGCAGCCGGTCCAACGCAAAATCGCGCCCTCTTACGCCGCAATCAACGCCTTGGCCAGTCTCTATTCTGCAAGCTAGGTTTCGAACCTAGACGTTGATCTCGGGGTCCGTAGGATCTGGTGAGGTATTTTTTGCGTCACGACGCGCACCCGCGCCAAATCTGCGCAGCCGTCCAAAGGGCTTAAGCTGAACCGCCAGGCCACGAAGAAAGGCCACCGTCATCGACAGGCCGAACACCAAAAACAGCAACATCTGGCTCCAGTAAAGAGCCCTTTGTGTGAGGCTCCGATCATGAACGATCGAGACGAAATACCAACCAGAGCGAGGCATTTTTGCATAGGCAACCAAAAACGGTGAACCCGGATCGCGAAACACCCCGATAGATGCAGCTTCGCTATCGATGTGGCTGATCAGTCCAATCGCGTTGATCTGCGCTTCATCAGCGATCGATTGAGCGTCTCCCGATTGCCCCCGCGAAATCAGATTTCCGTCGCGGTCGAACAGCATATTGACCCCGTGGGCCGGGGGCTGTTCGACCGCTGCGGACAAATAAGTATCCATAACCATGGATGTCCCGAAGGAGCCGAGAAGATCGTCACCATTTCGAACAGGTTTTCGGCATGCAATCGCGGCACGTTCACCCGCATCTTCATAAACATACCGCGACAAGCGCGTGCACTGCATCACCGAATCCGGATTCAAATCAAGATTGACCAGGTCGGCGTCCTCATCACCCCGGAGATCGAAATCGGACGGGGCGTCAAATCGGTAAAATTCGAGTCTGTCTGGTCTGTTTGGCGCAAAGATTACGACACGCCGGTCCGGCGTGAAAAAATATAATGAGCTGAATTGATCCAAATTCGCTTCACCGACAGAACGCACGGTTTGATAGGCGGCCAGATAATGGCGTTTGGCATCGTTCGACATCGTGTCGCCATCACCGAGAAGGCACCGACACCAAAGACATAGTCGCCATCCGGCTCCCTCATGCCCTCAAAAAGCGCAGGCACACTTCGCCGGGTTCCGTCGTCCAAAACGGGGAATAGTCGATCGAAATTGGTATCAATATCGACGTCTTCGAGACCTGTCAGACGGCGCAGAAAAACGCGCTCCGCGGCCAAATTCAGATTTTCGGCCTGCTCAAACAAGGCTTGATCTCGCTGCGCCCGGACCGTGATGTAGGAATCAAGTTGCTCGACACGCGCACGTTCCAGAGCTTCAACGAAAATGAGGTATCCCGCAAACGCTGTCACAATCGCCAGTCCAGCGGACAGGATCACATGCGCTGCAATCGTTGAAACCTTTTGAATAATCACAGAACGCCTCCAAATAAGGACAGTTCCATAAAGGCGCTAATATTTAGTTTTGCCCGTGTAGCCCGTGCTGCCATTTATCTTTGGTCTGGAATTACTTTCAACAATTGTCCGAGCTGCTTCGACAGATCCGTCTGTTGATTGTCTGAGAGCGTTGCCGCAGCACGTTCCAGAACACCCGAAACATCGGGTATCAGGGTTTGATAGAGCGCATAGCCGCGCTCAGTCAGGTATAAATAACTGACACGACCATCATCCTGAGACGCCTCCCGTAAGAGCAGTCCCATCTCAAGCAATGTTTTAGTGGCTCGGGAAACTAATCCCTTATCCATCGGCGTGACGGTGACCACCTCCGCAGAAGTTCGGCCAGGAGTCTCGGCAATGGCGGCAAGCACACGCCATTGGGATAGATTTAAGCCAGCTTGCGCTTTTACAATCCGAGATGTGCGGCGAGACACCCGGTCAGCCAAAACCGTAATCTGATACGGCCAATAGCTGTCGAGCTGTATAATCCCTGGCACATCGGAGTTCTGCCCGGGATCGCCTGGCGATCGGCCGTTTGAGAGATTGTTCGTCATTTCGACAATATAGTTGTTTTTGCAACTTGACGCAATAACAACTATTATGGTAATCACCCCGTCAAATGGGCAAGTCTGCTCACTCCTATAATTATGAAAATGAGGTTTGGCATGGCCGATCTATTCGAAAACCCGATGGGTTTGTGTGGCTTTGAATTTGTCGAATTCGCCGCCGCAGAACGTGGAATTCTTGAACCTGTATTTGAATCCATGGGCTTCGCTCACATCGCCAAACACCGCACAAAAGATGTCGATCTATGGCGTCAGGGCGGCATCAACATGCTGATCAATTACCAGAAAAACTCACCGGCATCTTTCTATGCCGCCGAGCACGGTCCTTCGGCATGCGGCATGGCCTTCCGGGTCAAGAATTCGGCCGAGGCCTTCAAGCTGGCTGTCGAAAAAGGCGCGGAACCGGTCAATGTTCAGGCTGGCTTTGGTGAACTCAACTTGGCCGCCATCAAGGGAATTGGTGGCTCAACTCTCTATCTCATCGATCGCTTCGAAGATGGCAATTCCATCTACGACATCGACTTTGAATACCTTGAAGGCGTCAATCGCCATCCCGAGGGTTGTGGCTTCAACATCATCGACCATCTAACCCACAATGTGTACAAAGGCCGTATGGATTACTGGGCAGAGTATTACGAAAACCTCTTTAATTTCCGCGAGATCCGTTACTTTGACATCAAGGGTGAATATACCGGTCTAATCTCCCGGGCGATGACCGCGCCGGATGGTTTGATCAAAATTCCGCTCAATGAAGAAAAAGGCGAAAAAGTCGGTCAAATCGAGGAATATCTGCGCGAATATAAGGGTGAAGGAATCCAGCATATTGCCTTCATCTGCGACGATCTCGTGTCCTGCTGGGATCGCCTCAACAAATGCGGCATTCCCTTCATGACCGCGCCGCCGGACAGCTATTACGACATGCTCGACGAGCGCCTGCCAGGCCATGGTGAGCCAGCAGACGAATTGCAAAAGCGCGGCATCCTGCTCGACGGCACCACCGAAGGTGGCGAGCCACGCTTGCTACTTCAAATTTTCTCCGAAAAGGCCATCGGCCCCGTCTTCTTTGAATTCATTCAGCGCAAGGATGATGACGGCTTTGGCGAAGGCAATTTTGAGGCCCTATTCAAATCGATTGAACGCGACCAGATGGCCCGCGGTGTCATCGGTGAAACTGCCTGATCGGGAGACAGCAAATGGCTATCGATCTCAAGCGAATCCATCACGTTGCCTATCGCTGCAAGGACGCCAAGGAAACTGTCGATTTCTACAAACGCGTCCTGAACATGGATTTCGTTCTGGCAATTGCTGAGAATGAAGTTCCGTCGACCAAGGCGCCGGATCCCTACATGCACGTCTTCATGGACGCCGGCATGGGCAATGTCTTGGCCTTCTTCGAACTTCCCAATTCACCAGATATGGGGCGCGATGAGCAGACCCCGGCCTGGGTCCAGCATATTGCCTTTGAAGTCGAAGATCTCGATGCCCTTGAGAGCGCCAAGGCATCCATCGAAGCCGAAGGCCTAGACGTGCTCGGCCCGGTCAATCATGGCATCTTCAAATCCATCTATTTCTTCGATCCCAATGGTCATCGCCTTGAGCTTGCCGCCAATACCGGCACGCCCGAGCAGATGAAACAGCTCAACGACGTTGCCCCGGCGATGATCGAAGAATGGAGCCAGACCAAACGCGCACCGCAACATGCAGCCTGGCTTCACGAGCAAGACTAGGCAGGATGCCTCATCCCAAAAAAGCCTCGCCCGAAACACGCGGGCGAGGCTTTTTTTGCGCGTTACTGGGAGGCCATCTGGTCGAACCAACCGCGGTACATCGGCGCGATATGGGCGCCATAGTAAAGAAACTCCGGCGTATCATGACGCAAGGCGACGTAATGGTCGGCAAAGGCTGTGACCATTGGTAGGTCGTGGGTGGGCGCACCAAATTCGGCTTCCAGGCCTTGTCGCAAGACCGGCGCCTCTTCAGTCCCTGTCAGCACCCACACAAAGGCCAATGCATCATCGGCGAATACAAATTCGGCGAGGCGCAGCTGCCCGGCGTGATCAAAACCGTGACAATCAATTTGGGTGTGACTGTTCTGGGCAATCGGCATATCGGCGACGTCAAGCGTTCTGATATCGATCGTCTCACAGGCGGACTGAAGCCTGTCATTCATATGCTCAACCGTGCTGCCAAATTCAAAAACCGCAGGGGTTTCAACAGACAGATCAGCCGCGATGGCGGTTGGAGATATAGCGGGAAGCAAAATAAGGGCGGTCGAGGCAAGCAGGCAACGCATGGTTTTCTCCATTTCAATTTGATGAATCGAAGAAAACCGATCTGATCAGGCCTGTCGTACCAGGTCGTGATTCAGGACGTCCCAAATCGTGTTTCGGGACCGATTAGTTTGCGTGGGGCGTCGTTTTATACGCGGCCATTGCCTGGCTCGGTGTCTGACCGGTTTGTTCGCGATAAATCCGGTTAAAGGCCGATTTCGAATTGAAGCCGACCTCATAGGCCAGTTCGATAATTGTGCGGCGATTATTGCCAGGTACAGCCATCAGGCGGTCGACAGCCTCAACACGAATATTGTTGATGTAACGCGAAAAACTCATTCCGGCTCCGGCATTGACGGCGCGAGAAACCTCTCGCGTGCTCATGCCCGATTGGCGGGCAAGATCCGCCAGACTGAACCGCATTTCGCGCCATAACTCTTCCTCGCGAACCAATTTATCCAACGCGGCAAAGGCTTGCTCTCCTCCGGGGTCGCCACGCTGCGTCCCATAACCCTCACGGCCTGCCGCTTCCGTGGCAGTCGGCACAGCGCCATGCCGCTTTTCGTGCTCCAATGCGCGTGCCGCCATCGTAGACAGCATCACCAAAACCGCGATCAGGACACCACTCAAAGCAACATCATCCGAGATATTGAAGGCCGACATAGCCCCTAATTCCCGCCCAATATCAATCAGCGCGACCATGGTAAAACTGCCCAGCGCGATCTCAACCCACCGCAGGCTGACGGCGGCATCATCTGATCTGATTTGTGCGCTCAATTTTCGGTGCTCGCGCAGCGCCAAAAGGGCCAGGCCGATATAAATCACAAGACTGGGAAGGCCGAGCATTTGCGGAATGGGGTCCGTCGGACGCAAAACAGCGATGATTAAAGCGGGCAAAACATGCAAGCCATCTAACCATTGGGTCTGCCGACCTTCAAAGGTCAAGTCTCTTACAAACAAGTAGAAAAATGGACCGTACAGCAAGCCGAACGCACTGGTGATATCAAAATCGGCCGGGATCATTCCCGTTCCGGCGCCGAGATTAACAAACATGTGCGCGGAAAACCCCAAACACATTAATCCCAAACCGCGCAGCCTCGGGTGCAGCACCACCACCACACCCATCAGGCCGGCATGATAGGCCGCGATCAGCTCGATCATTTCAAGAAAATTGAGATTCATCCCTTACCCGAAAATGCCGATGTCGCCACGCTCACAACATTCAAAATCACCGCAATATTGACGACAATGCCGAGTGTCGTCACGCCGGCACCCAATCCTGCTGCAAGCGAAAGGGATATCGCGCGAACAGGCATCATGACACCCGCATGAAATCTTTGGGCCCCGCTACGGCCGGGCCAGGTCATTTGTTCGATCAAATCGTTGAACCCGCCCCGCCACAACGAAACCGTCAACCAAACCCATAATGCTCCGCCAAAAATTGGCGCGTATTCGAGTAGGGTTCCGACACCTGGCGCACTCAATAAATCATCAAACTCCACGCGCCTGACCTCTTCACAACCACTCACCGCTTTAGAGCAGAATAGCCCCTTGCATCGCTCGAGGCCAATGGCCCTGCCCATCTGGCAATTCAAAGATCAGGTACACCGCTCAAACCGGCGGCCGCGATCGCAAAGCACGAGCTTAGAGGCTGGTCGTAAACTTAGGAACACGCGGCAAATTGAAATAGAAAGTCGACCCTGAACCCGGCTTCGAATCCACCCACACCCGACCACCATGACGCTCGACAGCCTGCTGAACAATTGCCAACCCGATACCAGACCCAGGATACTCACCCCGCGTGTGCAAACGTTGGAATGGTGCAAAAATTCTATCGGCAAAATTGGGGTCCAGGCCGATGCCGTTATCTTTCACCCAAATCGTCCAAAATCCTTCATCCCGTTCGGCACCGACTTCAATCTGCGGCGGTATATCCGTTCGATATTTGACCGCATTGCCGACGAGATTTTGGAAGACTTGAGCGAGCAAGGTCCGATCAGCATGAATGGTCGGCAATGACCCAACCTTGATTTGCGCACCGCTTTCCCGAATCGCGCTGTCGAGTTGCTCAAGCACGTCATCAACCAGACCCTGCATATCTATGGATTCAACTTTCAACGCCTGACTCGCCAATTTCGAGTATTCAAGCAAGTCTATGATCAGGCGCTGCATCCGCTCCGCCGCATCGACCAGATAGGTGAGACTGCGGACGCCGTCATCGTCGAGCACATTTTCATATCGAGTTCGGAGCAAAGTCGAGAATGCGGCAATCTTTCGCAACGGCTCCTGCAGGTCGTGAGACGCCACCGCGGCAAACCGGTCCAGCTCCCGATTCGTTCGCTCCAATTGCTCATACGCAGACCGCAAAGGCGTAATATCGGTCATGACCGCAAAACTGAAAAGCGGGGCCCCATTCTCGTCGCGCTCGAGAAAGGATGACAACAGCACATCGAGATATTCACCATCCTTGCGCACAAACCGGTAAGGGATATTGGTGTTCATCCCGGTTTCCCACAATTGTGGCAACGAGATGGATTCAGCCCGCTGGCGGGAGTCTTCATCCAGAAATTCGACCGAGCGCCGACCTAAAACTTCATCCCGTGCATAGCCGAGGTGAGACAGCCAGAAATCACTGACTTCAACAATCCGCCCTTTCTCATCGATCAAGTGCAGCATTGCCGGTGTGGCGCGGTAGATTTTTTCGAACCGATGCTTTTCGTCATCCAGCGCGCTCGTGAGCAAGCGCGTCTCGGTGACATCAAACAACATTCCACCACTGGTGATGGTTTTCCCGTCAGCATCTTTTTCCAGCATCCGACCCATGCCCCGAAGCCAGATCCATTTGCCGGCGACATCGCGGACCGGGTAGACCAGCTCTGACATTTCGTCATCCCTTGCGGTTGATGGATCATGCGCTTTGATCACTGTGGCGACATGGTCGGGATGCACCCGTTCCATCCACTCATCCGTGTGGATTGAGATCTCGTTTCCACGCCCGAATATTTGCGCCGCGGCTGCTCCCTGAAGGGTCACCTTTTCTGCCGTGTGGTTGAGTTGCCAGAGCGTGATATTGGCGACCTTTACTGCATCCAACAATTGCCGCTCGCGGTCATCCGCACGTTCCCGCTGACGAAACTCCTCGGTGATATCATTGACAGTTCCAGCTGTTCTAAGCGGTTCGCCTGCCTCACCCCATTCGACAACTCGCCCCTTGAGGCGCACCCAATAATCGCGCGCCTTTGGGCCAACAAATTTGAGCTCCACGCCCTCATCACGGCTGATATCATTCGGCCCGTCCTCCCGCGCGCCTGTGGCCGAAAGGTGCCGTTCGGCTTGTGCTCTAAATTCCGGTGCAAGCGCGGCCACCCAGTCCGAAACATCGATCTGCAGGGCGTCATCGTCGACTTCAAAAATGTCGGTCAGAAAACCGGCAATTCGGAGTTTGCCGGTCTCAATCTCAAGACTCCAGGCACCATCTTCTGTTGATTCCAGTGCCTCCCGGAGCAATTGCTCTTTTTCCGCCAGCTTTTCGGCGAGATTTCGTTGCGTTGTCACATCCGTCAAAATACCCGTGATGCGCTTTGTTCCGTCGGGTTTGGTTAGCATTTTGCCCTGCGACCTAATCCACAACCAAAGGCCGGTACGCGCGTCGCGCATCTGATAGGTCACATCAAACCCGTCGAGCTCACCACGGCGAACCAAGGCGTGCGTCGCGAGAGCCTTCTTCAAACCTTCCGGCTCAATCTGCGCATGCCATCGCTTTCGGGAAATCGCGTCCGGCTTATCAGACACGCCCAGCATATCGCGAATTTTCCCATGCAGGTATACCGAATCCGGATCCTCAGCAATTTCCCAGACACCACAGGAACCCGCCTCCATGGCGCTCGTAAGACGTCGCTCACTCTCGACCAATTTTCGCTCAAGTGCCTCGCGCTCGGTCACATCAGACACGGTTCCCGACACTCGCATCGCATTACCGTCACGGCCAAATTCCGTCACTCGTCCGCGATATTGAAGCCATCTCCAGACCCCGTCCGAACGCAAGGCGCGATACACCAGATCCAGCGGTGAATTTGGATTGCGGGCGACCTCGTCAAAGGCGGATTTAAAGCGATCTCGGTCATCCTCATGCACCACTTCCAGCCAGCGATCCTGGCTCAGGCTGGCCCGATGCGAAGCGACGCCAAGAAATTCCGTCAAAAAGCCCTGTATTGAACCAATACCGGTGTCGAGATTGAGCGAGTAACTCCCCTCATTTGCCGACAATAATGCAGCCCGCAACTGAACATCACTCACTTCCAGACGTGCCTGAAGGGTTTGACGTTCGGTGACGTCACGAATGATCCACAACACCGCGCTATCGGTGCCGGCATCATCTTGCACCGTAATTTCACGGGTTTCGCCATCAAAAACCCGCCCGGTTCGGGTCCTGTAGTGCATGATCTGAGAATGAGCGCCGTCAACAGCGCCCTTGCGCTCCGCAACATCAAGTCTGGCATCGGCTCGAATAACTTGGGCTTTCCGGCCGGCCAACTCGTCTGAGGCATAACCAAACAATCGCTCCGCCGTTGGGTTCAGCGATAAGATTCGCAAATCACTGCTGGCCGCAACGACCGCCTCGAGCGAGTTTTCATGGACCGCTCTATAGATATCATCCAGGTCTACGCTCACGCAAAACCCCTCCCAATTGGCCACACCATCGTTGAAGACAGGCGATTTGGGGTTCTTTCAGACGGGTCGAATTGACACTGCGATCCAGCGACGCCCTCGATCCACTGCAACTTGCGGATTACATCCGCGACAGACTCAGTGCGCAAAAAAAGTAGGGCTAGAAACGAATCGTTCATGCTTACCCGCGCCCTCACCTGAATATTGCACAATGAAAACAATACCATAATTCACCATCAGACGACAGGGCGAGTCCACAAAATCGAGTTTAGATCATTTGGCATGTCAACCAATGGAAAAACCGGAATGATTTGAACACTGGCCAACCTCTGTCAGGGCGATATGCTCCGCGCAAGGCAAGTGAGTAAACGCGTAGGGAGCCAACAGGTGTCGCAATCAAAAAAGTCTCAGCAAGCTGGGTCACCCATCCTGCAGGTCGAGGACCTGAACGTCTCCTTTGAAACGCCCGATGGTGCCGTCAATGCGGTGCGAGGTGTCTCCCTGGAAATCAATGCCGGTGAATGTCTCGCCGTGGTCGGTGAATCCGGCTCCGGTAAAAGTCAGACTTTTTTGGCAGCCATGGGACTGCTGGCGTCCAATGGAGCCGCGAAGGGTTCAATCCGCTATCGCGGTGATGAAATTCTGGGCCTGGCTCCATCCAAGCTGAATCGTGTGCGTGGTCGCAAGATGACGATGATCTTCCAGGATCCACTGACCTCTCTGACACCCCACATGCGAGTGGGTGATCAGATGCAGGAAGTGCTCAAAATCCACATGAAGATGCGCGGCGCGGCCGCTGCCAAACGTTCCATAGAATGGTTGGATCGCGTGCGTATCCCGGAAGCCGCGCGACGTCTGGAACAATATCCCCACGAGCTCTCCGGCGGTATGCGCCAGCGCGTCATGATCGCCATGTCGATGTTGTGCGAACCGGACCTTCTGATCTGCGATGAACCCACAACGGCTTTGGATGTGACGGTGCAGGCCCAGGTCCTCGATATCATGCACGATCTTAAGGAAGAAACAGGAGCCGCCCTCGCCCTGATCACCCACGATATGGGCGTCGTCGCTCGTATGGCCGACCGCGTTCAGGTGATGAAAGATGGTATTTATGTTGAGGGAGCCAATGCGCAGGAGCTCTACTCAAATCCGCAACACGATTACACCCGCATGTTGCTTGACGCCATGCCACGTATTGACCGGCCGGATCGCCCGGGCCACCTGCAGCTACAACCCGTCCCAAACCTGGAAACCGCCGAGCCGATCCTCGCCGTCGATGACGTGAAGGTTCAATTTCCAATACAGGTCGAGGCGGGCTTTAAACCGAAATACAAGCAATTGCGGGCTGTCGACGGCGTCAGCTTCAAATTGAAGCCGGGCGAGACCTTGGGCGTTGTGGGCGAGTCCGGTTGCGGGAAATCCACGCTCGCACGCGCCGTCCTGCGCCTGGTTGAATCGCATGAGGGCGCAGTTTCCTGGATTGGTCGTGATCTGCTGACCTTGAAAGACAAGGAATTGCGCAAGGTCCGCAAAGAATTCCAGATCGTCTTCCAGGATCCACTGGCCTCACTGGATCCGCGCATGTCCATTGGCGCATCGATCGCCGAACCGCTACAGACCTTCCGTCATGACCTCAACCGCGCTGCCCGCCAGGAGATGGTGCGCACGATGATGTCCCGCGTCGGTCTCGACCCCAATATGATCAACCGTTATCCGCACGAATTGTCCGGGGGCCAAAACCAGCGCGTGGGTATCGCCCGCGCCATGATTCTCGACCCCAAGCTGGTGATTTGTGACGAGGCCGTTTCCGCTCTTGATGTTTCGATCCAGGCGCAGATCATCGAGCTCCTGCTCAAACTCCAGCAGGAGCTTGGTCTTTCGATGATATTCATCTCACACGACCTGTCCGTTGTGCGGGAAATCTCTCACCGGGTGATGGTCCTGTATCTTGGACGGGTTGTGGAAGAGGCGGACCGCGAGCAAATTTACGAAGATGCGCGCCATCCCTATACGCGGGCTCTGATCTCGGCTGTACCCGTGCCGGATCCCGCGATTGAGCGCGCCCGCGAACGCGTAAAACTTGATGGAGATCTGCCATCGCCACTCGATTCCAGGGCGCAATTGCGCTTCATGAAATCGAAACTCGTGGATGACGAAAACGCCGAACAATATCGACCGCAATTGCTCGAAGTTTCTCCTGGTCACTGGGTTGCCGAGCACGATTTAACTGCAAATTCAAACGCTTAAAGAGGGCACACACCCTTTCAGCGAATTCATTCGACTCGCTGTCTGGGACCTTTAGTCTCCGCAAGCGCAGACAAACACCAAGGGGTTGGGCATGTCCAGAAACAGAGGCCTTCGGGCACTTTTTGTACCGGTTATTTTTGCACTGGGTGTTGCCGCCTGCCAGCCGGCTGATCCGGTAGCCGATGCTGTCTGGCCGCACGATGTCAGCGATTTGGCACCCGATTCAGCCGTGCGTTATGGGCAGCTTGATAATGGCCTGCGCTACGCCATCCTCGTCAATGAGACCCCGCCTAATGTCGCCTCCGTTCGTATGGTCTTTAATATGGGCTCGCTCGGTGAAGCCGACGACCAGCGTGGTGTCGCCCACTTCATTGAACACATGGCCTTCAACGGCACGACCAATGTTGCCGAGGGCGATATGGTGCCATTGCTCGAACGGTATGGTCTGCAATTTGGGCCGGACACAAACGCCTTTACCGGTCGCGAGGTCGTCGGCTATCAGCTCGACTTACCTGAGACGGATGATGACAGCATCGACACAGCGCTGTTTTTATTGCGCGAAACCGCCTCTGAAATGAATTTGGACGCCGCAGCAATCGATCGAGAACGCGGGGTCATCCTGTCGGAAGAGCGCGTTCGCAATACCCCTATCCGCCGTTGGCAAGTTGCTTTGACCAGCTTCCGCATGCCCGACACGATCATTGCCGAGCGCGATCCAATTGGCACGGTGGAAGTTCTTGAAAACATCCAGCGCGACCGCTTTGTCGATTATTACGAAAACTTCTACACGCCCGAACGCGGCATGATTGTCGTGACCGGCAGCATAGATCCGGACGCGATTGAAGCCAAAATTCAGACCGTTTTTTCCGACTGGCAAGGTTTGGAGAATGCACGGCCGGACCCGGACCTTGGCAGCGTTGATTTCGATCGCCCGTTCTCGGTAGGATATTTCAGCGACCCCGAAGTCTTCACGATCATGACAATTGACGCTGTACGGGCATACCAACCCACTGCTGATACTGCTGAAAACCGCTTTCAGAGCAATCTGGCCAATCTTGGCGATGCTATTCTCGGACGCCGGTATGCGACCATTGTGAATTCCGGCACATCACCCCTCCTGCAGGTCAACACATCACATACCAGCGATTTCGAACTCGTCGATCGCGCCACCGTATTGGCTGTCGCCACGCCTGACCGCTGGGAAGATGCACTGGCCATGACCGAGCAGGAATTGCGCCGGGCTTTGGAGCATGGTTTCACCCAGGCTGAGTTGGATGAGCAGATCACCAATATGCGCTCTGCCATGGAAAATTCCGTCGAGCAGGCAGGCACGCGTGACAGTTCCAATCTGGCCGATGCGATCTGGTCGAGTTGGCGCTACGATACCGTCTACACATCGCCCGCCTCGTCATTGGAGCGGTTTGAAGCCACGGTTGACGACATCACCGTCGACGCCGTCAACGCTGCCTTCCGCGCATTATGGGCCGATACAGATCCGTTGATATTCCTGGCCAGCTCGCTTGAACTGACCGACCCGGAGGGCGCGATCCGCGACACCTGGGCCGCCAGTCAGCAAGTTGCAGTCGAGCCACCGGTCGATAGCGGACCCGCTGTCTTTGCCTACACTGATTTCGGCACTGCCGGCTCCATTGTCGAGCGCGAGGAAATCGAAGATCTGGGCCTGGTCCGTGCACGATTCGACAACGGTGTCGGCGTCACGTTCAAACAAACTGATTTTGAAGATGGAACCGTTCGTATCCGCGTCAATTTTGGCCGCGGTGAACTTGAGCCGCGCGCCCAACCGGCCGTAGATGTGGTGACTGGCAATGTCTTCACCGCATCTGGCCTTGGTGCACACAGCGCAGATGACTTATCGCGTGTTCTCGCCGGCCGGTCCGTCGGCACCGGTTTTGCCGTGCTTGACGATCGCTTCCGGTTTTCGGTCGTCACAACACCGGAAGACTATGAAATTCAGCTGCAATTACTCGCAGCCTTCATGACGGATCCGGGTTGGCGGGCTGAGGGGCTCGCTCAATACCAAACCGTCACGCCGGAAATCCGTCGCAACCTCTACTCTACTCCCAATGGGGTCATACAGGCCGAAGTCTCCCGGATGATTCACGGCGGGGATGCCCGCTACGGCTATCCCGACCCTGAAGAGGTGGCTGGCATCGACATTGCGGCGATGCAGAACTATCTGATGCCCGCCCTGCAGAATGCGCCAATCGAGATCACCGTCATTGGTGACATCGCGGAAGCGGACGCGATGGCAATGATTGCCTCCACTTTCGGCGCGTTTGACGCGCGTTCCGCTGAATGGCCTAGCTATGACGAAGCCCGGACCATCGTTTTCCCGGACGCTATTTCCGAGCCCGTCGTCTTGCGTCATAACGGGCCAGATTATCAGGGCATGGCCAATATTTACTGGCCGACCGATGACGATGACGATCTGCGTCAGACCCGCGCCATATCCTTGCTGCGGGCCGTCTTCGACCTCAAACTGACCGAACGTTTGCGCGAGGATGAGGGCCTCACCTACTCCGCCCGCATCAATAATACCGCCTCCGATGTCTATCCCGATTACGGCTACATGTATGTCGGGGCTGACGTTCAGCTGGAAGACATCGACACGACCTATACCGCGATCCGTGAATTGGCCGCTGAATTGGTCGCTGGTGGCATCACCGATGATGAAATGCTGCGCGCGCGGCGGCCCCTTCTGGAACAGATCGAAGAACGCTTCGAAAGTAATGGCTGGTGGATGGCCTGGCTGTCGCAATCCTATTCGGATCGTTCCCGCTATGATCGCGTCCGCACCATCATTGCTGATTATGAGAGCATCACGCGAGAGGAGCTGGTAACACTGGCCGCCACTTATTTGCGTCCCGAAACGGAGTGGAGCGTCACCATCATCCCGCGCGCCACCGACTGATACAACAACCATGCTGGTCGCCGACGCGGCTTTAGCCAATTATCCCGGGCGATCATCCCGCCCGGGCAGGAGCCCATAATGAAACGCCTAGCCTTCACGACCACCGCCTGCGCCCTCCTGCTGTCCGCCTGTTCAGGCGGCTCAGACGACACAGTCCCATCCGACACGGATCAAGCGGCAGCGACACAGTCAAACGGGACTCAGGCGACCGAGACCCAAGAAGAAACCACCCAGGATGCAAGCCAATCGGCACCAGAATCAACGGGTTCCTATGCCGAGCAGATGGCCGAAGCGCGTGCAGATATTACAAATCTGCGCACCGAAATTGATGGGCTGGACACACAAATTCGCGCGCGAATTAGCGATTATCATGCCGCCACGGCGCGATTGAACGCATTGACGCTCGAGCCCGCGCGTCAATGCGTCATTCCCGAGGGAACCGTGATCCCCCGCGACACCGCGCCTGAAGGCGGAAATGGGGACGGAGCAGTGAATGCGGTGGCTGCGGTCAGTTATCTCGACAGCATCATGTCCGAACCCTGCATGTTTGAACTGCCGTCGGGTTTGATTTTACGTATTCGCCAGGCCTCCGAGGACGGCGCATCGCCCGTAACTGGAGATTATGTCACCGTCCATTACCGTGGCACACTCAGCTATGGCGTTGAATTTGATTCATCGCTCGGCGGGGACCCGGCCACCTTCCCGTCAGATCGTCTGATCAGCGGCTGGGTTGAAGCTTTGCCTCTGATGCGGGTGGGTGAAACCTGGGAACTCTATCTCAAACCCGAGCTGGCCTACGGAGCCAACCCACGCCCCGGCGGTGCCATTGGCCCCAATCAGGCCTTGGTGTTTGAAATGGAACTGATCGACCTGCCAGGCTAAACGAACTAGCGCGACAACCGCAAATTCGAGAGATCGCCGGCGATCATTTCAAAGGCGTCTCTCAAAGCGGAACTTGATGGCGAGTCGAAGTACAAAGTCGGGTTCGTCGCGCAATCTTCCATCAACGCCCGTGTGGTGCTGGAATTGACTTGGAAGGTGATCGTGTAGACACGAATTCCAAGGCTCTTGGCATAATCGCACGCTGCCTCAGTCCTGGCATTGAGCTCCGAAGCCAGCCGCCGGCTTGACGCGCTGCGCGTACCCAGACGTCCGAAAAATGAGTAGCCATAAGCCGAATAGGCCGAGCTGTAATAATGCCTGCCCCCGCGATAATAGTTTTCACCGTCAGTCAGAATGACCATGGCCTTGATGATCGACCGGTCATCAAACGCTGTCCCGCCGGTAAATGGTTCACTTGGTGACAGGACACGCACACCCCAACCAATACCATTGGGAATATTCGTCGCGCCCGATGCCTGCATCGATGAAATCGCAAGGTCAACCGTGCTCTCACTATTGGTGATTGGCGTAATTGGCGTTGTCGTACAGCCCTCATTCGGGCCGCCACGATTGGCCCGGGCATTTTCATATTTTGACAGATTGCGCATCCGGTCACGATCACTGCCACCGACACCATCACTCAGATAGCTGTTGTAATAGCCATTGCGCTCCGGCTCATCCGGCGAAAAGTATGGGACAAAAAGCGTTTCCGGGCGGCCCGCATTTGGCGTCGTGTCGTCGATGTCCATCGGGATGGCGCGTGCCTCAACGCAACCACCCCAGTTTTCCCGCGGCATCTGGTCGAACAGGTCCCAGTGATTGGGCACGACGTCTTCTTCCACCGTACACGTGGTTCGGCGATTGCGACGCCGTCCCGTGGTCACACAAGTCTCGACATCCAGTGGGCCCTCTGCCCAGGCCGCATGCTCCGGTGAAAGCGCATTGGGGTCTAACCACCAGGCCCGCTCATACTGGGTGCCCACATTAACGGTGGACGCGAATGGAACCAGCCCAATCCGAACATCATCAGGCTCGGTCGCAGCCTCAAACAAAATCTCATTCAACAAGCCAGCCGATGTCCGCAAATCCCGAATTTTCGAGCCGCCCATCGAACCGGTATTATCCAGCACCATCACCATTTCCAGGTTTTGGCGCGCCCGCGAAACCTCGCTCTCCCAGTGCACCGTGATCGTCTCAATGCCGATAATGCCCAGCATCAGGGTCTGCACAACAGATTCGCCATACACTGTGACCGTGTCGCTGGCATCATCGATCGAGACAGTGACTCCGGTGACACTTCCCAGCTCGCGACCGGGATAATTTGCCGCCATGAAATCATTGGCGATCCCTGCGGCATCCTCCGCCGAAGCCGAGACATTCACACCAACGGCCAGGGCGGCCGCGTCCAGAGATTGTGCCAGCCGGGTCCGCGCATTCATCGCCATGGAATAATCCACAGTTCCACCGGTGAGCACAGATATCGGCAGCAGGGCGAGCGCAAAGATCGTCGCGACATTGCCGCGGCGATCACGCCATACAGCGTCGATCTTTCGGATCCAGCTACTTACACCCACATCAATTCCCATCGCTTTGGCAGAAACACTAGTCAGGTAAGCTTAAAACCCCGTTTATTCAGTCTCGTTTTTTTGTCATGGAAAACAGCCAGTTAATTTCGCAAAAGCGCGAAGTATTTAAATCAATTTTGATGCGGTTTTGGCTTAAATCTGATCTCCAAATTCCACGGCCAACCAGTATTTGTGTGGTGCAATACTCCCAGAACAAGGGAGATCCATGTGTCCTGGTGGGCCAAATTCTTAGGAGACACACGCGGCAACACCACCATAGTTGCGGCGATTTGCATGCCGGTTGTTGTCGGCAGTGTCGGACTGGGCGCGGAGACCAGCTATTGGCAATTCAAGCAACGCCAGATGCAGACCGCCGTCGATATGGCCGCCTATACCGGTGCCGTGTCCCTGCGCAATAACGAAGCCCTCAGCAAGCCCAGAACGAGGCAGCCCAGGAGGCCGTCCTACATCGCTTCGATCCCGCCCTCGGTGCACTGACCACGAACACACCGCCAACCAGTGGAAGCTCGCAAAATGATCGCGCCATGGAGGTGGTGTTAACGCAGTCGATGGATCGATTATTTTCCGCCATTTTTGGCGATACACCGATCATTTTTGAAGTCCGGGCGGTGGCAGCCTTTGAAGAACAATCCGACGCTTGCATCTTGGCCCTAAGCCACGAAGCGAGTGCCGCCGTCGACTTTTTTGGCAATTCCAATGTCGCGCTGATCAATTGCGAAGTCATGTCCAACTCCATTGCGTCCGACGCTGTTAGCCTGGGTGGATCAACAGACGTGGAAGCCCCCTGCTTCAATTCAGTTGGGGGATTTGAGATCAGCGGCGGAAGTGCTGATTATGAACTCACCGGATGCACCGCGCCGCGCGTTGATTTACCCCGCGCGCTCGATCCTTATGCGGATGTGCCAACACCCTTTTTGCCATCCGGTTGCAGCAATATACCGGGGGGACCGCCAGGAAACACCACGACTGTCAGTGCCGGAGCGGGTGGCGTGAAGCGGTTTTGCAATGGCCTTAATTTGACCGGTGACTACGTTTTCGAGCCCGGCGTGTACATTATTGATGGCGGTCAATTCCGGGCTGGCGGCCAGGCTAATATCACCGGCGAGGGCGTCACATTTTACACCACCGGTGGGGCTCGCATTGCCTTCAATGGAACAGCAGAAATCAACCTCACCGCCCCCACCACGGGCGATTATGCGGGCCTTGTTTTCTTCGGTGACCGGGATGATTACGGCGAGAACCACACCTTCAACGGAACCGCCGACAGTACCATCACTGGGGCGATATACTTGCCCGCCGGCGATATCAGCTTCCAGGGCGACTTCTCTGGTGA
>JAQXCQ010000163.1 GCA_029251785.1 Maricaulis sp. | reverse complement strand
GCGGAAGAAGGGTAAGACCATGCCTATCGAAATCCTCATGCCCGCCCTGTCTCCGACGATGGAAGAGGGCACGCTTGCCAAGTGGAACGTCAAGGAAGGTGATACGGTTGAGAGCGGCGATGTGATTGCCGAGATCGAGACCGATAAGGCCACGATGGAAGTTGAATCCGTCGATGAGGGTGTTGTCGGGAAAATCCTGGTCGATGAGGGCAGTGAGGGCGTGAAGGTCAATGCCTTGATCGCTGTGCTGCTGGAAGATGGTGAGGATGCGAGTGCGATGGATGCGATGAGTTCGGCAGCTCCTGCACCGGCTTCGCCGGCCCCCTCCGCCCCGGATTCCCGGGGCACCTCCCCCGCAGGCGGGGGAGGAGAAGTGTCGTCCGCTGTTTCTTCACCCGTTCACGGGGGAAGTGGCCACGCCGTAGCCGGAGGCGAAGGCGGGGTCGAAGGGGGCTCTTCGCGTATCAAGGCATCCCCGCTGGCCAAACGCATTGCTGGCGACAAGAATCTCGACCTCTCAACCATTATGGGCACCGGTCCACACGGCCGCATCGTCAAGCGTGACGTGGAAAATGCCGTGGCCGCGCCAGCTGGTGCACCAGCCATCGCGACCGGTCCCGTCGAGCATGACAATCCGCTGGCCGCGCACGGTATTTCCGGTGAGCGCTATGACGTCATCAAGGCCGATGGAATCACCAAGATTTCCGCCAAGCGTCTGACCGACAGTTTCCGCGATATCCCGCACTTCCCGCTCAATGTGGATTGCCGTCTGGATCGCTTGCTGGAATTCCGCGGTCGCCTGAACGCGGCGGCACCGGACGGGGTGAAAGTTTCGGTCAATGATATCCTGATCAAGGCCTGCGGCGTGGCGCTGAAGCGCGTGCCGCGTGCCAATGCGTCGTGGATCGAAGATGGCCGTATCGCCCTGCACAAGCACGCTGATGTGTCGATGGCTGTGGCGATTGAAGGTGGGCTGATTACGCCGATCATCAAGGATGCGGACATTAAGGGGCTGGCGGATATTTCCGTCGAGACCAAGGATCTGGCGGCGCGCGCCCGGGATCGCAAGTTGGCTCCGGCCGAGTTTCAGGGCGGCACATTCTCGCTGTCCAATCTGGGCATGATGGGCATCAAATCCTTCGCCTCGATCATCAATCCGCCTCAGGGCATGATCATGTCTGTCGGTGCTGGCGAGCAGCGTCCTGTCGTCACCAATGGCGAGCTGTCGGTCGCAACCGTGATGACTGTGACGCTGACCTGTGATCACCGTGTTGTAGACGGTGCCAATGGCGCTCAATGGCTGGCCGCCTTCAAGGGCTTTGTTGAAGATCCAGCGACGATGTTGATGTAATGCCAAATTCCGCACAACTGGCTGAAATCCGCCATACTGATCTCGTCTTTCCCGAGCAGACCAATCACCAGGGTTCCTATTTTGGTGGGGCGGCGCTGGCGGAGATGGACAAGGTCGCGTTCCTGATTGCAGCGCGGCATGCGCGGCGGCCGTTTGTTACAGCGTCCTGTGACCGCGTGGATTTTCGCAATCCGGCCTATGTCGGCAATATGATCGAGTTGACCGGGCAGGTTCGTATGGTTGGCCGTCATTCGATGGTCGTTGACGTCGAGCTGGCCGTTGAGGATATGCGCACGGGCGAACGGCTGATCTGTACGCGCGGGGCTTTCACCATGGTGGCGGCAGATCGCAAGGATAATCCAGAGCGCCTGCCTCCGTCGCCAGACAGCAAGCCTGATTTCGCGCCGTCTCCGGCAGGGTCTGCGCGGACTTTGCAGCTGGTCTTTCCCGGTGACACCAATCATCTGGGCCAATTGTTTGGTGGCAATGCGATGTCCCTAATGGGCAAGGCGGCCTATATCGCCGCGGCCCGTCATACCCGCACGGATGTGGGCATGGCGGCGTCGGAAAAGATTGATTTCATCGCGCCGACGAATGTGGGTGAGTTGATGGACGTTTCTGCGCAGGTCGTCTCTGTCGGTAAAACATCGCTACAGGTGAAAGTACGCGCCGAGGCCGAAGACTTGATGTCCGGTGATCGTCGTCTCGTGGGCGAAGCTGATTATGTGATGGTGGCCATAGATGAGGCTGGCAAACCAACGCGGGCAAAGGCGCTGACGTGATCCCGGCTTGTCTTTGGTCGCGGATCACCGGTTTATGGTGAGACATCCCGGTCTGGAGCGTGCCATGACAGTCAAATCCATCTCACTCGCTGAAAAGCATTCCAAATTCGAAGAACCCTGGTCGCCCAAACGCATTGCCGTTGTTGATGGCTATGATGTGAAGCTTGCCAAGGCAATCGGCAGTTTTGACTGGCACAAGCATGATGAGGAGGACGAGTTATTCTTCGTCTCCCAGGGCTTGCTGCATATCGAAATTGAGGGGCAGGACACGGTGAAGCTGGGGCCAGGTGAGCTGTGTGTGATTCCAAAGGGTGTCCGTCACCGGCCCGTGGCCAGAACCAGTGACGTCCACATCCTGCTGTTTGAAAAGTCCGGCGTGGTCAATACCGGCGATAATACTGACAGCGATCTAACCCAAACTGTTGAAGACCTTTAGGCCTAATTTCGGGACGGGTAGAGTCCCTGTACGGCGACGCAATAACGCATGGTTGAATAACGTGAACTCGACGTCCGTGGAGCAGCCTGCCCCAACGCGTCTACTGGCGTCCGTCCCCGCAAGTCCGGCAGCGCGAATGACGTTCGTCCATCACCGCCATACATCGTGCCGTATAGGGAGTAGAGTGACTGGTTCTGATTGATTGGCAGCATTTGACCTGCGGCCTCGCTCCAGCCTCGTGGGCAAAAATTGGTTCCAAACAACCGAATTTCCCCCAAAGTTGGTTCCTGTGCCTGCGCGACAGGTGCCACAGCCAGGCTGGTCACCATCGCGGAAGCGGCCAATATCAATTTTAATTTCATGTCTTTATCCCCAATTAAAGGCATCAGGAAAAATCGCCCGAGAGGGGAAGATTTAGTAAACAGTCGCGTGATGCAAGAAAATTTTAATTCCCTTCGAAGCGGTTCAAGGCTTCCCGAGCAATTTCCTCGCCCCATTCCTGCACGAAATGACCGCCGTCGGCGACTTCCATGGGTTCAGGGCAGTTTTTGATCTGTTTCTTCAGCCATTGCATGGCAGGAGGTCCCAAAACGGGATCTTGCATCCCGATCGCCATGAAGCTATCGCCGGTCCAGTCTTCCTGCCAGAATTTCAATGCAGCGAGTCCGGTGTCGACGCCCTGCATGTCAGGGGATGTCTGTACCAGGGCCGGAAAACGGCGGACGCCGGCCTTGTAGCGGTCATCAGGGAAGGGGGCGTCATACGCCTCCACTTCCGTGTCGGTCAGGATTGGCGTGGCGCGTTTCATCAGACCGCCGACCGGAAAATCGGGCGTGTTGGCGACATAGTCGCGCCAGGCATTGAAGCCGTCTCCTGCAGGCTTTCCTATGCCAATGCTGGTGTTCATCACCAAAAGGCGCGTGAAGATCGCAGGAAAATCCATCGGTATGGTCAATCCGAGCATTCCGCCCCAGTCCTGACAGACGAGGCAGGTATCGGAAAGCTCCATGCGCGTGATGAAGGCCTTGAGCATATTGCGGTGGAAATCGAAGGTGTAGTCGCTATCACTGACCGGCTTGTCAGAACGCCCGAAGCCGAGAAAATCTGGTGCGATCACACGGGCTCCTGAGGCCAGGAAGACGGGGATCATCTTGCGGTAAAGATAGGCCCAGCTGGGTTCGCCATGCAGGCACAGGAAAACGGGAGCGTCGGTCTTTGGACCCTCATCGACATAATGCACGCGCAGGCCCTCATAGCCGGGCAAGTCATCGATATAGTTTGGGGCGTAGTCCCAGCCATCGAGACCCTGGAAGCGGTCTTCCGGCGTGCGCATAGATTCAATGGCCATGAGTTTCTCCTGTCGGAAGTATTTGTGTGGTTTGAGTAAGCTAAACAACCTTCAACCCGCTTGGCCAGCATTGAATTTGCCTGCAAGCACTGCTATCTGGCTGGAGTAGAAGCGAGAATTAATTCGTTTGCGAAATACAGGGCGCGTCCATGGCTGAGACTACATTCGATGTGATTGTTATTGGTGGCGGCCCTGGAGGCTATGTTGCGGCTATTCGCGCGTCTCAGCTGGGACTGAAAACAGCGGTTGTTGAGCGCGATAGTCTTGGCGGCATCTGTCTCAATTGGGGCTGTATTCCGACCAAGGCGCTACTGCGCACATCTGAAGTCTATCATTTAATGCACAACGCCTCGGACTTTGGTTTGAAGGCGGACGGGATAAACTTTGATATTGATGCGATCGTCAAGCGCTCCCGCGGGGTTGCGTCGCGTCTGTCGGGCGGCGTCGGCATGCTGCTGAAGAAGAACAAGGTCACGGTGATCAAGGGGGAGGCCAGCCTGCTCAAGGGCGTGGCGGCGCCCGTGGTGATGGTTGGCAAGGACAAGTACTCCGCCAAACACGTTATTCTCGCGACCGGTGCCCGCGCGCGCACTGTGCCCGCGGCCGGGCTTGAGCCGGATGGGGACAAAATTTGGACCTATCGCGAGGCGATGGTTCCCAAGGAAATGCCAAAGTCTCTTCTGGTCATCGGGTCCGGGGCGATCGGCATCGAGTTTGCCAGCTTCTATAATACGATGGGTGCCGATACCACGGTCGTCGAAATGATGGACCGCGTATTGCCGGTCGAAGATGAAGAGATTTCCAAACTCGCGGCGAAGTCCTTCAAGCAGCAGGGCATGAAGCTGAAGGTCTCAACACAGGTCGAGAAGCTGGAAAAGCTGGCCAAGACGGTGAAGGTCCATTTGAAGGACGCGAAGGGCAAGGCCGAGATCGTCGAAGTGGAGAAAGTCATTCTCGCGATCGGTATTGTTGGCAATGTCGAAAAGCTGGGTCTTGAGGCATTGGGCGTGAAGGTCGATCGCGGCCATGTGGTCAATGATGGCTTTGGTCGCACGAACATCAAAGGGCTGTACGCTATCGGTGATGTGGCCGGGCCCCCGTGGCTCGCTCACAAGGCCAGCCATGAGGGTGTCATCTGCGTTGAGAAAATCGCTGGCCAAAAAGTTCATGCCTTTGAAACCGGTAATATACCGGGTTGTACCTATTGCCATCCGCAGGTCGCATCGGTCGGGATGACCGAAGCGGCTGCGAAGGCTGCCGGGCACAAAGTTAAGGTCGGAAAATTCCCGTTTGTGGGGAATGGCAAGGCCATTGCCCTCGGGGATGATCAGGGGTTGGTCAAAACCGTTTTCGACGAAAAGACCGGTGAATTACTGGGTGCGCACATGATTGGTGCCGAGGTCACGGAGCTCATTCAGGGCTATGTTGTCGCCCGTCAGCTAGAGACGACCGAGGAAGAACTGATGCACACAGTCTTCCCGCACCCGACTTTGTCGGAAATGATGCATGAGAGCGTTCTCGATGCCTATGGGAAAACCCTGCACATGTAGGGGTTCGCGTAAGAGGGGACTCCTTTACGCACAATCCCTGCATCCATTCGTCAGGATAGATGCATCATACTCCCAAAGCCGGCGCACACCTGCGTCAACCGGTATGGAGAGATTCGATGTTCAAATTGGCCCTGGTCGCTACGTCTGCACTGGCAATGACAGCCTGCACATATTCATCCCATGGTCCTGAAGATGACCGTTCGGTGGAAAGTGCCGGCATGATTGCGTCTCGCAATATCGATGTGACAGGCGATGCGGAATTTGCAGGAATGATCGTACGCGCCGATGGCAAAGTTGGGCGAGATCTTGAATTAGCGGGCGCGACGGTGCGTTCAAATATGGAAGTTGGCGGTGACCTTTCAGTGGCGGGGGCCCGCGTGAATTTCCGTGGCAGCGTCGCCGGAAATTCTGACGTTGCGACCGCATCAGGCAATCTAGATGCTGATTTTCAGGGCGACCTCAATGTCGCGGCGGCGCGTATTACCATCGACGGTCGGGTTGGTGGCCGGCTTGAAGCCAATACGGCACGCATTCATCTGCGCGGTGAGTTTGATGGCCCCGTTTTACTGATCGGCGAGGGTAATGATCAAAGTGGGCATGCCATTATTTCCGGACATCTTGCCCAGGGGGGTACGATCTGTGCCACCGAGATTGAGTTTCGAGATGAGGCACGTGTTGACGGCGAGTTGATCCTGATTTCGGATGACCGGCCGGAAAATTATGGCGGTTCGTACGAGTTTCGTTCGCTGGACGGGCGTGATTGTGACGATTTGAATCTATAAAACGAATAGTTCAACATCACTCAGAAGAAAGCCCGACGACCTCATGGTCGCCGGGCTCTTTTTTGTTCACAATTTGAATAATTATGAGACCGGCTCGGCGGCCGGTTTGGTTGTCTATGGTTTTTCCATGGCTTCCTTGACGATCGCAGTGACACGCCCGTAATCGGTCTTTCCGGTTCCCAGAACAGGCACCTCGGCGACCTGGATGATCTTTTTTGGAATGGCCAAATCTGTGACACCGTGATTTTTCGCGAATGCGACAAGATCCGCCCGGTCTGCCTTGGCATAATCAGTGATCAAAATCACCTGCTCGCCCTTGCGTTTGTCGGGTAGGGTGGCGGCGGCGTGGCTGTTTTCAGGCCAGAGAGAATTGGCGCAATTTTCGACGACTGCCAGCGACACCATTTCTCCGCCGATTTTGGCGAACCGTTTGATGCGCCCACGGATTCTAAGAAAGCCCTGATCGTCGATTGAGACGATATCGCCCGTATCGTGCCAACCCTCTGCCGGCGGTTCAAGCACACCGGGGTTGGAGGCTCGGATGTAACCCTGCATTAGATTGGGGCCCCGAAAGTGTAATTGCCCCCCATCTTCAATACCGGGAACCGGGATGAGCTTGGCTTCACATCCGGCCATGAGCTGCCCGACGGTACCAGGCTTGTTATTGCCAGGTTGGTTGACCGAGAGCACCGGGGCCGCTTCGGTCAGTCCATAACCCTCGATTATATCAAGATTGAATCGACGTCGAACGGTTGACCGTGTTTCATCTTTTACGCGTTCTGCCCCACATACGGCGAATCGAAGCGATTTGAGATCTTCGTCATTGGCCGCCCTGGAATATTGACTCATGAATGTGTCTGTCGCGAACAGGATCGTGGATTTCGTCTCTGCCACGCGTTTAACAATGGTTTTGGCTTGCAGCGGTGTCGGGTGACAAACTGCGGGAATTCCGAATCCCAAGGGCAATAAGACGCCGCCCGTCAGTCCAAAGCAGTGGAATGTTGGCATTGGATTGAACAAAATATCCGTCGGAAGCAAGGTGATGTGGTCGCGGACTTGCTCCACGTTGGCCAGCAGGTTGGCGTGGCTCAACACAACCCCCTTTGGCTCACCTTCAGTGCCGGACGTGAACAGGTAGACCGCTGGAGAATCAGGGGATTGCCAAGCCCGCACCGCCCAAGGCGCGATGGTCCCAAGGACTGCCGCTGCCTTGTCCATTTTCGTCATATTGGCACGCACGTCTTCAAGGTAGATCATGGTGTGATCTGCCGCGAGTTCCGCTTCTAGTTTTTCTAACTCGCCGAGCTCGATGAATCTGTGCGCGGTTATAATTTTGGTGCATTGGCAAGCCTTGCAGGCAGCCTTAAGGGCACTGTCACCGGCGGTGAAGTTCAGCATAGCGGGTACCCGCCCGTAGGCGGATACCGCATAGAAAGAGATGACTGCGCCGATCCCGGTCGGCATCAATATCGCCACCGCTTCACCCGGTTCCGTCCCGGCCTTGAGCGCATGCCCCAGGGCAAAGACGCCCTGAATGAGCTCGTCATAGGTCATTTCCCGACCGTCAGCGTCGATGATGGCAACTTTTTTGCCGCCATAGCGATTCCGCGATTGCAATAATCCAGCGAAAACTGTCTTGCGAGTTCGACGCAAATCGAAATCAGCGCCTTTGTACAGGTGTTCAGCTGCAACAGGTTCGGCCGGGGCCTCCTGAGGTTCAGCGGCCGTGGTTTCAGCCATGTAGTCCTCCCGTGCACGCGTCTTTTGCGCATGCTTTCCATTGCGTTGGATATTACTCGTCTAAACCGAAGAGGGAAGGGCGGATGCCGCTTGAAATACGAATATTCACGTTGGATATCTCGTAAATCAAGAAATAATTATCGATAAACAAAAAATCGCTTGATATCGTTTTTCGATAATGTATGCTGACGTCAAACGCTGGGGAGTGTTTATTGCGAGTCGGTCGAGATCGGTTGATGAGCAATATTGATAGGAGAATTACATGCGCAAGGCATGGATGGCGACCGCTGCAATGCTGGCCGCCCTGACGACTTCGGGCTGCGTTCTTGTTGTATCCGGAGATGGTGACAAGGATTTTAACGAATTCAAAAATTCTGACGGCTTCCGGGTGCTCGACCGTGACGGAAGTTATAGCCGAATCGGTGGTGATATTGATTTGCGGGGCCGAGTCGGCGGTGATCTCAGTCTGATCAGCGGTGATGTGACGGCAGACGCTCTCGAAGTGGGCGGTGATGTTTCGCTGGCCGCTGGCGATGTTGATTTCACGGGATCTGTTGGTGGTGAAGCCTCTGTGGCGGCTGGTGATGTAGATTGGTCCGCTGATGTCGGTGACGAATTAAGCATCGCCGCCGGTGAGCTGAATGTTGCAGGGCATATCGTCGGTGAGGCCTCGCTGGCCGCCGGTGAAATGACGCTCGCAGCGACCTTTGATGACGGGCTGTCCGCTGCTGCCGATGAAATTTATATGGCGGGTCGGGTTCGCGGAGAGCTGACGCTGGTGGCGGCGAACAAAATTCGCAATCGTCGTCGAGATGAAGTGTCCCATGGCCGGATCGAATTATCTGGCGAAATCGTGGATGGCGGGGAGGTTTGTACGCGCACATTACGATTAACGTCGACGGCAAATGTGTCGGGCACGCTTCGAGTATGGGCTGAGGAAACTCCGTCAATCGACGCCGGTGCCGATTCTGGCAATCTCGTTTTTGAGGCCCGAGACGGCCGCGATTGCGACGATATTCTCGACCGCTAGCGGTCATTTCAATTTGACAACTAACCTGATCGCCGGGGGGCGCAGGGAGGATTATTATGTCCATCAAAAACATGATTGTGGCCGCGGGGCTGGCTGCTTTAGGATTTGCCGGTGTCTCCGGCGCGCAGGTCCTGGGGGGTGATTATCACACCCAGGGCAGCAGCCAGTCCATCGAGGTTATTGCCGGTGAGTTTCGTGCCACGGGCCTGATCGAAGGTGATATTGAAGGTATCGCAGGCGATATCGATATCGATGCCACGGTAGAGGGCGATATCGAAGTTGTCGGCGGTGACGTGAATATTGCCGGCGATGTTGAAGGCTATATCGAAACGGCGGGTGGCGATATTGATATCGAAGCCCGGGTTGGTGGCCAAATTTCAGCCTTCGGGGGCGATGTTCGCTTTTCCGGACATGGACTGAGCGGACTCGAAATGGCGGGCGGCCATGTGGAACTTACCGCGTCGTCGATTGTCGAGGAAGACGTTAACCTGGCCGGCGATGAGGTTGTAATCGCGGGAACCGTTCGGGGCGATGTTGAAGTGCTTGCCGCTCACCTGCGAATTGAGAGCAGCGCTGTCATTGAAGGGACAATCTCGCTTGAGGGGCCCCGCGAGGCGATCATCGAGCCGGGGGCGACACTGACGAGCCCGGTTGATTACACCTACGAAGATTTCGACTTTAGCTTCAAGCACCTGATGCATGAGATGGATATCGATCTCGATATCAACAATCCGGTAGGCGCGCTGATTATCGTGCTTGGTGTCATCGGTATGGCCATTTTCGCCGGGTCGGTTCTGTTTGGTATGCTCTTGATTGCGATCCTACCCAATTGGATCACGAGTGTTTCTCAATCATTCCGTCGGCGTCCAGCCGTTTCGGGTCTTGTGGGTCTGATTATGCTGGCCATGTTGCCGGTCATCATGGGTGTGCTGAGTGGTATTTTGGCGGCAACGATTGTTGGTATCCCGCTGGTTGCTCTGATGTGGATCTTGTATCTGCCGATGCATTACGTCGCATTTACACTGGGCGTCATCGCCTTCGGTGACCTGCTTCTAAATCGCGGTGGCAGCGAAGGCCGGCTCGGCATGGGTATGCGGATTATTTCGCTGCTGGTGGCCGCAGTTGTCTTGTCAGCGCTGGCCTTCGTGCCATTGCTCGGCGTGTTAATTGGCTTCCTGACCTTGTGGATCGGATTGGGTGCTTGGACGTTGTCGATCTTCGACAAGGAATCAACCGAGACAGCGCCACTTGCTGCGGCCGCTCCCGCCGCAGCGGCCAGTCCAGTTGTTGAAGCTGATCCGGTGGGCGAGCCGGCTTCGGAGGAAGATGCGTCAGTCAATGACGATGACACCCCTCCTGAAGATGACAAATCGGACAGGTAGGGGTGACGCAAGTATGAGCACACGCTAAGCTTTCCCAGTATTCATAGCCTTTGGGGCAAGTGGGGAAATCATGCGTTTGTTTAGAACTTTTGTAATGGCCAGTGCGGCTGCGACTTTTGGTGTCGCGGCCGCGCAGCCGGTCCAGCAAACCACCAATGACTGGGTGGATGCCTTCCGTCAGCTTGAGGACGAGGATTGGCCGTCGCCAAACCGTGAACGTCGTGCGACGGGTGCTCCGGGCCCGGATTACTGGCAGCAGCAAGTCGATTACGATATTGATGTGACGCTGAATGAGCGCACCAATATTCTATCAGCTACCGAGACCGTCACCTACACCAATAATGCTCCAGATGATTTGGGTTTCCTCTGGTTCCTGCTGGACCAGAACCGCTTCCGCGCCGATTCTATTGGGAATTTGACGGCAACGGTTGGCGGCGGTGGCCGCTCCTCTGGTCGCGTCGGTAGCTCCATGCCGGAAGGGATCTCCGCGGCAGCGGTCCGTCGTCAGCACATGCTGGCCGAGAACGGTTATGGCTTCAACATAACGGCCGTCACAGATGCTGACGGCAATGAGATGGATTTCACCATTGTCGACACGCTAATGCGGATCGATATGGATGATGAGTTGACCCAGGGCCAGTCAATTACCTTCACAATAGAGTTCAATTATTTGCTCGTTGAAACGGGTGCGATTGGTGGTCGTGCCGGTTGGGAATGTTTTGAGGAAACCGACGACACTGGTGGTGATTGTATCTACCAAATCGCCCAGTGGTTCCCACGGGCGGCTGTCTTCTCCGACTATGAGGGATGGCACAATAAAGCCTTCCTCGGCCGCGGTGAATTTGGCCTGGAATTTGGCGATTACGACGTCTCGATCACCGTGCCGGCAGATTTCATTGTCGCCTCGACTGGTGAGCTGACAAACGCCGAAGCGGTTTTGACCGACACACAGATGGAGCGTTTCGAAACATCGCGCACCGCTGATGAGCCCGTCTTCATCGTCACGCCGGCTGAAGCGCGCGCCAATGAGGCCCGTGGCACACGCGAGCGAGCGACTTGGGAATTTCATGCCGAAAATGTCCGCGATTTTGCCTGGGCGGGCTCACGTAAATTTATCTGGGATTCTATTGGTGTTGAGCAGGACGGGGAGGGCATTGGGCCCGACACCGTTATGGCGATGTCGTTTTATCCCAATGAGTCCGAGCCTCTGTGGTCGACATGGTCAACCCGGGCCGTAGAGCACACGCTGGACGTCTATTCTCATTTTTCCTTCCCCTATCCCTACCCAACCGCGCAATCCATTGCCGGTCGTCAGGGCGGTATGGAATATCCAATGATCTCCTTCAACGGCGGAACTTACGGTCGTCCGGTTGTCGATGATGAAGGCAATATCACGTATTCTGCCCGGGCCAAGCTTGGCCTGATTGGTGTGATCATTCACGAAGTTGGGCACAATTATTTCCCAATGATCGTCAATACCGACGAGCGACAGTGGACCTGGATGGATGAGGGTTTGAACACCTTCCTGCAATTCCAGGCCGAGCGTCAGTGGGAGGAAAATCACCGGGTTCGCCGCGGTGATCCGGCCCTGATTATCCCTTACATGACATCGACCAGCCAGATGCCAATCATGACGCAATCTGATTCCATTCTTGGTTTTGGCGGCAATGCCTATGGCAAGCCGGCAACTGCTCTTGTTGTCCTTCGCGAGACCATTCTGGGCCGTGAGTTGTTCGATGAAGCCTTCCGCACCTACTCACGGCGCTGGCGCTTCAAGCGCCCGACTCCGTATGATTTCTTCCGGACGATGGAAGAAGTGTCCGGTGTGGACCTCGACTGGTTCTGGCGCGGTTGGTTCTATTCCACGGCCCATGTTGATATCTCGCTCGATCGCGTGATTGAAGGCACGATCGGTACGGAAAATCCCCGCATTGAAAATGCCCGTCGCCGGGACGAGTTCAATGATCGTCCCGAGAGCCTGACCCAGGCCAATAATCGCGCCGAAGGTATCGAGTTCTATTCAGACTCGAACCGTGAAGTGATCGATTTCTATTCCGAGAATGACCAATTCACCGTGACCAATCGGGAAACCGAAGCCTATGAAGGCATGCGTGCGGGTCTTGAGGACTGGGAAGCGGAGATTATCGATAGCGATGAGCGGGTTTATTATCTCGACTTCACCAATGAAGGTGGTGTCGTGATGCCGATCATCCTGGAATTCACCTTTGCCAATGGCAATACGGAGATCGTTCGTATTCCAGCCGAAGTGTGGCGCTATAATCCACAAAATATCACGTGGTCGTATCTCACAGATCAGGAAGTTGTGTCTGTGGAGCTCGATCCGCTTTGGGAAACTGCTGATGCGGACCGCACCGACAATTACTACCCGCCTCGTATCGAACCGACACGGCTGGAAATCTATCGGAGCTCCTCACGGAGTTCGAACATGATGGATAATCTGGATCGCGCGGTAACTCGTGACAGTATTCGGACTCGCTCACAATAGTGCGCCCGAACCTGTTTATCTCCGTTTTGGCCGGGGCCGTGATTTTCACGGCCCCGGTTTTTGCGCACCGGCTCCACGCGGGTGTGACTGAAGTCACGATCAATTCGTCGACGAATGAAATGGAAATTGTCCATCGCTTATTCGCTGATGATCTTTTGGTGGCCATCGGGCGGGACAATGTGCATGAGGCGGAATTCTTTGCGACCGCCGAAGGTGTTGAAGAGGTGGGTGCCTATGTGACCCCCCTGTTTCGCTTTGCCGACAATACCGGCTTGCTGTTTGATCTGACATATATCGGAGCGGAAATGGACGGCGAATTTGCCTGGATCTATTTTACGGCCGACGTGCCGGAGATCGGAAATGGCTTTATCGTCGACAATGATTTGCTCGCCGAGCAGTTTGATGACCAGTCAATGATGACGAATCTGCATTTCGACAGCGCGGTCCGAACAGCATTTCAAGGGCCTGGCCGGCGCGATCCGATCCGCTTGTCCTTCGACTGAAAACCCCATGATCGTCGGTATGGCTTAGCCAATTGTGGCGCGCATCTGAGTGAGATACCAATCGATAAAGCGTTTTGTCCATTGTTCCATTTCAGAGAACGGACCGGGGTCATAAAACCGAGAATTTATTCCGGCTTGATTATCCAGAATGATGGTTTTGTCCGCTTTGGTCGTAATATCCCAGAGCCAGGTGAGCGCGGATAATGAATAGTCTTTTCCCTCCTGCGCGTCTGCGTGGACGAGCCAGCTGATATCACAACGACAAGATTGCAGCCCCGTTGGCAAAAATCTGAATGTCATCATGTGATCACTGTAAATCAGGAAGAATGAAACCGGCCCGAGATTTATGTCTGATGCGCCCCTGTCATATTGGGTCAGACGACCGAGTAATGGGGCAAGGGCGTTGCCGCTTTGGCTGCCGGTAACCGAGCCTTCAAACAGGGCAGATCTGGAATAAGCGAAGCCCTGCGCCCCGATAGGCGCTTTATCGTCCTGAAAATCGTAGGCTTGATCCGGCACGCCACATTCTGCCCATCGATCGCGCATTCGTGTTTGTTGCGCGTCAAATTCCGTCGAGGGGAGTTTGAGCGTGTGATGTTGGGAATATTCTGGGTGGGCGGGGCCGCAATGATAACATTCGTGGTAGTTTTCGATCGCAAGCTTCCAGTTTGCGGCGATATTATAGCTTTCGCTCGCAGCTATTTTTAGCGCTGACGTGCCAAAGGCCTCGAGTATCGGTGTGAGAGCTTTCGACGCGGGTTGAATCGTGGGCGAAGAGGCTTGCAAAGAAATAAAGATGAGACCGCTAATGATGGAAACTTGAACAGGCTTCAGCGCATGCTGCGACAGATCAAAGTCTGATCCCATATTATTGGCCGAAATCAATTGTCCATCGAGTGAATACGCCCAGGCGTGGTAAGGACAGCGGAAGATTTTAGCGCTTCCCTCGTGTTCGCGGCAAAGGCGTGATCCGCGATGTCGGCACACATTCGCATGGGCTTTGATTTGCCCATCGCGATCACGCACGAGAATGATCGATTCACGATCCATCTCGAACAGGAAATAATCACCCGCGTTCGGGATCTGGCTTACATGTCCCGCATATATCCAGTTGCGGGCGAATATCGCCTCCCGTTCCACATCGTAAAGATCTGGGGAGGTATAAAATTCTTGCGCCAGACCGTGCCCGGGTTTGGTGCGATCCAGAAGATCAGAAAGGGCAGCCTGCATATGCGTTCTCTTGATAGGCCATCTACGAATATCGAATGATTAAACCAGTTTTCCGATTTTACTTCGATTTGCATCGAAAGTTGTCTACTGATGAAGAATATTTTTTGCAGCCGGTAAAAAAAAGCAATGCCTCGCGCTGGTTGGTTTTAGTTTGCATCCATAAATTAGGGTGAATGTAACCATTTTTCTATAAAACTGAATGTAGGAGAAATCTGTGATGACAATGAATCGTGCAATCCAACCATCATCCAATGACGCCCTAGACGAGGATATCATTCCATGTCGACGCGAGCATGAGCGTCTCCCGATGACGCTGCACGGCCGATTATGGATTGACGATTCTATGCCCGAGGCCTGCACGCTCCTGGACATCTCGCCAGGTGGTGCCCGGATTACGTCTCGATTTGTTCCGGCTCCCGGAGCGATGATTAGACTCAGTGTTTCCGGATTGGGCACGATTGAGGGCGAGGTCGTAAGGATACGGGCGATTGCGGACAGTGGCGTTGGTGAGTTCTCTGTACGGTTTGTGTTGTGCTCCAAACGCCGGGGTCGGCTGGCAACAAGTCTAGCCTGGCGGTTTAACGTAAGCCGGTTGAGCAGGGATGGCGCTAGCGACCCGGAAGTGGGGCATATCGAAGGCGCGGTGAAGGTCGCGCTGGAGGATGGTCGCACGATTGTGGCACGAATTTTCGATGTATCTCTGATGGGGGTAACGTTCGAAAGCCTGGAAATTCCCGCGATTGGAACTCGGGTGCGGATTGGGGAATTATCCGGCTTGGTTCACCACGCTTTTGATGACGGATTCGACGTCAGTTTTGATCCACCTTCCCATCCCGATGATATTGCGTCGACGGGGACTAACGATCTCTGTTTGTGATCATTTAAACATTGTCTTTCGCTCCAAAATAAGAAATGTCGGCTTCGTGTAGTGTGTTTGGCGGGGTGATGTCTGATCCCTGTCAGGTCGCCGTCGTGTTGCTTGCGAAGCTGGACCGATAGGGTTTGGCTTCTGGATTTGGAGCCGAGAACTATGGAATTGAAGCAACGTCGTCTTGATAATGGGTGGTCCCAGCAACAACTTGCTGAAATCAGCGGGCTGAGCGTTCGTACCGTTCAGCGGATCGAGAATGGTGAAACGCCAGGCCTTGAGACAATCAAAGCCTTGTCGGCGAGTTTCGGTATTTCCAGCTCTGAATTCCAGAATGGTTCAAACGCTGTTCAGGAGCATACGCATATGCAAAATCAAAACTCGAAAATCGTTCACGATCTTGGCTTTCTGGCCAGTATCGACAGGGCCTGGAAGCGGGTCATTATACATTTTGCTGTTTTCGCCTTTTTCATGACTTGGCTGGTTGTTCTCGACCGGTTCGTTGGGCTGGGTGGTGATATTGTCGGTATTGTCGCTGTCATTTGGGGCCCCCTCTTGGCCTATCATGCGATATCCGCGCTGAATGGTATGGGGAATGAGCCAATTAAGGGTGTCGACGAAGACACGAGTGATAAGGCGCGAGGCAAGACCTAGGCTCGATGCAGATGCGATAATCTGTTCAAAAACGGCTTCTAGCCCGGATCTCTGTCTACAGCTTGGTGGTTGCTACAACAGAGGTCTGGGCTTAAATCCTCCCCATGGCCAATTTGATCGATAATCGCGCCGTCAAGGACGCGAATAAGCAAGCAGCGGATGCACGCGCTTCGCGACATCCGGAAAAGCAAAAACGGGCGGATTCGCCGATTTTGCGGAAGCCGGATTGGATTCGGGTTAAGGCCCCTCTGGGCAAATTGTTTGAAGAGACAAACAAGATCGTCAAGGACGGCGGACTGGTCACGGTGTGCCAGGAAGCGGGCTGTCCCAATATTGGAGAATGTTGGGAGCAAAAGCACGCAACATTTATGATCCTGGGCGACACGTGCACGCGGGCTTGCGCGTTCTGTAACGTTAAAACGGGATTGCCCGGGCCTGTAGATGCCGATGAAGCGCGCCGTGTTGGCGAGGCCGTTGCGGAAATGGGGTTGAATCACGTGGTGATCACCTCGGTGGACCGGGATGATCTCGCCGATGGAGGGGCCCAACATTTTGTTGACGTGATCGAGGCGATCCGTTCGTCTTCTCCAGGAACGACGATTGAGATTTTAACCCCGGATTTCTTACGGAAATCTGGTGCGGCCGAAACGGTCATCGACGCCCGGCCAGATGTCTTCAATCATAATCTGGAGACGGTACCGCGCTTATACCTCTCGATCCGACCCGGCGCGCGATATTTTCATTCCCTGCGATTACTTGAACGGGTAAAGGATCGGGACCCGTCCCAATTCACCAAATCCGGAATTATGGTCGGTCTCGGCGAGACCAAGGAGGAGGTGATGCAGGTCATGGATGATATGAGATCCGCAGGCATCGATTTTCTCACTATCGGTCAATACTTGCAGCCCACGCGCAAGCATGCGCCAGTGAAAGAATTTATTACTCCGGACGCATTCAAGAGCTATGAAACCATCGCGCGAGCGAAGGGCTTCTTACAGGTTTCAGCGACGCCACTGACACGTTCGAGCTATCACGCCGGCGAGGATTTTGCCCGCCTCAAGGCGAAGCGGGATGCCTTGCAGGCAAACCGCTGATTCATGCGCATGTTGACCTATCAGCGCATGCATTTCGCTGCCGCGGATTTGCATGAGCTTGTCAGCGATGTTGAGCGATATCCAAATTTTATTGGTCCGATAACGGGCATGCGGGTGACGGATCGCCGTGAGAATAATGGCTGTGATATTCTGCAAGCCCAGGCCCGGGTGCGATACAAATTCGTCTCGGAAAGTTTTACAACGCGAGTTTCGTCTGACGCTGTTAAACGCGTGATCGAAGTCGAATTTGTCTCCGGTCCGTTTCGTAAATTGGAAAACCGCTGGCAGTTTCACGACTTGTCGGACGGATCAACGCTCGTAGAAATGAGCATTGAAGCTGTGTTCAAAAACCCGGTTTTGCAAGTTTTGCTCGACAAAAACCGCGATCGAGCGGCGGTGTCGCTGGTAGAACGGTTCAGAGCGGAGGCGGAGCGACGGTATCAAAAAACCGGAGATCCGACGCACCCCCTAACTGAAGAGATCGACGCCATCCGACAGTAATTCCAGGGCGGTTGCTGTGGTCAATTGACGGACATTGGATCGGCCCTGGTCTCCGAATCGCTTGACCAGGCATCGCGTTGGATGAAGTCGCGCGGCGAGGCCAAAATGGACGAGGCCCGCCGGCTTATGGGGAATACCACCGGGGCCTGCGACGCCGGTTACGGACACAGCAATGTCAGCATTTGAACGCAGGAGCGTTTCTTCCGCCATGCGTCGCGCTACCTCGGCGGATACAGCGCCATGGGCCTGAAGTATATTCGCTGGAATTCCAAGTATCTCGGTTTTGGCCTCATAGGAATAAGTGACAAAGCCGCGATCAAAGATTTCAGATGAGCCGGCGATTTCGGTTAGCAATGATGCGATCATTCCGCCTGTGCAGCTTTCGGCGGTGGCAATCATTACACCGGCGATTCGCGCTTTCTCGCTGAGGTGTTTAGCGGGTGTGGTCAATCTTGGGGGAAAGATCATGATGTTGCCTCTGTGCGAACTGCCGAGATGACAGCCTGGGCGGCGATCCCTTCGCCCCGTCCGGTATAGCCGAGCCCTTCAGTGGTGGTGGCCTTGATGTTTACATGGTTTGGGGGCAGCCGCAGAAGCGTGGCGACAAAATTTCGCATCGCCTCGCGATGTGGACCGACCTTGGGCCGTTCGGCGACAATTGTGATGTCCGCATGCGCGATCAGGCAGCCAGAATGGTTCAACAGATTGAGGGCGTGGGCGACGAAGCGGTCTGACGCTACGCCAGACCATTGAGGATCCGATGGTGGGAAATGCTGGCCAATGTCGCCTGCGCCGGCGGCGCCGAGTATAGCATCGGTCAGCGCGTGCAGGGCGACATCGGCATCGGAATGCCCCACAAGGCCGAGACCCTCGTGTATCTTCACACCACATAATGTCATGCTTTCGGCCGGTTCAAGACGGTGAACATCAAAGCCCATCCCTGTGACCGTCAGAGAAGTAGGTGGCGAAAGCATGGCATGGGCCCTTCGAAAATCGGACGGTGTGGTAATCTTGAAATTCGCCGGGTCGCCCTTGACCGTACTCACAGTCATGCCGAAGCGTTTGGCCACTGCAGTATCATCCGCCAAAGCTTCCTCGCCCAGTTCGGAGTAGGCGGCAACCAATTTTAGATAGGTGAAGGCCTGGGGGGTTTGGGCCGCGTGAATAGTGGCCTTATCGACCAAGGTTTGGACATTCGTGTTGGCGTCGAGTTGCATCAATGCGTCCGTTGACTCAAGAGCGGGGATGACCGCGTCGCTACTTTCAAGAGCCGTTATGAGCTTGGAGATCAAGTCGTGTTCGATGAACGGACGCGCGGCGTCGTGAATGAGCACGGTATCGAGCTGTTTATCAGCGAGGGCCGCCAATCCTGATCGTACAGATTCTGTGCGCGTCTTGCCCCCGGTGCAGGTGTATACCGATCTATCGGCGCCACTTTTGATATCGGCAAAAAGGTTTGAATCGTCCGGACCAATGACCACCATTACGGGACCAATTGCCGGATGCTGGATAAACGCCTGAATCGTGTGTTCGAGAACAGGCCGCCCCCCAATTAAGCGGTACTGCTTGGGGACGCCGTCACCGGCGCGCGTACCGCGACCAGCGGCAACGATGACAACACCTATATTCAAGTGTCAAACCCCTCTCAGTGAGCGCCGAATAGAGGCGCTCGCATTTCAATAGTGTCATTTGCGTGCAGGCGGGCGAAAAAACGCATACACATTTCCCCGAAATCCTCTAGCTTTCCCGGCCATACGACGGCAGCAAAGACCTTGTCCAGATACATGAGCTTTTCAATCGGCCCACACACTATCGAGATACCGGCAATTCTGGCACCGATGTCAGGCGTGACGGATCTGCCTTTTCGACGCCAGGCCCAATTGTTTGGTGCCGGAATGGTTGTCTCCGAAATGGTTGCCAGCGACCAGCTAGCGCGTGGACGCACGGATATGGTGCGCAAGGCGGCAGCTGATGCCAGCCTGAAGCCGCGTGTCATCCAGCTCGCGGGCCGAGAGGCGCAATGGATGACGGAGGGCGCGCGCATTGCACAGGATGCGGGTGCGGAGATTGTCGACATCAATATGGGGTGCCCAGCCCGCCAGGTGACTAAGGGTTTGTCCGGCTCGGCTTTGATGCGCGACCTTGATCACGCGATGACATTGATTATCGCCACAATCGCTGCGGTGGACATTCCGGTGACACTGAAGATGCGCCTCGGCTGGGATCATGGGAGCCTCAATGCGCCTGAATTGGCGCGTCGTGCGCAAGATGCGGGCATCAAGATGGTGACGGTGCATGGTCGCACGCGACAGCAGTTTTATAAGGGTCACGCGGACTGGAGTGCTGTCCAGGGCGTCTGCGATGCCGTCGAAATTCCCGTTATCGTCAATGGGGATATTGAAAATTTAGCAGAAGCCAGGCTTGCGCTCCAGCAATCGGGCGCTGATGCCGTTATGATCGGGCGTGCAGCGCAGGGGCGTCCCTGGTTGGTCGGTGAAATTGGACGTGGTTTGTTGGGGCGTGCCGACGTCACGACACGCTGGTCAGTCAAGCTGGAGGCGCTGCGCACACAGTTTGATGATGCACTGGATTTTTACGGTGAGGGACTCGGGATCCGGATGATGCGTAAGCATTTTTCATCGTTTCTGCAGATTGAGGCTCAGCATTGCGACGCGGCGAGGATGCAATTGTATCGCAATATTTTGTGCCGATCCTTTCAGCCCGATGAAGTGCGTGAAGGGTTGTCCGATTTGATGGTGAACGTACCGCCGGTGGACCGGGTTGTGGCGTGACCGATATACCGTCTCAATCGGAACGATCTGTGCAGAGCCTTGCGGCCGAACTTGCGGCATATCCGGTTCTTGTTGTCGAAATGGATTGTCGCGTCAGTTGGGCCAATGCGGAGGCGGAGGCCTGGTTGGGCGTCTCATTGCACACTTTGCAGAAGAGCCAATTTGCGGATTTATCGCCGATGACTGCAGACGTTTGGCATTTAATCCAGACCGTGTTTGATGAAAGCCGAGATTTAAGCGTGGTGGGTGCGCAGTTGGCTGCAAGCCGTGACGCCGGGCACACAATGCCGCAAATTCGCGATATCCATATCCGACTCATGCCTGGAGCGCGGACCGCCGTCTTAAGCGCCGGTCCGCAACAAAACACCGTCGATACCGGTCACATCGCCGCCCTCGGTTTTGGTCGTATGCTGGCGCATGAATTAAAAAACCCGCTTGCGAGCCTTCGCGGCGCGGCGCAATTGATAGAGCGTGAAAAGGATATCGGTGTCACCCAGGAATTAGCGGGTCATATCATCGAAGATGTCGACCGGATGACACGGCTGGCGGAGCATTGGAGTTCGGTCGGTGATATTAAGTTGGGCGCCGTTTCCAAAACATCCCTGAACCAGATTGCCATGATGGCTTCACGCAGTTTTCACCGAGCAGACCCGGGCGGGCCTCAAATTGAGTTTCGATTCGATCCGTCTCTGCCCGAAGCGGCCGTCGATATCGATTTAATGCACCAGGCGGTGGTCAATCTTTTGCAAAATGCCCGTGATGCGATCTGCATTGAAAACGGGTCGATTATTTTGGTAACCCGTTACGATAGTGGCCCGGAAAGCCGGGTCGACGAAAAATTATCGCCGTTAGTGATCAGCGTTATGGACAATGGTCGCGGTGTCGAGGACGCGATAGTGTCAGGTGTGTTTACACCTTTTGTTACGACCAAGCCGGCGGGTGAAGGGCTGGGTTTGGCTTTTTCTGCGCGCGTTGCGAGCTTGCATGCCGGTTGCATCGATCACGACCGCTTGGATAATATGACCCGCTTCAACATCCGCTTGCCAGTCTTTGCAGATGAGGTCCGCTCATGAGCGAAACTATCCTCTTGTTGGAAGATGATGAGGGGCTGCGTCGTATCCTGTCCCGTGCTCTGGCCACCGCGGGGTACCAAGTTCGCGCAACTTCGGTTCCAGAAACGGCGCTAAAATGGATACGTGAGGGGAAGGGCGCGTTATTGCTGGCGGATGTCTTGCTCGATGGGCATAATTTTCTGGAGGATCTGCCTTCGGTCCATCGATTGAAACCAGACATGCCAGTCATTGTCATGAGCGCCCAGACAACTGCCAGCATGGCCATTGATGCTGAAAACAGCCGGGTTTTTGAATATCTTCCCAAGCCCTTCGACCTAGATGATCTGACCCGTTGTATTGCTGACGCACTAAAGCAACAAGAAAGTCATCGCTCTCCGGCAACACCTATCGAGCGAACAGGTTTGGTTGGTCAATCATCGGCGATTCAGGCGACATATAAGGCCATCGCGCGTGCGGCCCGTACCAATGCGCATGTTCTGGTTATCGGCGAAGCGGGAAGCGGCAAACGACAAGTCGCTGAAGCGCTGCTCCAGGCCCGCGGCACATCAAAGGACCGCATCCGCATTTTGACAGCCTCTCATTCTGCACAACAGATATTTGCAGACAGTACTGCGCAAGGAAGCGTGCTGTGGTTGAGGTTGGATCGATGGGGAATGGCTCAACAAAACGCCGCCCGTGACGCGCTGGATTGTTCAGGGGCCTCGGTAATTGGAACGGTTGGAGACGCATCGCTCGAGATAGATCGTGGGTTATATGCTCGATTGAGCGAGTGTGTGATCTCGGTCCCAAAATTGCGAGAGCGTCCCGAGGATATCCCGGCGCTTTGTGACGCATTACTGCTCGAACTTGCCAAGAGAGATAACGGTGTTGTCCTGGATCTTGATCCCAAGGCGCGTGCAATTTTCTCAGCTGCAGACTGGCCCGGAAATGTGGCCGCGTTAAAATCCGCCTTGTCCCAATTAACACTTCAGGTGCGTGGGCGAGTGGCCGGTGATACCGAAGCATCCGCGGTGATTGCAGGCATGAATCCCGGCGTTGCGGCTCCTGAGACAGAATTCGCGGTGGGATTGGCCCGGCAAATACTCAATCAACAGGCAGGTCGCCAGAGTGCGGTGGATGAATTGGACCGCGCCTTGTTGACGGAAGCTTTGTGCCGGGCGGGTGGTAATCGATCTCGCGCTGCACAATTGTTGGGTTTCAATAGAAATACGCTGGCGCGTCGTCTTAGTGAGCTCGGAATTGACGTCTAGTATTTTGTTGCGGTGACAGCACGGGTGTTGATTTTGTGCAACGTGGGCGTAAGGTGACACGCTTGTTGCAGATGGAACACACTTGCCCGAAGCGTCACCTCATACCCTGATCAAGAATATTTCACCGCGGTCTGCGGCTGCTTACGGCACCGGATTTGTTATCGCGCTGGCGATTATTGCGGTCATCGCACTTGGCACATTGAGCGATCTGGCTTGGTTCAATCCGGGCGACCGCATCGTAACGGTGATGTTGATTGCCAACAGCATCTTAATTGTTGGGCTGGCGATTGTTGTGGGAGTGCGCCTCCGCCGTCGGATACGCGGGCGTCGCTTTGGTGAGCCAGCTCCCCGATTACATCTTCGATTTGTCGCCATGTTTTCGGTCGCCGCAGCAGCGCCTGCCATTCTTTCGGCCATTTTTCTCGGCGCAATTTTGAATCGAGGTGTCGATTATTGGTTTGGCGAGCGCGTAACGACCCTGGTGCAAACGGCACGGGAAACGGCTCGAAATGTCTATGATCGAGAAGCCGATATTACATCGGAGCAGATGTATTTTATGGTCAGGCGCCTGGATCATGAGGCGGCGGTCGACACGTTCACGAATAGTCGCATCCAATTCAATAATGTTTTGGGCGATCTGACCGTTCGTGCCGAACTCAGCGCGGCTTACATCGTTGACCGTCAAGGTACCCCCCTGGCGCAGGCCGAGTTTCGTGTGGATGAAGTCTACATCCCGCCAACCGCAAGTTTGTATGAGCTGGCTGATGATGGCGGTGCTGCGACAACCACCCCGGAATTTGCGGCGCGCGCGGGTGTCGATGGCGCAGACGCGATGCGGGTTCTTTACAAGCTGGAAGCGTTTGAGGGGCTGTATATTTATGTGACGCGAGCCATGGACATGACGATGTGGCGCGATATCGGGGATGCGAATGAATCCTTGAGTGCTTCTGAAGCCCAGGAAAGTTCAATCCGGACACTGTTCTACGTATTGTATGGGCAAATGGGAGCCCTTTTGCTGGTTGGAGCGACGTGGTTGGCCATATCCGCTGCAACACGTGTGGTGACACCCATTTCGCGTCTGGTCGCGGCCGCGGAATTGGTGAGGCGGGGTGATCTGGACGCCCGCGTCGCGATGATGCGAGAAGATGACGAAATAACCGCGTTGGGACGTGCCTTTAATCGCATGACCCGGCAATTGCGGAGCCAGCGTCGGGAATTGATTGAATCCCATGCGGAATCCGAACAACGCCGTGCATTCACCGAAGCGGTATTAGCGGGTGTCAGCGCCGGCGTCATCGGACTCGACGGCGCCAATCAGGTGACATTGATCAACCGCTCCGCAGCGTCTCTGCTGGGTCAGGATGCCGATGAAGTCTACGGCGCACAGCTCGATGATCTTGTTGGAGAGCTAGTAGAGATCGTGCAACAGGCCCGTCGGCACCTCGGTGTGGTGGCAGACGCTCAGATCGATATTCATGGTGCGGACGATCAAATTCGCAACCTGTCTGCGCGTGCGTTCATGGATGAAGAGGCGGGGCTCGTCATTACTTTTGATGACGTGACCCGGCTTGTGACCGCACAACGCAATACGGCGTGGCGCGATGTCGCGCGACGGATTGCCCACGAGATTAAAAACCCGTTGACCCCCATCCAATTGTCCGCGGAACGGATTAAGCGGAAGTATCGCAAAGAAATCACGTCAGATCTCGAAGTTTTTGATCGTTGCACGGAAACGATCGTCCGGCAGGTCAGCGATATCGGGCGCATGGTCGATGAATTCGCATCCTTTGCTCGAATGCCCGAGCCAAAAGTTAGCGACACTGAGGCCGGTGAATTGGTCCAGGCTGCCGTGTTTGCGCAACGCGTGGCATCGCCGAAAATCATACTCAATTATGACCGGCCAACCGAGTCAGTTATCGCAGCTTGTGACGACCGCTTAACCAGTCAGGCCTTGGCTAACATACTGAAAAACGCAGCAGAAAGCGTCTCTTCGCGGGTGAAGCGCGATGGTGATGATGCGCCGCTTGGCCAAATTGACGTGTCGGTGCGTGAGGAGAGCGGGTTCGCGATAATCGAGGTTCGCGACAACGGGTTGGGGTGGCCGATGGCCAATCGAGAGCGCTTGACGGAACCCTATATGACGACGCGGGAGAAGGGGACTGGGCTCGGCTTGGCCATCGTCAAACGCGTTATGGAAGATCACAAGGGACGCTTGGAGTTAGGGGTCAATGACGACGGCGAGGGCGCCGTTGTTCGACTTGTCTTCCCCCTATCGGAGACCGGCGTTCAAGCAACAGAACATTCTGAAGAAGAGGCTTAAGCCATGGCAAGAGACATCCTGATCGTGGATGACGAAGCTGATATCCGCGAGCTCATTGCGGGTTTGCTGGAAGATGACGGGTATGAAACCAGGAGCGCCGCCGATGCCGACGGTGCGCTGGATCAAATTCGGGCCCGTAAACCTTCACTGGTCGTGCTTGATGTCTGGCTGCAAGGCAGCCGGCTCGATGGCATAGAATTGCTCGATGAGTTCCAGAAGATTGATCCAACGATGCCGGTCATCGTTATCTCTGGGCATGGAAAAATCGAAACCGCGGTTGCCGCTATTCAAAAGGGCGCTTACGACTTTCTCGAAAAACCATTTAAAAGTGACAAGTTGCTGCTGACCGTTGAGCGTGGATTGGAGACGAGTCGCCTGCGCCAGGAAAATGCCCAATTGCGCGCGCGGACTGAAGTTGAAAATTCGTTAATCGGTTCGTCCTCAGGTATAGCCCAGGTGCGGCAGCTGATTGATCGTGTGGCGCCGACCAATAGTCGAATCTTAATTGAGGGCCCGTCCGGGGCCGGCAAAGAGATGGTTGCTCGACTGATCCATGAAAAATCCCCTCGGGCAAAAGCGGGTTTTGTTGCGGTTAGCGCGCCAGGAATGTCGCCGGACCGGGTAGAAGAAGAATTGTTTGGCCAAGAGAATACGGATGGATCAATCAAGCATGTGGGACTGCTAGAGCGGGCACATGGCGGAACGTTATTTCTTGATGAGATCGCCGATATGCACAAGGAAACGCAGAGCAAACTTCTGCGGATGTTGGTTGAGCAACGCTTCCGCCGAATAGACGGGGCATCGGATGTGAAAGTTGATGTCCGCGTTATTTCAAGTTCTGCCAAGGATTTGCGCGGCCGGATTGCTGAAGGGCGTTTCCGCGAAGATCTCTATCATCGTCTGGCGGTCGTGCCGGTCACTGTTCCCGCGCTTGCCGAGCGACGAGAGGACATCCCCGGTTTGGTGGAGCATTTTGTCGCTCGCCTCACAGGAGCTGCGGGGTTTGCGGAACGAAAAATTGGTTCCGATGTAATGGCCGCGCTTCAGGCACACACGTGGCCGGGCAATGTCCGTCAATTGCGCAATAATGTAGAACGGTTGTTGATCTTGGCATCCGGTGACGCAGACTCTGTAATTAGCCTCGCCAGCTTGCCCTCGGAAGTGGTGGCGCGGGACACGCAGGACGGCGGTTTTGACTCCGAAAAAATGATCGCATTGTCACTTCGGGATGCTCGGGAAAATTTTGAGCGTGAATATCTCACTGCCCAAATCGACCGATTTGGTGGCAATATATCGCGAACAGCGGCATTTATTGGCATGGAGCGTTCCGCTCTGCACAGAAAACTGAAATCACTCGGTGTTGGCAATGCCAGTCGCGACAGCGCACCGACGGACTAGACGAGCAAGGCGAACAAGATGAAAGCCATCGTTTGTGGAGCTGGGCAGGTTGGATACGGTATTGCGAGAGCGCTGGCCCGTGAGGGTAATGCTGTCACGGTCGTAGACTGGTCACCTGAGCTCATTGAAAAAGTTTCAACCGATTTGGATGTTCGTGGGCTCGTGGGTCATGGGGCTCACCCCGAAGTGTTGGAGCGCGCCGGCGCGCGCGATGCCGACCTTCTGGTGGCTGTCACACACTCTGATGAAACCAATATGATCGCCTGTCAGGTTGCGTATTCCCTGTTTGAAATGCCGATGCGGATCGCGCGTATTCGCGCACAAAACTACCTTCAGCCAGCCTGGGGAGATCTGTTTAATACTAAGAATTTGCCCATCGATGTTGTTATTTCGCCGGAACTGGAGGTCGGTCGGGCGATATTGCAGCGTGTGCAGACGCCTGGCGCATTCAATACCGCTGTATTTTCTGGCGGGCGCGTACAATTACTGGGTATTCGCCTCGATGAAAATTCACCGGTGGCAGGCTCAACGACTGAACAATTGATGGAGCTATTTCCCGATTTGCGGATCGGTGTGGTCGGTGTGCAGCGCGAACAAACCCTGTTTATTCCACAAAAAACAGATCCGTTACTGGCTGGGGATGACGTCTATGTGGTGACAGAAAGTCGCCAGGTGAGGCGGGTTTTGGATATCTTTGGGCGCACTTCAGAAACGGCACGTCGTGTGGTCGTTATCGGGGCCGGGAATATTGGTGTCTACGTTGCCAGATCCCTCGAGCGGGCCGGGGGTGTGAAGGTCCGGCTCGTAGAAGCTAATAAGGCGCGCGCCGAAACCGCGGCTGACTCGCTCAAGAAGACTGTGGTTTTGCACGGAGACGGCCTGGACGCGAGGATTATGCGCGAAGCAGGCGCTCCAAATGCCGAGCTGGTGGTGTGTGTCACCAATGATGACAAGGTCAATATGCTGGCGGCTGTCATGGCCAAGCGAGAAGGCGCCCATCGGACATTGTGTTTGGTCAATCAGCAAGAATTTGAAGGCTTGCGGAAGCCACTCGGCATCGACGTTTTGATCGATCCTCGGGCAACGACCGTTTCGACTATTTTGCAGCATATTCGGCGCGGGCGAATTACCGGACTGGCCAGTTTGGGGGGCGGGCAAGCTGAAGCGCTTGAGGGAATTGCTCTCGCGACCTCACCCTTGGTCGGAAAAGCCCTGGATGAACTGGAACTTCCCGATGGTGTTGCCCTGGGTGCGGTGGTTCGTGGTGATGAGGTTATTCTACCCTGTGATGACGGACATATCCGGGAGAATGACCGGGTTCTTCTCTTCTGCAACACGGCCCTCATACCGAAGGTTGAGCATTTGTTCCGTGTGAGCCTTGATTACTTCTAAATTTGCCTGGGTGGAGCCATTTATAACGAAGCGAAATTGTCACTGATGTCTGGTTATGAATTGATCCGTATTCATCGGGGAGGGGTGGCATGACCTTATCTGCCATGCTTCGCCCCCTCGGTGCGATCTGGGTTGCGATCGGTCTTGCTGCCGGTATCACGGCGATTATCGCCATGGCGCTTGGCGAAGCCTCTATCGTGCCAGTCTTCGGTATGACCGCAGCAATCGGTGCATTTCCCGGAGGTCTGCTTGTGTTGGCAACGCAGGGTGTACCGGTGCGTGCCCGTGCGGTTGATGCACTCGGCCTGGCGTTATTTGTCTGGCTAACTACACCGCTTATCGCGGCGATCCCATTTTATCTCTCCGCCAGCTTCAACATGTTGGACGGAACGTTCGAAGCCTTCTCGGCGGTCACGACGACCGGTGCGATATTGCAAAGCCCTGAGGATTTGCCACGGGCCCTAGTATTTTGGCGTGCTTTACTGTCCTGGTTGGGCGGCTATGCCACATTGCTGCTGGCCGCGGCCGTTTTCGCGGCACTGGACAAGGATGCCCCCGCGATTCGACGGTCCGTCTTGCTGACCATTGATCGAGATAATGTTTTTTCTCATCTTGGATTAGCGGCGGGTCGCATTGCTCTGATTTATGCGACTTTGTCAGCCTGTATTTGGGTGGGGTTGATGTTTTCCGGGCAATCGCTGTTTGCGGCAACAACGCTGGCGATGAGTGCACTTTCAACCGGTGGTTTCTTGCCGGTTTCTGAGCCACTCAATGCGTTTTTGTCAGGACCTGGCATTCTCGTTCTGGGGATTGGATGCCTTTTCGGTGCGCTCAATATTTCAATGTTTTGGGATGCGCTTCGAGACCGAAAATCGTTACTGGACCCCGATCTCGTGGGCGTCGCCTTTTTGGTCGTGGGACTCAGTGGTCTTTCCTATTTGGCGGTGCCGGCGTTCTCACTGGATCATGGCTTCAATGCCTTGTTTGCCGTGACCACGAGTGGTTACGCAGTCAGTGATGATGTGTCTCCGATTGCCGTCGCTGCACTCTTTGCCGCGCTGGTCGGCGGAGCTGCGGCCTCGACGAGTGGTGGGGTGAAGATCTCTCGAATTATGTTGCTTTGGCGTCGGCTCGATGCGGAATTGTCCCGGCTGGCGGACCCGTCGAGTATTGCACCCGTTCGGTTTCGTGATCGCTCAGCTCCGGATAGAGCTTTGCTGGCCATCTGGACGTATGTGTTGGGTTTCTCAGCTGTTTTGGGGCTGGGGGGCGTGGCATTGAGTTTGACCGGCCTAGAATTTTCGGAGGCTTTTGCCGCGGTTGCAGCGGCACTTGCGAATGCCGGCCCTCTCTTTGAAAACACCAGCGAAGGAAACAATTGGCGAGATGTTTCAAGCAACGCCAAATTGGTGCTAATCCCGGTTATGGTGCTGGGGCGTTTGGAAGTTCTCGCTGCCCTGGCAGCGGTTTGGGCTTTGTTGAGGAGGATATAAGGGATTGTCTCGTATCGCCTATGTTGACGGACAGTTTGTGCCCCATCGCCAGGCCTCGGTCCATGTCGAGGATCGCGGTTTTCAGTTTGGTGATTCGATCTATGAGGTCTGGAGTGTTCGTCAGGGAAAGTTGCTGGATGAGGACGGGCATTTCAGCAGGTTGGAGCGCTCGCTGGCTGAATTGCAGATTGAAAACCCCCGAAGTCGCGCGAGCTATCGGCTGGTAATTCGAGATTTGCTTCGCCGTAACAGAATCCGTGATGGATTGATCTACCTGCAGGTTTCTCGGGGTGTTGCGCGTCGCAATCATGCTTTCCCTCATCATCCCGTTCCACCGACTCTGGTCCTGACGGCCAAATCAGTGGACGTTGATAAGGCGGAAGCGCAGGCCGCTCTCGGCATCGCCATTATCACCCTAGAAGACATTCGATGGGGGCGGTGCGATATCAAAACCGTCAATCTGCTTCCAAACGTGTTGGCAAAGCAAAGTGCTGTTGAAGCCGGTGCTGGTGAGGCGTGGTTAATTGATCGAGATGGCAATGTGACAGAAGGCAGTTCATCGAATGCCTGGATCGTCACGGCGAATGGGGTCCTGGTAACCCGTCCTGCGGATAATTCGATTTTATGCGGGATCACCCGGATGCGTGTATTCCAATGCGCAAAGTCTTTGGGTTTTTTGGTTGAAGAACGAGCTTTTTCGTTGGAGGAAGCGAGGCTTGCACGAGAAAGTTTCATCACTTCAGCGAGCACATTTGTCACGCCTGTGGTCAAGATTGACGACCAAATTATTGGCAATGGCGCGCCGGGATTGATGGCACTGGCTTTGAGATCAACTTATTTCAAGCAAAACTAAGCGGATTGTTCAGTCTGCAAACAAGATGCGGTGGTTGCAGGAGAGCCCAAGGCCTGTATACCATTAGGGCGAATCGCCACTCACGAGCGATGTACGCGGAGCAGACATGTCTCAGGATAAAAAGCAGAACTTGCAGGACGTATTTCTGAATGCAGTACGGAAGACCAAAACACCTCTGACGATCTTCCTGGTCAATGGGGTCAAATTGCAGGGTGTCGTAACCTGGTTTGACAATTTTTGTGTTTTGCTGCGCCGTGATGGGCAGTCTCAACTGGTGTATAAGCACGCGATCTCGACGATCATGCCGGCGCAGCCCGTCCAATTGTTTGAGGCGGAAAAGATCGACACTGAAGCCGAAGAATTTGAAGGCGTCGCCGATTGATTGATCAAGAGGCGCCCGTAACACGCGCCATTGTTATCCATCCCGTATCACGGGATGTGCAAGACCGCTCATCAGCACGCCTCGAGGAGGCCGCCGGTTTGGCAGAGGCACTTGATCTCGAAGTGATCGAGGCCATGGTGACCCCATTGCGTAAAATTGAGGCCGGGCGTTATTTCGGCCGGGGCAAGGTCGAGGACCTGGGTGTCCTGATCCACGAGTGCGACGCCAATGTGGCGGTGATTGATGCCAATCTGTCTCCGGTTCAGCAGCGAAACCTGGAAACCGATTGGAAAGTGAAGGTGATCGACCGGACTGGCCTGATCCTGGAAATTTTTGGTCGACGCGCCCAGACCAAGGAGGGTGTGTTGCAGGTTGAGCTGGCGCGCCTCGCTTATGAACGGTCGCGACTGGTTCGCACGTGGACGCACCTCGAACGTCAACGTGGCGGCGGCGGGGTCATGTCCGGGCCTGGTGAAACCCAGATTGAGACGGATCGACGTTTGTTGGCTGACAAGATGGCTAAGCTGCGCCGCCAGCTCGACGAGGTCAGGCGCACACGGTCTTTGCACAGAAACAAACGACAGGATGTACCTTATCCAACGGTAGCGCTGGTGGGGTATACCAATACCGGGAAGTCGACCCTGTTTAATCGACTGACGGGCGCGAAAGTGTTGGCCAAGGATATGCCCTTTGCGACCCTGGACCCGACTGTCCGAGGGATCAAACTTCCCAAGGGCACCCAAATTTTGCTGTCTGACACTGTGGGGTTCATTACTGAGCTACCAACCGAATTGATTGCGGCCTTTCGCGCCACGCTCGAGGAGGTTCGCGAAGCTGACGTTCTGGTTCATGTGGTCGATGCGTCCGATCCAGATCGAGACGGACGCATTCGGGACGTGGAGGAGGTTCTTGATGCGCTGGAGGCGGGCCCCTCACATGACCAGGCGACGATTGAGGCTTGGAACAAGTTGGATGCGCTAACCGCGGATGAGCGCGTAAAAGTCGATGCGGTGATTGCGGCAAGAGGGGATAGTCTACAAGCACGGAACCGCCTGCTGATTTCCGCGCTGAAAGCGTCCGGCCTTGAGGTTTTAACAAGCGCCGTTGAGACGGCCCTGACCGCCGATCATGAGCTGTTAAGCCTTGCAATTCCCCCTCAAGATGGTCGGGCCGTTGCCTGGCTTCATCGTCATGGTGAAGCCCTGCAAGAAGAAACAGATCCCGAGACCGGAATTTTGCGTGGTAAATTCAAGCTGACCGAAATCGATATGGGTCGCTTTAGATCCGAGTTTCCTAGTTTGGCCAACCAGTTGCCGGAGCTTCCTGATCCGGATGAATACTGAAGCTCAGCTTGGGTTATCTGCTGAAACTGGTTCTGGTTTCTTCTTTCGTTCAAGTCGTTTTGCCTCGACCCACAACGCCTCCATCTCGTCGAGAGAGGTGTCCTGCGGCGCTTTTGATTGTTGCTCCAGGCGCGTTTCTACGTGACGAAAACGGCGCTCGAATTTAGCATTGGCGGCGCGTGTTGCGGTCTCTACATCGACCTTCAACTTTCGCCCTAAATTGGTACAAACAAAAAGCAAATCGCCAATTTCTTCAGCGATATGAGCGGTGTCAGCTTCTTGAACGGCTTCGACAACCTCCTCGATCTCTTCATGAACTTTATCCAGTACACGCTCGTGATCGGGCCAGTCAAAACCAACACTTGCTGCGCGTTTTTGTAATTTCTGCGCACGCTTCAGCGCGGGAAAGGAGAGGGGGATGTCGTCCAAAACGCTGCTGCCCTTGTCGGCATTAATACGCTCGGCGGCCTTCAATGTTTCCCACTCAGCGGTCTGCGTTTCACTGCTTCGTTGAACCGCGCTCCCAAAAACATGGGGATGGCGGCGTATCATTTTGTCGCTGATTGAGGCGACCACATCATTGAAATTAAAAAGACCTTTCTCCTCGGCCATTCGCGCGTGGAAGACGACCTGTAGCAGTAAATCGCCGAGCTCATCCTGCAAGTCGGGCATGTGGTCGCGCTCTACTGCATCTGCGACTTCATAAGCCTCTTCAATGGTATAGGGCGCGATTGTGGAAAAATCCTGTTCGACATCCCATGGGCAGCCCGTCTCGGGGTCTCGGAGTTTCGCCATGATTTCGAGGAGTCCGGATATCGGATGAGATTTGAGATTGGGTGTGGCCATTTATCTTCCTCTTCGGGTGTGATTTTACGCGGTTTTGCGAACAGGCACAGCCACACTCAACAGAGAGCCGGAACAAGAACCCTTTTGCCCGGAAGCTTGTCAATAAATCCTGAAACTGGTTGGATCGTGAAATGACCCAATCTCGAACTAAATTTCTGGTGTTCGTTCTTCTAAGCTTTCTGCTTCTGGGGTTAATTCCAATTGTAGATTTAATATTTGGTGGTGGCTTGATGGATTTTAGCGGGCAAGCCGCCCGTGCGAGTGAGCGATCGGGTGTAGTTTGGACGTCCAACCTCTTTGATATTGGCAGACTGGCTCTGATTGAGCCGGGCTTATGGTTGCTTATTTTTGGCTCCAGTGTGCCGCTCTTGGCCGCCAGTCTCGTAATTCTTTTCTCAAGAGAAGGCAGCAAGCTACGGAATATTCTAGATAAAATAAATCCATTCGGTCGTGGCGAACTTACGTTTCCAGACGTTTTGAGAGGGTATGGTCTCGTGGTTCTGGCCTGTGCTGTGGGTCTGGCAGGAACGGCGGTTGTCCGTTTTGGCATATATGGTGCGGGGTTTACGCTTCCGGGAGTTGACCAAATTGTCCCGCTTCTTCCTTTGGCCTTGTTTGCTGCACTTACAGATCAGGGTGCGTTACTGGAAGAGGGCGGATGGCGCGGGTTTGCCAATCCAATTGCCGAAAATTCAATGTCGCCGCTCGCTGCTGCAGTCCTAGTCGGCCTGATCTGGGCGAGTTGGCACCTCCCTCGAGATATAACGGGGGGCGTGATGAATGAGATGGGGCTAGGTATGTACTGGGGTCAGTATTTTCCAAGCTTCACGCTGTCGATAGTTGCGACATCTGTTATCGCTGTCTTGGGCATGAAGCTGACCAATGGAAGCCTGTGGCCCGCAGTGCTCGCGCATGGATTTGTTAATGATGCGATGGGTTTAGCGGGAAGTGCTGATATTGAAACGGCACTCACCATTGGTTATCAGCTTACCAAGGCTGTACCATTTGCGCTGGTCGCGATTACCATCGTGCTGATGACTGGTCGATCATTAGGTCAGAAACACGACTAAATAACCGTCCAGTCGAATGCCCGATTTAGGGGCGTTTGCCGGGTTGATCGAGCCATCCATGTTCCAGAGATCGAAGGCGGCCGATAACCGTTACCAGGTAAGCGGTAGACCAACCGATCAAAAGAAACCCGTTAAAACCCTCGATCGCGGCCACAAGGCGCCAATCGGCTCCAAGGATGACGTCACCATAGCCCAATGTCGTAAAGGTCGACGTCGAGAAATAGAGAGCGGGTTCAAGCGCATCCAATGCACCAACCCATATGTAAGCCAGGGCGTACAGCCATATTTCTGCCGCGTGAATCACAAAAAGCCCGAGCACGATCACCACTATAAAAACGGCCTGTCGCCATCGGGATTGGTGAGGTCGCAATGTGGGAGAGGTGCGATGCATCATCGCCATCAGAAGCGATAATCCGACCATGTGGATGATGATGGTGCTGACTGCGAGTCCGGCAGAAAGTAGAAGCGGATAGATCATGCAATCCTCATGGGCGCGGGCGGATTTACCGATGTTATCTGGACATGCAGTCCACGCGTTTTAGTCTTGGTTTGGCTCACGCGCAATGAGATGGGGACAATCGTTTATCTCGACACAAATGGCGCATAATATATATTATGAGAAATAGATACGGTGTCGTGGTCAACAATCATTGAAAACCAGTGATTGGGGCCCCTGTGTCACCTGGATCCCATCAAAGGCGCAGCGCACATTGTCTGGGAGCGTTGCCGACAATTTTTCATAATCCAGTGGGATATGTAGGTTGGTGAGAATACCGGTTCGACACTTTACGCTTTCCAGGACTCTCAGTGCATCATCGACGCTGAAATGCGTCGGATGGGGTTCATGGCGCAACGCGTCGATAATCCAACATTGCAGCCCGTCAAGTTTATCCAAACTCGTTTGACCGATGCCGCTAATGTCGGCGGAATATGCCAGATCTGCGAACCGGAATCCTAGCGAAGTAATCCAGCCATGCTGCTGAATATATGGCGTAAAGTCTATAATACCGCCCGGACCACTTATTTGAATACAAGAGCGCTGTTCATTGATATCCCGGCGATCCAGAATCGCTGGATAGGGAGAATTCGGGCGAGCGTTAAACGCGTAGCCAAAACGCACTAATAATGTTTCTGCGGTGACGTCGTCCATCCACACTGGAATTCGAGTTTTCTGAGACAGAGCAAACGCCCGCAAGTCATCCATGCCGTGGGTTTGATCAGCGTGGTCATGAGTAATCAGGACACCATCGAGCCGGCGAACCTTGGCACTGAGCATTTGCTCGCGAAAATCTGGCGATGCATCAATGACGACGCGTGTGACCTCGTCACCCGTATCAAGCGCGTGCTGACTGACGGCCTGCTCAACCAATAAGGAGCAACGCCGACGGCGGTTCTTTGGGTTATTTGGGTCACAATCACCCCAATCGCCATTCGCGCGAGGAACGCCACCGGAGGATCCGCATCCCAGTATTGTGGCCCGGATATGGTGCGTCATGGGCGTGGGACCTTATCGAACAGATCAAAGAACGCATCGGTCGTTCGCTTGGCGCATTCTTCGTCCGACCAACCCTTTACCGCGGCAAGGCCAGCTGCGACGGCGGGAAGAAAGGAAGGCTCGCAGCGTCTCCCTCGATGCGGAATTGGGGCGAGATACGGGCAATCGGTTTCGACAATAATTTTGGTGTCCGGTATGTGATCGCGAAAAACTTCCCGGACGTTTTCTGCTTTCTTAAACGTGATAATTCCCGAGGCCGCAAACCAGGCACCAAGTTTTGCGGCGCGTTGAGCGAGCTCATTTCCGCTCGTATAACAATGCATCAGCGGACGGAAAGCCCCCTTCCCCATTTCATCCTCCAGCAGTTCGGCCATTTTTGTGTCGGCCTCCCGGGTGTGAATGATGAGCGGCAAGTCGGTCCGGCGGGCGGCCTCGATGTGGGCCTTAAAACTGGAAAGCTGGTCGGCTTCAGGCGAATACCCGTAATGGAAATCCAATCCGGTTTCGCCAATTCCGACTACGCGGGGATGTTGCGCTATTTCAATGAGTTCATCGGCCGTGATGTTAGGTTTATCTTTTGCATGATGCGGGTGAGCTCCGATCGTGCACCAGATGTCATCATAATTTTCAGCGATGCGAGAAACTGCTTCAAAGTCAGATAATTGGCAGCAAATTGTGATCATTCTGACGATGCCGACCGCGCGTGCGCGTGCGATGACCTCATTGAGATCGCCCTCAAATTGTCCTCCATGTAAATTTACGTGACTGTCGATGAGCATGGTTCAGGCATTTTCCTTGCGGGCGGCTTCACGTGCCAGATTGAGCGCCGATAGCGCCGACTGGCGGGCATCCAGATAGATATTGTCTGCGTCGCGGACGAGAGCCTGTAATTGGGCTGCGGCATCCAGCCAGCTTGTTGGATCATCTCCGGCTGTGGCGCGTGTTCGGGCGCGGTGGTGCATTGAGCGCGCTAGGCATTCATAAAAAACCTCACGGAGGCCGTCCGCGTTTCGTGCGGAAACCCGCTCTGCCAATGCGCGGACTTCAGATGGGCTAGCCCGAGTGCCCAAACCCACCAGGCTATCCACCGTCCTCGCCATGGATACCCCACCGGACATAGCCAGTTCCAGCGCCCGGCCCGGCGCATTATTGGCCATTTTGCAGGCGGAGGCGGCTTGTTCCGGGTCGATACCATTAGCGCTATTGGTCAACCAGTTGACGGTCTTCTCCTGGTTCGGGGCGCGCAAGTCTAAACGCCGACATCTTGATCGGATCGTAGCCTTCAATTGGCCCGGCGAATGGGAGATCAAAAACAGGACACCCCGCGCAGGTGGCTCCTCGAGCGTTTTGAGCAAGGCATTGGCAGCATTGTTGTTCATGTCATCAATGCCATCGACAATGCAGGCGCGCCAACCACCGGCACCGGCAGTTTTTTCGAAGAATTTGGGAGCCTTGCGGGCTTCATCAACGGTTATTTCCGCACGCCAGCGTTTGCGCTTTTCATCCCACGGACGGCGCAACACAAGTAGATCTGCGCAAGCCTGGCTTTCAAACAGCCGGCAGACCGGATCGTCTGGGGCGCTGCCCAATATGCCGTATTGAGATGCCGGATTTGCGCCCAGTGCGCGTCGTGCCGCTCGCCATGCGAGGCTGGCCTTGCCGACCCCCTTGGGCCCGGTGATTAACCAGGCATGGTGAAAATTGCCGGAGGCCCAGGCATTGGCAAAGTCGGTCTCTGCCCGATCATGCCCAATCAAATCATATCGATCGCGTGGGTGAAGGCAGCCAGCTTGTTGATCTGACTCGATATCCGGATCTGTGCTCACGCCTGGACGCCGAGCCGGGCGTCAATCGCTTCAATCGCGGCGTCATAGACTTCGCGCTGTGCTCTCGAGCCATCCAGCAAAACGCACCGCTCAGGCTCGGCTGATGCGATGTTGAGATAGGCGTCTCTCAACCGGCTATGAAATCCGTGATCGAAACGTTCAAATCGGCTGGCATCCTCGCCTCGATTGACGGTGCGCTTGATGCCAATGTCTGGATCGAGATCGACGATGAGCGTCAAATCCGGCTTGAAGTTTCCCAGACACGCTTGATGCAGGAGCGCGATCTGATGAAGATCCACGCCACCGGCTGCCCCCTGATACGCAGTGGTGGAATCAGAGAAGCGGTCGCACAGCACCCAAGCGCCGCGTTCCAGAGCCGGTTTTATCAGCTTTTCAACGTGATCTACGCGGCTGGCATACATCAGCAATGCCTCGGTCATCGGCGACCAACGATCTGTCGCTCCGTTGACGAGTATATCGCGCAGAATTTCAGCGCCGGGTGTGCCGCCGGGTTCTCGTGATATTACGACTTCAAGATCGCGGGCCTGCAGGGTGTCGCGAAGACTTTTGACCAGCGTGGTTTTACCCGCGCCCTCACCGCCCTCAAGGCTGATAAATCGTCCTTTCACGTCAATTTCCACCGCGCAGCATATGAACCAGAGCTGCGCCGATACGGCCCATCAAACCCTTGCGCTCAACGGTCTCGTCAGCCAGCAGAGGATATTCCTGAGCTTCGATGCCCGGAGCCTCTACCAATAAAGTCCCGATCTGATCACCTTCATTGATCGGCGCCACGATCGGGCCGTCATAAATTGCGGTGACTGTCAGCCCACGCCGGGCGCGGCGATGCAGTCCGATGGAGATATCTTCACCGACGCGAAGTGCCACCATTTCGGCCTCGCCCATAAAGACCGGAGCGCTTTGCTCCACCGGATCATCGGCTGCAAACAGGTGATAGACTGAAAAATCGGACAGTGCGGCACGCATCATACGCTCGGCTTCATTGGCGCGGGCGTTATTTGAGGTCATGCCATTAAAAACGATGATGCGTCGCTCATCATCGCGTATTGCGGTTCCAACAAGACCATAGCCAGATTCTTCCGTATGACCGGTCTTCAGGCCATCTGCACCATCAAAAACGCCCAGTAGTGGATTACGATTGTATTGGCGGATGCCGTTATAGGTAAATTCGCGTTCTGCCCAGATTGGGTAGAGATCCGGGTGATTATTCATCATAATGCGGGCAATTGTCGCCAAATCCCTCGCGCTGACGCGATGGTCCGGGTGGGGCCAGCCGGTCGAATTCGCGAAGCTGGAATTCTCCAAACCTAATTCCAGGGCGCGATCATTCATCATTTCGGCGAATGCTGCCTCGGTGCCGCCCAGTGCTTCGGCGATGACGATGCAGGCATCGTTACCCGACTGGATCATGATGCCGCGAAGCAGGTCTTCAACACGGGCACGACTGTTAACTTCGAGAAACATGGTGGAAGAGCCAGAGGCCGCGCCACCACGCCGCCAGGCATTTTCGGAGACGGGCAATTCATCATTTAGGGAGATGGTCCCATTTTCGATGGCTTCGAAAACCATCAAAACCGTCATCAATTTGCTCATCGATGCCGGTGGCATCGGTTCATCACCATTCTTCTCGAAGAGTATTTGACCGGTTTCAAAGTCCATGATCACGGCATGGGTGGCTTCGGTCTGATAGCTGTCCTGGGCTGCAATTGGCCCCGAAATGGCTAGTAACATGGTCGTTAGAAGGATGAAAACCGCGCGCAAAATAACGCTCCTTGTAGAGTTTCGGCCGAGATTTGATACCAAAGCCGCCCAAACATGCGGCCGGAACAGGAATCGGCCGATTTCAGAGATGCGAAGTATCATAGAAGCGCGGCTAAAGCATGACGTCCAGTGTCATCTGTGACAGTGGACTTTAAAGCGGCAGCAATCGCTACGGCACAGCGACGACGATGCCATCGAAAACATCCCAGTTTTCCAGCAAGGTCCGTGCGCTTGATGCACTGGCATTGTCGGTCCAACGCCCAAACATAACGCGATAAATTGAGCCATCGCTTCCGGACCGAATATCGAGCCAGGTCTCCCCGGCGGCCGATAGGCGATCGACCAGGGCGCGCGCGTTTGCTTCACTGCTGAAAGCGCCAACTTGAATCGTCAAAAATCGACCCGGGTCTGTTGGGGCTTGATATTGGGGCGCCTGCTGTGAGACAGACCGAGCCGAATTTTCTGTCTGCATTGTGGACGTATTCGGAATTTGAGACATTTGGCGGGACGGCATGGCGGGCAAATTGGCTTCAAGAGGCGCTGGATCAAAGGTTCCCGGTGCGGGATGAGCCGTCCCTTCAGCTGGTGCCAATGCCGGAAGATTGGCCGCAAGAGCGTTTGCTGGAGCTGGCGCTGTGTATGGCGGCAGTGCGAGTGCAGCGTCGGTCGCCTCGACAGGTGTGACTTGCGGGATGATGGCAGGCGATCGGGCCGGAGTGGGACCAGTCTGGGGCGGTCGAGATCCGCTATAGGGATCAGCATTGGCCGCAATCGCCGGCCCGAGATAACGCACACGTACGCGGGCCAAGCCTCTACTTTGATAGCCTAATTGTGTTGCGGCAGCGCGGCTGAGATCGATAATCCGGTCATCCACAAAGGGGCCGCGATCGTTAAGTCGGACGATGATTGAGCGCCCGTTTTCAAGATTGGTAACTTCCACAACGGATGGGATGGGCAATGTGGTATGGGCTGCGGTCAGCAAGTTTTGATCAAAAACTTCACCATTTGCTGTCGGTCGACCGTGGAAATTGGGTCCATACCAGGACCCCGTCCCGACCTCGTCATAATCATCATCTCGCTGCGGTACGAATCGCTGGCCCGCGACAGTGTATGGGTTGCCAACCTTTTGATGGTGCGACGATTCTGCAATGCGATTAAGGGCCTCGACCGGTAGTGCCGGCCGCGGGTTGCGAGCGCTGGGGCGTGGAGCCGAGGAGCAGGCTGCCAACGCGCTGATAAGGCCGACAATCAGTAGGATACGCGGTGTATGCACAGTGAAATCCAGCTCGAATTATTCCTATGAACTGCAAAAACTAGCCGCCAAGTGTAAACCGAGGGTAAGCCGCCATTGCCCAATGCGGTCAATCCCCGCTATGAGGTGCCTGACGGAGAGGTGGCAGAGTGGTCGATTGCGGCGGTCTTGAAAACCGTTGAACCGCGAGGTTCCGGGGGTTCGAATCCCTCCCTCTCCGCCACACACCCACACAACTCGTCTTCAGATCAGGAACCGTACCGCAACGTCCCGTAACAGGGGCGCTATTTGCGACAAATCCCTATCTATGGCGAACCAATTCCCTCACCTGTGGAGCTTTTTGCAGGCAAGCTGGCGGGCGGTCTCCGCGCGTCCGGTGGGTAGATGGGTTTGGGCATTAACAGGGAATTTTGTTAAAATCGGAGGCCATAACAGGCCATAACAGGCCAGAACGCTGCACCCTCGCCGGCAGAAGGAATTTTAACCAAGCAATTTCATTACCCTACGCGAAACATAATCACTTTCCTGTTCTTTGCCAAAACAGGGTCATTAGTGACCATAACAGGGGGCGTAGACCTGATGATGGGGGTATTTACCCTGCATAACAGGGATATTAGTGGTCGCATGAGGGGATCAAATTGGGCTCGAAAAACCCAATACTTTGGCCTGCTGCTTCCAGCACAAGGGAAGATCGCGAGATGTGAGATCGGATATTTTCATTCCGACGGGCTGGCGTCCCTCAAGGATTGCGCGCTGCACATCCGGAGCCAACAGGGCGAGCCGGATTATTTGTCTGCCGTGGGGTGAAATTGGTGCCGATT
>JAQXCQ010000156.1 GCA_029251785.1 Maricaulis sp. | reverse complement strand
GTTGGTTCTGCTATTGTAGACGCAATGAATGACGGCGGCGTTGCAGGCGCGACGGAACTGGTTAAAAGCCTGTCCGAAGCGACCCACGGGGCCAGACGGTGACATTCATGAAATTGGATTGTGTGAAATGAAGGATCGGGACTCAGAGATGAATTGGTTGTCCAAGATCACGCCTCCGGGCATGTCTAAGATTTTCTCAAAGCGGGATACGCCCGATAATTTGTGGGTCAAATGCCCGATCTCCAAGGAGATGGTGTTTCACAAGGATTTGGAAGCGGGCCAGTTTGTCACGCCGGCCGGTCATCATATGCGGATCGGGCCTGCCTGGCGCTTCCAGTTCACCTTTGACGGCGACTTCACCGAGCTGGACTGCCCGGAAGTTCCCAAGGACCCGCTGAAGTTCAAGGACGACAAGACCTATACCTCGCGGATAGCTGGCTATCGCAAGAAGACCGGCCGCGATGATGCGATGGCGATTGGCGTGGGCCTGATCGGTGGCGTGGAAACCGTCGTTCTGGTCCAAAACTTTGCCTTTATGGGCGGCTCTCTTGGTACAGCCGCCGGTGAAGCCTTCATCACAGCGGCTGAGGCCGCCCTGGAGCGTCGCGCGCCGCTCGTCGTCTTCACGGCCTCCGGTGGAGCACGCATGCAAGAGGGCACGCTGTCCCTGATGCAAATGCCCCGGACGACGATCGCTATCGACATGCTGCGTGAAGCAGGCCTGCCCTATGTGGTGGTGCTGACAGACCCGACGACCGGCGGCGTAACGGCTTCCTATGCGATGCTGGGCGATGTGCATCTGGCTGAGCCGGGCGCAATGATCGGTTTTGCCGGTGCCCGCGTGATCGAGCAAACCATTCGTGAAAAACTTCCTGACGGCTTCCAGCGCTCCGAATTCCTGTTGGAAAAGGGCATGGTCGACCAGGTGGTCACTCGTGGCGATTTGCCGGGCACGCTGAGCCGAATCCTGCGCGTTATGTTGAAGCGACCTGGTGCCTCACCGATCGCGCTGAACGCACCTCCAGTTGATCATGTGGTCGACGATGGAGCAGGGCATTAGTACGCGCAGACAAGCACTTGATGACGCGCTCGCGCGACTGGGACGCCTGCACCCAAAGAAAATGGATCTGTCCCTGGGCCGCTTGCAAAAATTGCTGGCGACCCTGGGCAGTCCACAGGACCAATTACCACCGACCATCCATGTCGCCGGTACCAATGGCAAAGGCTCCACCTGCGCCATGCTCGCAGAAATGGCCCGTGCCAATGGCGAGAGTGTGCATGTCTACACGTCGCCACATCTGGTCAATTTCAATGAACGCATTCTGCTCGATAGCCGCCCCGTCGATGACCGCACGCTGATCGAGGCGTTTGCACGCTGCGAGGCCGCCAATTTTGGCGAACCGATCACCTTCTTCGAAATTACGACCGCTGCGGCGCTGCTCCTGTTTTCGGAAAAACCCGCCGACCGCCTGATTCTGGAAGTGGGTCTGGGCGGCCGCTTTGATGCGACCAATGTCTTGCCCAAACCCGCGCTCAGCGTGATCACGCCGATCAGTCTTGATCACCAGGATTTTCTTGGCGACACGGTCGAGAAGATTGCGATGGAAAAAGCTGGCATTATGAAATTTGGCGTTCCGGTTGTGATTGGCAATCAGGAAGCCCCCGTCGCCGAAGTTTTGCTGGCCGAAGCCGATCGCGTGGGCGCACCGACATTTGTCTGGGGCCGCGACTATCGCGCCTACCCGCAACATGGCCGTCTGGTTTATGAGGACGAAACCCGTGTGTGGGACATGCCGCCTCCTGCCCTTCTCGGCCCGCATCAGATCCTTAATTCGGGTGCCGCTGCTGCCTGCGCGGCCGTACTGCAATGGCCGGAACACGCCGCGGCGGACGGGATTTCGAAGGCCAAATGGGCTGGGCGCCTGCAACCGATTTGCGGTGGCCCCCTGGGTGAAATCGCCTCGGAAGGCAATGCAGAACTCTGGCTTGATGGCGGACACAATGTCGCCGCCGCCGCCGCCTTGTCTCATGCGCTTGCAGATATGGATGAGCGCGAGGACCGGCCTCTGGTCATCATCGCCGGCTTCTCACCGAATAAGGATGTGAAGGCCTGGTGTTCGCACTTTGCCGGGCTGGCGCGTCGCCTGATCGCGGTTGAGTTTCATGCGGGTCGGGGCGGCTCACAGCCTGCGGCCGACGTCGCAGCGGCCTGTAATGCGGCCGGCCTGAAGGCGGAAGCCTCAACCGGACTTATCCAGGCCATGAAAAACGCGGCCCGGGAACATCCCGCGCCGCGCATTCTGATCGGTGGATCATTGTATTTGGCCGGTGAAGCGCTGGCTCTGGGGGGGTAACCCACCCCAGTCAACGCCCGGCTAGTCCGCTAAACAGATTCGCGAACCCATTCGGAAATTTTGTCCTTGGCCATGGCACCAATCTTGGTGGCTGCGACCTGGCCGTCCTTGAAAATCATCATGGTTGGAATACCCCGTACGCCGTATTTACCGGGCGTCATTGGGTGATCTTCAATATTGACCTTCGCGACGGTAATTTGTCCGGCCATTTCTTCGGCAATCTCTTCGAGCGCCGGGGCAATCTGTTTACACGGACCACACCAAGCTGCCCAAAAGTCCACCAGGACCGGACCGTCGGCATTGAGCACGTCGGTCTCGAAGGATTCATCGCTGACCGCTTTGGTCGCCATAGCAAACTCCTTTGTTTGGAACGAATCCGGCAACGCCGAATTCACTGATGGCAGCGAGGTAAGCAGTGGCGGCCCCTTCGTCAAGCCGGAGCCTATGTCATTACCGCATCCATCGCCGCATCTGGAAGCGTCATCAGGCAGGCAGAGTCTGTCCAAAGCAAGGCACAGCGTATGACTTTTTCAGGGTGCAATGCTCGCAATAGCGCACGATATGCCCCCATCTGCCCCAGATACACCCGCGCCACGCCAGACACATCCGATGGCGGTGGTCGATTGGTCTTGTAGTCGATAATCAGAACTTCGTGATCCGTGACGACGAGACGGTCGACCTGACCACGAACGATTACGCCAGCGGGCAAGCCGTCGGCATGCCCCACCAGCCCGACCTCGGCCCGACTGCCCGGACCAAAAATAGCGGCAAATTCCGGATGCTCGAGAATGCCCAATGTCTCATCGACAAGTTTTTGACGGGTTTGCGAGGTCAAATCGTGCAATGGCCCAACAAATCGCTCTGCCGCTTCGCGACGCCGCTCGACCGGCAGACCCGGCAGGGTTTCGAGGAGCTTGTGGATCAGCTCACCACGCCGGAAGCGGTGACCGTCCGGGTCACTGAGCGGCGAGAATATACCAGGCTCTGCTTCGTCTTCGGCCAGCAAGCTGGATGGAGCGACCGGCTTTTGAATTTGCCCCTCGTCTGCAACGGGTTTGGTGACCCAATCGGGGATCTCAACAGCATCCCGCCGCGCGGCTTTGGCCGCACCCAACGCTGCGGGTTCAGGGCCCAGTCTAAGTCCTGGCCCGATACCCTCAACAACATCGCTGAGCGGACTTTCCCAACTCTCCCAGTCTGGGCCAATCCATGATTCTTGCAATTGCGCATACCAACTATCGTCGGCAACCCTGCCCCCCTTTCCCTGCCCGTGCTTCCAGCCACACACGATCAGACGATCGCGGGCACGGGTTAAAGCGACATAGAGCAGACGACCCTGCTCCGACAAACGTTTGTTTTTGGCCGTGTCTCGAAGCCGGGAAACATAGTCTGGATCCTTCTTCTCGCTCGTTGACCAAAACAACCCGCCCGTGTCGCTTTTGAAGAATTTCTCTGGCCTGCCGGTCAGCGAGGAGCGTGTGGTGTCGGGTAAGATGATGACGGGCCGCTCTAATCCCTTGGACGCATGGACGGTCATCACCTGAACCTCATCACGGCCACTGCCCATTTCGCGCTTCAGCTGCATCTTGTCTGCACCGATGGCGCGGACAAAGCTGGCGAGGGCTCCACCCGCCTCGCGCTCATGCTGCATCGTACGAGCGAGGAATTCCTCGGCTGGATCACGCGCTTCCTCGCCAAGGCGCGCAAACACGCGCGCCCATCGGGTCTCGCCGGTCGACGAACGGGTATTTAGAAAGCCCGCGAACAAATCATACAGGCCTTCCGTATCCGCCTTGTTGCGCCAATCGGTCAAAGCGGCCCGGGCTTCCTGAAACCGCGGATCTTCGCTCGTAAACAGGGCAGCCCAGAGTGCTCCACGCCTATTGTTCTTTCGCATCTTGGAAAGATCGAACAAAGCCGCATCATCGATCGCGGCGTCGCGGCCATCATCGGGATCAAAAAAGGGCGATTTGAGCACTTCGGCGAGAGCCAGGTCATCCCCTGAAGTCACACCAAAACGAGCCAGGGCAAGCAAATCCTTGACGATGGTTTGCTCACACAAAACCATGCGATCTGCTCCGGCTACCGGAACGTTCGCAATCTTGAGCTGACGGATAACTTCCTCGAAAAATCCACCGGAACGTCGCGCCACCAAAATTGCCACATCTCCGGCTCGAACCGGACGCTGGGTAAATGCGCCGCCGTCTTCCTGCCAGACTCCGTCTCCGCGATCGATCATCTGCCGAATGTTCCGGGCAATGGTACGGGCCAGAATATCCCGGGACGAACCGGCACCCGGGGCGTCGACAGGATCGAAGATAGATTTTATGTCACTTTTTTCAGGCATTGGCACAGCAGGCCAGAATTCGACACACCCAGGCGTGTCGACCCGGGCCGCCCGATGTCGATGATAATTGGCAAAGGGTTGGGCGGGATCGGGCGTGGCAACAAATTTGGTTTCCGGCGCGGCCTCTGGGCATTTGTCAGCCGGTAGCGCCACCGCATCGACGAAGGCCTCATCGACAGCCTGCAATACCTGTTTAGAGGATCGAAAAGAGACGTTCAGACCAGGCCGCTCGAAAGCCATTCCGGCCTCTGCTGAGCGCTTCTGCAACAGATCACCCTCGGCCAGAAACCGCTTCGGATCGGCGCCTTGGAATGAATAAATCGACTGCTTCTCATCACCGACAGCAAATAGAGTTCGGTGGATTTCGGACACGCCCTTGCCGGAGAAAAACTCCAGGGTTAGCGAACGGATCATGTCCCATTGTCGGGGGGCTGTATCTTGAGCCTCGTCGATCAGAGCGTGAGACAAGGTCTTGTCGAGCTTGTAGCTGACCCATTCTGAATAGGGGTTTGATCGGGCGAGCAATTCGCCCGCCAAACCAATCAGGTCATCGAAATCAAGGGCCCGCTGACGCTGCAATTCCACATCAAAGGCATCCAGAAATCGGCTTGCGATTCGTATAGCTGACGCGCTGGCATCGGCACACAATACGCGTTTCAATGTCTCGCGAACCGCTTCCATTCTGTCCGCTTCAGCAGACAATAGCGGCAGCACGCTGGGAGCCTTTTTAGCACAGCCCTTTGTAACCAGGTTTGAGACAGGTGTTCCTCTGCCCTTATTAATGAAAAACACCTTTAGATATTCGGTCAGTGCTGCAGCCGGATCTTGGCTGCCCAATGCGAACGCCAATTGCTTGCCACGTTTTTGATCTTGGGCTGAACCCTCATGGCACAAGGCATGCGCTGCCGCTTCGATTTCGGCCTTGGGCACAAGCTGCCAAGCGTCCGCCTTGATCGCGTTTGGCTGCAGTCCAACCGTCACGTCCAGCTCGGAGTATACACGTGCGATGAGCCCATCCGCGCCACCGGCATCCACCAATGAGCGCCGCAGCGCATACCGATTTTGGCGGGCCCATTCGAGAATGTCTTCAATCGCAGCGACACCGCCCGCTTCCTGGGCCGCGCTAATGGAGCCCCCAAGATCGCTGGTCAGCATTTCTTTGCGAGCGTGTTCGATCACGCGCTGGATCGCTGCGTCATCCAGTGTTTGAAAACCAGGCGGGGCACCCGCTTCAAGCGGAAAGCGCCGTAGCAGGTTTTCACAGAACGCATGGATGGTCTGAATCTTCAGCCCGCCCGGAGTTTCGAGCGCCCGAGCAAACAGTCGCCGTGCCTTGGGCAATTGCTCAGCACTCAAACAACCGGGTTCAAGTTTGGAAAGCTCCGCAATCAAATCCTGGTCCGCCAAGACAGACCATTTCCCAAGTCGGGCAAATAAACGTTCTTGCATCTCCGCTGCGGCGGCCTTGGTATAGGTGACGCAGAGAATTCTGTCTGGTGGACAATCCGCGAGAAGGATACGCGTCACCCGGTCAACCAGGACCCTGGTCTTGCCGGACCCGGCATTGGCCTCCACAAAAATACTATAAGCGGGATCCGCGGACCGGTTTTGTGCGGCGGTCGCGTCAGAACATATTTCGTTGTCGAAACGAGGTTGGGTCATCAACTTCCCTCCCCATTATCGCCACCGTCTGCAGCGCTGGCCCATTCAGACCGCCGGGCAAGGTGATCGTACGCGCCGTATGTATCGACAAACTGCGCCCGCGGCTGCGAAAGATAGGCCGTGTCCGGCTTGTCGTATTCTTCGATCAGCTGTTTGAGTTCATCGACCGCCTTATCCGCCATTTCTGCCGACGTGCCGGCGGGCGCCTTTCCGTCTACGCGCTTTTCCTCCCCGCCATCCGCATTGCCAGGAAGGCTGACATACAGCAGCGCCCCGGGTGCGGCGGACTTCATTTCCGGGAAAACACCCGCTTCTCGTGCCATGGCCGCGGTCAGGGGTAATTGTGGGTCAAAGCCGGCATTGATGGCCTTGGCAGTGGCGGAGGAACCAGTCTTGTAATCGATAATGTCGAGCAGCCCGTCTGCTGTCAGATCGAACCGGTCGCTTTTACCGGTCAGGGTGAAATCGCCGCCGTCACTCTTCAGCGTCATACGACCTTCGATCTCAGCCTTATGGAATCGATATCCCAACGCATACCGCGCTGCCTCCCATTGATTGAGCCAGATCGCGGCGCGTCGAAAGCGCGGCACTTCAACCGCCAACTCTTCGGGCGCGAAACCGGCGGCGATCAAACACGCTCGCCCTTCTTCCACCAGTTCTTGGACGGCCGTGTCCGGGCGATGCTGACCCCACCGGGTTAAACAGTTTTCCAGGGCTTCATGCAGCGCGGTGCCGCGTTCTCGTGGGCCCGGAACCATATCGGCGTCATCCAACGGGCGAATACCCAGAATTTGCTGGGCGTAGATCGCGTAGGGGTCTCTTACCCAGGTGCGGATCTTGGTAATCGACAATTCACGCGGGCGATCCGCCAGCGGCGGTGTCGGTTGAGGCCGCGGAGCGGCGCGAGGTGGCCCACTGGCCGCATCGATCGCTCGAGATATCGAGAGATAGTCTGTGGCGGGGGCGAGCGCCTGTTTTGCTTCTTTGTCACCCAGCGCTCCCGAGACAAGCGTCTGTAGCCGCCAGAGCCACCGTGAGGCACCTGTGGGGGCACCATCCACCTTCGCTGCCCGCGTCATGCACACATCACCACTGGCTGCCAGTTGGGCAAAATCATGAGCGGCCAACCCGTGCCGGCGCTCAGGTGCACCAAGTCCCACGGACTCCCGCATACCCCGGGACAACCATGGGTCCGCCCCGATACCGGCCGGCCAAACGCCCTCATTTAAACCGGCCAAAATAATCTGATCCGCCGACATCAATCGGGCTTCAAGCGGCCCTAAAACCTGCAATCTTGGGTGCACACCTATGCGTGGAGGAACCCGGCGCGCGCGCGCCAACTCCCTAAACGCCGCTGCGTACTCACTCAACGTCATGTCTGGCAAACACGCCGTTTCGGTCAGCAAATCGCGCAGTAAACTGGCACACGCCTCGCCCCCGACGCCCGCCCAGAGATTGGCATCTCCCGGCACATCCCGCGACGCCGCAACAGCTTCCACTGCTCGAATATGGACCTCAGCCCAATGAGCCACCGAATGCTGATCAGCATCCTGCAAGGGCTGCATCGCGGCATCCAAATCACGAAGCATTTCTTCTATTTCGGCACGATCATCGTCGAACAACTTGACATGCTTGCCGTCCAGACGCGCCATGATTGCGGCGAAACTCCTGCCTGGCCGGGAACCCCTCAAGGCCTCGGATTCCAGCTTTCCCATCAGCGTATGGACCAGCCCGCGATCTCGTCCGAGACAGAAAAGTGGCGAACCCCACATGGATGATAATGCGACAACACTGCCGGGGTTGAGCGCCACATCTAGGGTTCGCAACAACAGAGCGGCAGCACGCGTTTCGGTTAACGCTTGCCCACCAGAATCATCCAGCCTGACACCAAACCGCGCCATTTCCACAGACACGCGACGGGCCAGATCGCGATCGGGAGTTACCAAAACACCAGTCTTGCCAGGCGTATCCAACACCTCACGCAACATCAACGCGCACACCCGGGCTTCGGAGAGATGGTCGTCTGCTTCGATTAGAGTTAATCCATTCAACCCGCGCGCAAAGAAATCCTCGCCATTCGTTGCGCGTAGATTGTCGATACGTTGCATCCAGTCGGCCGTCGAATGGGCCGGGCGTAGTGCTTCGGCAATCAACCGCCGCCGAGGCCTGCCATCACCTTTTTCGGCGCTGTCTGGCCAGGGTTTAACATCGGCGCGGGAGACGCCTGATCCCTCGACGAAATCGCGCATCGCCCATTGCGGATGGGCGTCGTCAATATTGCTCCAGGCTTCCTCGTCACTGTCCCAGTCAAAACCGGGCAACACCACCAGGCCGCGCGGCAGGTTTGCTACAACCCTCATCAACTCTGCGACCGCTGGAATTGATCCGGTGGACCCTACCGCCAGCACAGGGTGTTGAGGTGGGAATTCTGTCCAACGCTTGACCAAGGCCCGCAGGACACGTGTGCGCCGCTCGGCTGGGTCGATCATGCCAAGCTCGGCGAGTCTTAGCGGCCAAGCCTGTTGGATAATTTCCAGGAATTCTACCGCTTCGCGCCTGTCTTCGGGCAGGTGTGCGAGAATGTCCTCGCTGAGCATCGACAAATCGCGTGCATCCTCAGTCGCGAGATCGTCGAGTAGCGCCGCCAGCGGCTCAGCCAAGGCCAGCGCGCCGCCGATACCCAAAGAGCGGCCCAACGCCGTCTCCTTCGCCAAAATGAGACGGGCAAGTTCAAATTTGCGCCGCGAAGATGAGATGGCCTCGGGCGCGATGTCATTGAGTTCACCCGGTTCAAAGGGCGGATCATCAACGTCAAACTCGCCAATTGGATGGATCGTCGGTAACAGGGCGACCCCGGAGCTCGACAGATCGGCGAATGCATCTCCCAACGCACGAGCCGCGCGCCGCGTCGGTGCCAGAATCATCACCTCACTCAACGCTTCGGGCGTGTTCTCCACGTTAAATTGAGCCCGAACATGCTCTGCCACGCATCGCAAGAAATCGGCCTGCGGGGGCAAATTGAAAAGGCGCGGAGCCTCAGTATCAAAAAGAGAATCGCTCAACCGGAACTCGGGCCGCTGACACGAGCTTCCGCCTCATCGCGAGCGACTGGGTCCCCGACATGCATCCAAAACGCCTGCATCGGCAGACCGAATACACGCCCCTGAGGAACGAGGTCTCGCCAAACTTCCACCATGGAAAAGCGTTCCTCTTTACGGTCTGCCATGATCGATGGCTTCATGATCTGCACGCCGGCATAGGCGAAAGGCGCGGCCTCCGCTTCGCCGCGCCAGGCCACACGCCCGGCTCGATCGAGGAAAAAATCACCACAGCCATCAAAACCAAGGGTGTGCTTCATGGGCGCGAGCAGTAGCAAAACATCCATCTTGTCTTCATCCCAATACGCCCGGAGTCGGTCAAGTTCGCGTGTTCCGGTTTCCTCCCAGATTGCATCGATGTTTGAAACAAAAACTGGATCCTCTCCCAGCATTGGCAGAGCTTTGACCACCCCACCACCTGTTTCCAGGACACAATCGCGTTCGTCGGAAATCGAAAGTTTCAAAGTCGTGTCAGTCGAATCGATATGGGCTTCCATACGCTCGGCGAAATGATGGATATTTACGACGACATGCTCGACGCCAGCTCGCTCATAACGTTCCAACGCCCAGTCCAATAGGGCTTTACCGCCGACCTCAACCAATGCTTTGGGTCGATCATTCGTCAGCGGACGCATACGCGTTCCGAGTCCGGCCGCCAGGGCCATGCCGGTTTTTATATTGATCACTTGTGAGCTTCCTTGAACACGGGATCGGCATGAGCCTTGGCCCACATGAGGAGCGGCATGAGCGAGGGGTGTTGAAGATTGGCGACGAAATGCCTGGCGACACGTGGCAATAAATCAAGATAACGCTGCTTACCGTCCCGCATGGCAAGACGGACAAATATTCCTAAGATTTTGGCATTGCGCTGAGCGCCGAGCACCGCGTATGCGGCGTCGAACCCGGCCTCATCTTCGATACCAGAACGCGCCACAAATCGTGCCTTAAGAGGGACAGCCAGCTTGCGATCGACATTGCGCCTCGCGTCTTCAAGGAGAGAGACCAAGTCATAGGCGGGATGCCCGATAACCGCGTCCTGGAAATCAAGCAGCCCAACCATGGCATGGCCATCGCGATCCGGAAGATGGATTAAATTCTCGGCATGAAAGTCCCGCAAGACCAATCCAGGTGCACAGGTCTCGAGGCGACTAAAGGCTGTGGACCAAATTTCCTTCCAATCTTCCCGGGCGGCATCGTCAATTTCAATTCCGGCATGAATTTTCATGAACCAGTCGAGGAACAAGTCGACTTCCGCGTGGAGGGCGTGAGCATCGTATGTCTGCAGCGGCCACTCACCGCCATCGATTTTCACCTTGCTCGGAAGCGATGCTCGATACAGGGCGGCAAGTGCATCTACGGCGTAGGAATATAGCGTCCCCTCATGGATCTCGTTGGCGACGACACGGGCATAGAGCGCATCACCGAGATCTTCCAGGAGCAAAAACCCGGCATCAACATCGTGCGCAAGAATTTTCGGAGCGGAAAATCCGCGCTGACCTAACGCGTCAGACAGACCCGCAAATGCGACCAGGTTTGGGCCCGCTAATCGGGCAACAGCATTATATCCCAAAGCGTCGCGCTCGGATGTAGACGCTTCGGGCGGACAAGCCGGTGCCTCGGCACCCATTGGAGCATCCATCAACATCGCCGTCTCATCGCCGCGGATCAAGCGGGTGTAGCTACGGCTGGAGGCATCACCGGGGAATGGGTCTTGTTGGGCGTCTTGCCACCCTGTTCTAGCAAGAAAGGCATCACGTTCAATTTTTCGATCAGATGTTGTCAATGCGGCTCTCCCAATCGCCAAAACCTACAATTTTTGCTCTGCGCGCAGTCTCCGAATTTTCACCCCTCGAGCTCAGGCTGATTTCCAGGCGCGATGCGGGCACTTTCGTTCCCAGGCGGTCCGGCCACTCGATCAAAGTGATTGCGTCATTATACGCATCTTCGAGACCTAGCTGATCTATCTCGTTAGTGTCTTCAATACGATACAAGTCGGCATGCCAAAGTGCGCCACCGGAGAGGGTGTCATAGGTCTGCACGATCGTATAGGTCGGGCTGGGTGCCTCTTGGACCTCGCACAATGTTTGAATGATCGCGCGCGCGAGTGTGGTTTTTCCGACACCCAAATCGCCGACAAGAAATACAACATCGCCAGTCATTAACTGCGTTGAGACGCGCTGCCCAAGTGTTCGGGTTGCGGCAAGATCATGCAGTGTCATGCTGCTCAAATTCCTCATGCTTTTCGAATACCGAAGGCTGAGATCAACCGCAAGCGGTGAGGCTGTTTCTTGACTTCGGGCTGAACGCTGTTCATTTCGACACAAAGTTGGAGATTTGCATGGCCAAAATTACTTATATCGAGCACTCGGGAAAAGAGCATATTGTTGATGTGGATAACGGTTTGTCCGTTATGGAAGGTGCGGTGCGCAACCTCATTCCCGGCATTGACGCCGATTGTGGCGGTGCCTGCGCGTGTGCCACCTGTCATGTCTATATCGACGCGGCCTGGGCAGAGAAGACAGGTGCTCGCGAAACGATGGAAGATTCGATGCTCGATTTCGCGGATGGCGTTCAAGACAATTCGCGCCTGTCCTGTCAGATTAAAGTTTCCGATGATTTGGATGGCCTTGTCGTGCGCATGCCATCTGTTCAAGGCTAGACAGAATAGTCCCAGAATTGGCGCGTTCGTTAAGGCGATACTGCGCCCGCGATTTCTCGTTGCAGTGGACTGCTCACCGGTTTGCTCAACTTGATGTCTGGTAAGCTGATTGCGGGGTTAGGCTGTGCGGGAAGATGGCAAGAAACCATCGTGCCTTTCCCGGGATCGGACTTCAACTCAACCCAACCGCCATGAAGTTGTGCGATCTCCTTGACCAGCGCCAGGCCAAGACCGGCCCCACCACGCTCACCGCGCGCGAAGCGATCAAACACTTTGGCCTGTTGCTCGGGCGCGATGCCCTCACCATTATCTTGCACCCAAAGTGTGATTTCGTCACCTGCGCGACGCGACCCGAGTGTGATCAACCCGCCGGGTTTCACATGTCGCAACGCATTGGACAGCAAATTCATCGTGATCTGTTTGAGGCGTTTGCGGTCGGCCGTCATATTGCCGGACATTTCTTTCGAATCGATCTTGATCTTGATCGAATTGTGCCCCGCTCTTGCACTGACAAGCTCTGAGGCTTCGGTCAGTATATCGGTTGGGTTGAGCTCATCGAGTTCCAATTCAAGTTGACCAGCATCGATCGCAGCCACATCGAGGATATCATCGATCAGCTTGGCCAAATGTTCCGAAGCCGACTGGATTGCCGCCATCGGCTCCTTTTGTTTGTCTGAAAGCTCTCCGGCATACCCTTGCGCCAGCATATCGGCATAACCGCCAATCGTGGTCAGCGGCGTCCGCAATTGATAACTTACGTGCTCTACGAATTCCGTCTTGATGCGCTCCGAAGCCTCCAGCGCCTCGGCACGTTCGCGCAAGGCTTCCTCAATACGGCGGCTGTCTGTTACATCATCCCAGCAAATTAACGTGGCACCATCGGGCAGAGGACGAGTCAAATAGGTCAGGACGCGCTCGTCCGCACGGCGCATCTCGCCCGTTACCTGTTTGCGGGCTTGCGGGCTCGGGTCAGTGACACGCGCTTTTATATCGCCCCAAACGCGGTCATCAGCAAAAAGTGTCGCGCAGGTTTCAGCAACATTGTCGAACAGCGGTTGTCCGTCCAGCTCCTCAGCGTCGAATCCCCACAGATCCTCAAAGGCGTTATTGTGTAGCTGTAGACGTCCATTGGCCGCAAATACGGCGACGGCCTCATGCAGCTTGTCCAGTGTGGCACGTTGGACATTTATAAGGGTATTGTAACGCGCCCGGAGCGCCAGCTCATCGGTCTTGTCTTCAAATATCAACATGACACCCCCTAGCGGATGCCGCTGTCGAGCGACTCGTAATGTCCGGCCATCCGGTAGGGGCCAGAGTTCATCGGGCGTTTCGTCGCTTGGAGCGAGAGAATATCGTTCCAGTTCGGTCGCTCTCCATGATGCAAAATCGGCCTGTTCCGGCAAAAGCCGTCGTTCGCGCATGCGATCGAGAAATGTGCCGTGCGCGGGACGCTCATTAAGCCAGGATTGATCCAGCTTGAAGAGACGCAAAAATGCTGTGTTGTAGAACGTCATCCGCTTGGCGCGGTCGAAGACCACTACGGATTCTGCCATGTGGTTTAGAGTGTCATCGTGCGCACGTCGAAAACGCGCCAAATTCGCTTTGGCCTCTTCACCGTCTGTCGTGTCAAGAGCGATACCGGCCGCGCCACCGGAAACAGGAAAGACTGTCACCTGCATGGCCCGGCGATTGCCGCCGACATTGATCGCACGCACGTCTGTCGCGGCCTTACCTGCGGCAGCAGCCTCCGCGACCTGTGCCGTCAGATTGGAATCGAGCGCAGCCTGGGTCTGCAATACATGTTCGAGGCTCTCGCCCTCAACCGCCTCGATGTACGCCTTATTTGCCCATTCAAGCCGGCCAGTCGCGTTCATACGCCAGGTTGGGAATGGGGCCCGCCCCAGCATGTCAAGGAACGCCAACGGGTCCTGGCTCACCATCCTGCGCGCTTCTTCGATACGACCGCGAGCGCCAGACTCCTCAAGGCCCCGAATTGTAGAATCTGACAACCAGACGACCAATTGAGTCCCGGCCGCGCGACCATCGACTTCCAAAAAGCGACCGCTCGGTCCGATTATGGTCAACGAAAATGGCCGTCCCTGTTGCATCAAATCATGAAATCTACGGCGCAAAGTTGTTTCTTCGCCGCCTGCAGACCGGGCTTCGTAGTCAGCCAGCCCATCCATCAAGATTGCAGCAGGGTCTGGGCCATCGCTCGCTTCAGCAAATTTTAGGAGTGAAGCAAGTGCGACGGTCGAGCCGAATATGCGCGGTTGCCCCCAACCCGTCTCTGCTTCGTCGAACGGGGGCTCATCCCAGATCAGAACCAAACCCGGATGGGCGCCAAATACGCTGTCCGCGCGAGACACGCGATCTTCAAGCTCCCCAAGCCGTCGCCGCCAAATGGCTTGTGCTGCTCGCGCTCCCGTTGTTGTTTTGTAAGCCCAAAAACCCACACCAACACCGAATGCAACAGCCCCGATTGTTACGGCCAAGGTCGCAAATTGAAATATTTGTTCAGTCATTCTATCGCCCTGAGCTCGGACCCGTCCCCCAAGGCAGCGGTCCTCACGAATCACCAACATAACGAGACACAGACTCGCGGGCGACGCCGAGGGCAGCAAAAATCTTAATAACTTATGTCTAAGTCGATATTTTTGAGTGAAGCGGCGGCGATTTCACCGCGTGATGATTCAAAAACCAGAGTCCACTCAAGCACTTGAATCAAAGCAGCATGTTGAAGCTCTAAGCTGTGGAAAATTATCTTTTCGCTATCGGAAACTCTCGCGAAAAATTAGCGAATCCTGACTTCCCCAGCGCGGAATTCAAACATGACGACGCAATTTTCCAATATTTCCACGCCCTCCAGAGGGCGAAAACGCCAATCTGCAACGGCTCTGACCGATGCCCGGTTGAAGGGGCCGTCGGGAACCGCTCGCGCAACCCGTGCGCGATGAACTTGTCCGTCACTGTAGACGTGAAACCTGACGACGACCCACCCCTGACGGCCAAGTGTCCAAGCTCTATTTGGGTATTCGGGTATTGATGCCTCAATCGCGGCGAGTGATGCGCCCTGGCAATCATCTGGACCAATCATTCGTTCAACATTTGGAAAAACCGGAAACGCATCGCGCGGAACAAAAGGCCCACGATCAGCCTGAAATTGGCTCGGAACGATCGCATCCGGAATACCCGCACACCCAACCAAGATGAATGGCATCAGACCGAATAATAGATGTCTGACGACCCTCGACAGGGAGCGTTGAAGATTGTCTGGAGAACAGCGCATCCCCGAAGGCTAGCCGCCTGCGGCAGGAAGGCAAACGTCGAATTGTAGTATTCGTGTCGAAAAAACACACCTAAATTCAGAACGTTTGCAGAACACGAGATTAAGAATTACTTAAAGCCGGTTCTAATTGTGGTCCCAAAATTGTAACGTCGGCTTCTGTGAAAATCACGCGGGCCAGTTTGGTACAAATCAGGCACGCCATTTTGATGTATGAGGTGCGTTTAGACATGTCCTTGCTGCCAACTGCCCACTCAGGGCAATCCTTCGGATCTCGTCGTATCGATTTTTTCACCGTCTCAGGGCAGGTCGCGAATGGCGATGCATCAACGGGGCATGTGACCGATGCCGACGGCATGGACCACGAAATTAAATTGATGGAGCAAACCAGTGCGATGGCACCGGGTGACACGGCAACGGTTCTCCGCGTTCAATCTGGCCCTAACCGGCGGTCACGCCCGGTGGCGATCATTAATCATTCCAGAGGCGTTTGGATGCGGGCGGCACCGGATGCGACGTCAACTCTGACCAAGTCGGGGGTGACTCGGACAACCAATTGGTGGCTTTCCATGCTGGTGTTGTTGGTCGTCGGCGCTGCTGCCGTTTGGCCCACCCTTCACAGCTTCATCTCGGTCATCAACGACTCAGTTATGGCCGGCGTCCCGCCTCTCAACATCTTCGAAGAATTGAATGCCTACATCCCGGGACTGGCGAGCTGGCGTCTTGAAGGAGCTCTGACCTCCGGGATGACTGATGGGCTCCTGGCCCTCGGCTTCGTGCCAATGGAATTCCTCACAGAGTGGAGTCTCGGAATCAGCGCAACACTGCTGGCTGTGATCGCGTTTGCTGCGCGCTCGTGGCGTCTAATCTACATTCCCGCTTTAGCCGTTTTGTGCGTGATTGGTGGCGCGGTGCTTGGCAGCGCGGACGTCACATTGATCATGATTGCTGGTGCCCTATTCATCTTCGCAGCTGGCGGATTGATCAATCGCATCCGCGACGGCGGTCGTTTTAATGCACGGGTAGATCGTTTGGCTGAACACGTCATGCGCCACCCACCGCAAGAAGGCGTTGCATCAGCTGACGCGTCAAAGGGGCCGACAGAGGATGCGGCCATTGCCGCTGCAGCAATTGCCGCCGCAGCCGCAATTGCTGAAGGTGAGGCAGAAGCCACTCCCTCATTCGACGGAAATACCGCGACCGTAGACGACGCCGCGCGTGATGAATTGGAAACCCGAACCTTCGCCGAAGAAGACGCGGCGGACAGCTCCAGCGACACATCAATCGAAAACAATTCAACCCCAGATCACGCGGACATTCCGTCCGACGATGGATCCGAGACCGATTCAAACGCTGCTCAATCCGATGACGCGGCAAGCCTCGGTTCAACAGAAACCACACCGATTGAGAATAATGGAGCCGAGGAAAGCCTTAATACCACCAGCCCGGACGCGGATACCGCTGAGAAGGTGACATCCGAGGACGACGATTTGCCTGATGAAACGGCGTTGGCAGCAGCCATTGCGCTGAACGCATCGGAAGCTTCAGGCGCGGAACTTTCCAACGAAAAAGACGATGAAACCCACGACGCCGAACGCACCATGGCCTTGGCACCACCACCTCCAATGCCGGTCATTGATGATACAGCGATCAATGCTGAACCGGATCAGGACACCCCTGAAACAAGTGGCGGTGAGGAGATCGCCTCTCCCACACTGGACGAAAACGAAACGGTCGATGCGGCTGGTATTGAAAGCGATGAGACGAGCGGTGTCAACGCCAACGCGAACTCAGAATTCATAGCAACCGACACTGAAACCATGGATCAGGGAGTGGCAGGCGCTGATGCGGATGAGCCAGAAGAACCTGCATCCGTCGATGCATTGTACAATGACCCGCTAATCGATGACGCAGCGGACCCAATGACGGATGCGGCGGTCATTGGCGATTTCGCACCAGGCGCCCCGGATATCGAATTCGACAAAGATTCAGAATAGGGTTGAAGCCTGAACAGGCTTACCTCATCAAACGGAGGCGGTCGCGGAAAAGGGCGACCGTCAATCCTCTTCGTAAAAGCCAGCCTCCACCAGCTCGACAAGGCGATCCAGCGATTCCTGCGCCTGTAGGCCTTCCGATTGAATCTGGATTGTAGAACCCTTACTGGCGGCGAGCATCAGCAATTCCATAATGGAATCGGCATTGACGGTTTCACCATCTTTTGTGACCCGTACATTTGCCTCAAAGCCACGGACGGTCTCGACAAATTTAGCCGCCGCCCGCGCGTGCAAACCTCGCGCATTCACGATTGTGACCTGCCGGGTCATCGTCTCGTTCACTTGTTAGCGCCTTCAAGAACGTCGGAGGCAATCGCGATATAGCGTTTACCGGCGTCCTGGCCCATGCGGGCCAAGCTGTTCAGATCGGCCCGCGAGCGCGCTTCAGCCAATTTGATCAGCATTGGCAGATTTACGCCTGCGATCACTTCGACCTTATCTGTCTCGATCAGAGAAATGGCCAAATTGGATGGTGTACCACCGAACATATCGGTGAGAATCAGTACGCCTTCGCCGCGATCCGCATCGGCAATCGACTGTCGGATATCGCCACGGCGTTGTTCCATATCGTCGTCCGGCCCAATGCAGACAGCCAAAAAGGCATCCATCGGTCCGACCACATGCTCTGTGGCGGCGACAAATTCATCGGCTAAACGACCGTGGCTGACGACGACGACTCCAATCATGTCTTGAGTTAAACGCGCCTTGCGCCGCAGGGAAAGCGTCTTTTTGCAATTGGAGCGCAGTTGATGTCAGTTCGCCAATGCCGCTGGCAACTCTACGGTGAAGATCGCGCCGACAATATTGCCCTCAGAATCAACGCGATTGCCCGCATCGATCAGACCGCCATGCGCATCGACAATTTGGCGGGAAATCGCGAGTCCAAGGCCAGAATGTTTGCCGAATGCCGCGCCTTTTGGGCGCTCGGTATAGAACCGGTCAAAGACGGTTTCGAGATTTTCGGTGGGGATCCCCGGACCGTTGTCTTCTACCGTAATCACAAGCTTAATGCCGCCGTCGCGATGGCCACGACTGGCCGTCAATTGAACCTCACCATCCGTCGGACTGAACGTAAGTGCATTGTCGATCAGATTGCGAAAAACTTGCCCCAGCGGCCCTTCTCGGCCCAAAACCGACCCATTGCGAACCGTATTTTCAAAAACAACCCCCGGACCACCGTCCTTCCCTTCGCTGTATACCTCTGCCAAGTTTTCCAGAAGTCCACACAGATCCAGGCGACCAACATCTTCTCGCGCCAACTCGGCATCCACACGAGATGCCTTTGAAATATCCGTAATCAAACGATCCAGTCGGCTGACATCGGCCTGGATCACAGACAATAATCTCTGTCGACGCTCATCATCCTTAGCGAGCGGCAGAACTTCGGCCGCGGACCGAATTGAGGTTAGAGGGTTTTTGAGCTCGTGGGACACGTCGGCTGCGAAGCTCTCGATCGCGTCCATTCTGTCATACAAAGCTTCCGTCATCTCAGAAAGAGCGACGCCCAGCTCACCGATCTCATCTTTGCGCGAGCCAAGATCTGGCATTTTCACCCGACTGCCACCGGCACGTCTTGCATCATGCGCGGCTTGGGCCAAACGGCGGATCGGTCGCGCAATAAAATAGGTCAAAGCCAGAGATGAAAGCGCCGTCACGAGGGCAGCGATCAGAATAAACGGTAATAGGGCTCGTCGTTGGGCCGCGATCAAATCATCCAATCCGTAGGATTCGATCGTGACCGCTCCGATAATGGCGCGCACCGGCTGAATTGGAATTGAGACAGACACCACCCGGCGCCCATCCTCCTCGCGCCGAACGCCCGCCACCAATTCTCCCGAAACCGCCAACTCGACCTCAGCGGCCCGACTGCGATTGAAGGCGTCTTTCTCGGCGTCTGATCTTAGGATGTTGGCAAACCCGTCCAATGCTCGACCGGGGAGACTTCGGGCGCTGCTGGCGATACTGGGACGCTCTTCACCAACAGGCGGCAGATCGGTCATCTCGACGACATCGGCCAGCAAATGACTGTCCGCGACCTGCATACCGGCCTTATCAAACACCAAAACACGGGCCTGTTCCGGCACATATAACTGTCGCAATAATGCCCGTGCATCATCATTTCTCAACGCTGGAGCGGGCGCGATGTCCGAAGCCCCAACGGCGAGGACGTTTGCGATCAACTCGCCCTGCGTGCGAAGCGCATCGAGACGGGCCGTGACCAAGCCGCGCTGAGTTTCGCTGAGGACGAGCATGCCGACGACCAACACGCCAAGCGCCACAAAATTTGCCACTAGAATTAGTTGTGCCAGTCGCGAAGAGGCGCGTGGAACCACATAGCGCAGGAAATCACCTGCACTTTCGAACCCTGCACGCAGGCGGTCGAATCTAATCTTCTTTATAGCGGTAGCCCACGCCATACAGGGTCTCGATGGAATCAAAGGTCTTGTCGACCTCTCGGAATTTCTTACGCACCCGCTTGATGTGGCTATCGATGGTGCGGTCATCAACGTAGACCTGATCATCGTAGGCCGCGTCCATCAGACTGTCCCGGCTCTTCACATAACCCACCCGGGTTGCCAGCGCCTGAAGAATCAAAAATTCGGTGACGGTGAGACGCACCGGCTCGCCGTTCCAGGAACAGGAATGACGATTGGGATCGAGCAGTAATTTGCCACGCTCTAGAGGCTTCGAATCGCCGGGCTCCATGCCGGACACTGGGTCTGGCTCGCCTTCTGGACGCGCCCGACGAAGGACGGCCTTCACCCGCTCCCCCAGCAATCGCTGGGAAAATGGCTTTGCAATATAATCGTCGGCACCAAGATTGAGCCCCAGAGCCTCATCGAACTCATCGTCTTTGGAGGTCAAGAATATGACCGGAAGATTTGATGTTTGGCGCAGACGGCGGAGCAATTCCAACCCATCCATCCGGGGCATTTTGATATCAAATACACCCAGATCCGGCGGATCCTCGGCGAGTGCCGCGAGCGCGGATGCACCGTCATTGTACGTTCTGACATGATAGCCTTCGCCCTCCAAGAAGATGGAAACCGAGGTGATGATATTCTCGTCGTCGTCGACAAGTGCGATTGTAGCCATGCTTGCTCCGGTCGCTGCGCCGTACTTTATTGGCGCATTTGGAAGGGTTTGCGCGGGACATTAACCACCCAGACGCCTGATCGCCAAGCACAATACTTCAAATTGTGGCGAAAATCTCAGGGAGAATGTGGCAAAACTGTATGGTTCACGAGGCTTTAAGGCTCGTTGTGCAACTTGTTGTCATTCATGGGAGTCTCTTATGACTGGCGGCACGCATTACGAAATCTTCTTTAAGAAGCACGCAAAGGCCTCCTGGGCCCTACATGAGGCGAAGAATGACCGCGACACCGCCATACGGGCCGCCCATAAATTGGTCCGTAGCGTTGACGGTTCGTCTGTTCGTGTGACCAAGGAAAAATTTGATGAGCAACACCGCGTCTTTAAATCGGTGCCTGTCTGGGAATCCGGTGCGGAGACGATGGGTGATGTCAAAGAAAAAACTGGCGAGTCTAAGCTCCCATGCCTGACACCTGATGACCTGTCTCTGCCCCATGCCCGGGACACTATTTTCCGCGTTCTGCAGTAATGGCTCGAGCGGATGAAAGTCATTCCGATGGAATTGCTCCATCGAGCCGATCTGGTGGAATCCCTTGAGGCGTCAGGCACAGACTTGCAGCATGCGGTTCAGAAAGTCGCTATAGCTCGCGCCCAGACCGATGATGCTAGCGTCGCAAAACTGGTGAAACAACTTAATGAGCTGATCCAAAATTCGCTGAGCCGGATATACGGTGATGTTCGAAAGAAGAGACTCCCAACGTATCCCCAGGACAAAAATTTCGCGACCGTCGTGAATGATCTGTTCGAGAAGAACACATCTTCCTATCTGCTGCGTGCCGTCATCGTTGACCATCTCAAGGCTGAAAAAAGCTATGACGCCAAGCTAAACGCGGTTCTGGCCCTCTCCGACAACCTTCCGGAGGCGGCAGATCCTCATGAATATGCTCGCGCCGAAATCGATTCTTTCCTCGGTGAAATCATCCGGTTTGAGGCGGGCTTTGATGCATTGCTTGGCAAATGCAAAGATTTGGGGGAGACGCTGGAACGTCTGACTTGCATTTATGATGGTGATAGGGGAGCGAGCTCACTCAATCTGGCACCCAGTGCAGCCAAGCGCATGGCAGAAAAAATCGATGCCGGTGAGTTGAGCGAATGCCGGACAGTGATCGCACAGAAATTGCTCAAGGAATTGGAGCGACCAAGACGATTGCGCCCAAGCAGTATTCGTCAAGAAGTGCGGATGCTAAGGGAGTTGGCACAGAAACTGGTGATGGGAGCCGGCAATATCTTGCCGATTGATGCGCTTAACGCCGCGTTCCAGGCGCGTTCCTCCCGGCTTCTAACAACTGAAAATATTGATGAATTACTGAAGCACTCGCGAGATCCGGGCGAGGAGCTCGATCGCTTGATCAAGCTTGAGGAAAACCTGGTGGGCGAAGAGAACAAGAAGAAACTTGCAGGTTTTGTCCGGGGTCAAATGGGTTCACACGACTGCCAGAGTCACTACCTGCAGGGAGGCGGGCAACCTCTTGAGCGCCTTGCTGCCCTGACAGCACTGCAAGCCAATGTGATCAAGGGGGGATATCCCAAAAAGGAGAAGGCCGAGCTGGCCGCTGCCTTCGATTCTCTTGGTATGAAAATCATCGATGAGAGCAAGATTCTCAACGCTGTTGAGGCGGGGGCACGGCCGGCGCTGGACAAGGCCACAGCCTTCCTCAAACTGGCCACGGCGGGGGCATTGCCGGTGGGTGAGTGTGCCTCGGACGCACAGGCGCGAGCGCTGCGTCATCTACAATCCCAAATGGGGCTGGCCGAAGCGGCTGATGAGGAGGCCAAGCCAAAACTGCGCGCCATCCAGTCAATGCTCGGTGTGATCGCGGCACAATTGAAAGCCGCCTAAATTTTGCTTGCGATCCGGGTCGACCGGATTAGGCTCGCCGCATGATAAAACGAATTTTGATGACGATCCCGATCGGGCTGGTGCTTGGCGGAGCCGCTGCGCTGGCGCTGGCGTTTGGACCCACGGAGCTGGGCGGCATCCGGGCCGGCAACTGGTATACCAATCAGCATATCGGCTCGGTCGATGCCACGCCGCTGATACGGGCGGTGATCGCGCGTCGCGGATTGATGGCGCTGCGACAGACAGAGACGATCTATTTCAGCTCTGATCACGACAGTGAAGGCCGGGCCTTTGACGAGGCCTGTACTTATCGGCTGACAGTGGATTCGGCCCCGCAGGCGCGCTGGTGGAGTGTGACCCTGTATGCCGAGGACGAGTTCCTGGCGGTCAATGGCGAGGAGGCCCACTCGCTGACCGCCGATGACACGACCGGATTCCCTGTCGAAGCGATTATCTCGCAGGGACAGACACGCTCTCCGGCGCACCGGATCAGCAGTGAGGCGGCCGGGGCGTTCAATCTGACGCTGCGTCTGTATCAGCCCGATGCGGCGCTGGTAGAGGATGCGACGCTGGCCAATCTGCCGACCGTCGAACGGATCAGTTGCAGGAGCGAGACATGAGACAATGGCTCGCACCGATCGCCGGAGGCCTCGTGGCCGCAGGGCTGGGATTTTGGCTGGTGCTGAACTGGGTGCCGGGCTTCCTGATGGACAAGGCGCTGGGTCGGCTCACCTCGTTTGGACCGGGATACAACCAAGTGTTTCATGGTCCGATTACCGATGAGACGTCGCGGCGTGTGGTCCGGCCGAGCCCGGATATTCTGTATTCGGTTTGCGCGTATGATTTGACGGAAAGCAATGTCGAGTTGAGCGTGCCTTGGCCTAGTGATGGAAGCTACGCGTCGGTAAGCTTTTATGATGCGAACACGAATAATTTTGAGGTTGTGAGCGACCGGCAGCAAGAACAGCTGGGCAACATTGATGGGGATGAGGCGGAGACCTCAATCGTTCTTTTCCATATGCGATCGACGGCCACCCCCGTCACGATAGCAGCGTTGAGAGATGGTCGTGACATGCAAATCGCGTCTCCGACATCAACCGGTCTCGCACTCTATCGCCGTGTCTTGATGGGTGACACGCCTATCGAGCAGGTTGATCAAGAACGTCGAGCCTTTAGCTGCAACGCAATAGCCACCAATAGCTGACGCCTACAGCCCCTCCGCCTTCGCCTTGCGCCAGAAATACACCGCCAGAAGAGTCGCCATGATCGGCATCATGAAACCGTATTCGCCGGTCCAGTTTCCCGTGCCGCCGGTATTCTCGGTCAGCGGATTGAAGATCTCGTCATAATAGACGTTGTGGGCGGCGTGGAACATGACGGCGGGCCAGAGGCTTTTCGATTTAAAGGTGAAATAGGCCATGATCACCGACATAGCGACGATCAGCACGGTGAAGTCGGCGATCTGGATCA
>JAQXCQ010000155.1 GCA_029251785.1 Maricaulis sp. | reverse complement strand
ACCGAGGGCGATAAGGGCTATATCCAGCAGATCACCGGCATCAATCTGATCCCGTTCATCTATCTGGGCGCCAAGCATATGGTGACCGGGTATGACCATTTGCTCTTCCTGTTTGGGGTGATCTTCTATCTCTACCGGATGAAGCAGATCGGCATCTATGTCAGCCTGTTTGCGCTGGGGCATTCGACTACCATGTTGCTCGGTGTCTTCATGGAGATCGGCATCAGCGCCTATCTGATCGACGCGATCATCGGTTTCTCTGTCGTCTACAAGGCGCTCGACAATATGGGCGCGTTCAAGCGCTGGTTTGGTGTGCAGCCGGATACGCGGGCCGCGACGCTGGTGTTTGGCCTGTTCCATGGCTTCGGCCTGGCGACAAAATTACTGGATTACGAAATCTCGCCCGACGGGCTATTGCCGAATTTGCTGGCCTTCAATGTTGGCGTCGAGATTGGCCAATTAATGGCCCTCTCGGCGATCCTGATTGCGATGGGCTTTTGGCGCTCCAGCGTATCCTTCGCCCGCCATGCTTATACCGCCAATGTGCTTCTGATGATGGCCGGCTTCATGCTGGTCGGTGTGCAACTGGCCGGCTATTTCATCACCTGATCCTCCTGTAGGGACTTGATATCATGACCAATTCTGATTTGCCCACATCGACAGACCTACCGTCATCCCAACAATTGATGAAATCAACAATGATTGCCATGGCTGCCGCATCCGCCTTGCTGGTCACGGTGGTTCTACCCGCGGAATATGGCATCGACCCGACCGGTATCGGCGGCGTGCTGGGCCTGACAGCGATGGGCGAAATCAAGACCCAGCTGGTCCAGGAGGCCGCCGCAGATCGTGGCGAGGTCGCCGCACCAGCCCAAACGGCATCTATCCCATCTGCCCAGAGCGGTACCGGCGAATGGCGCGACACTATGACCGTCACGCTGGGGCCGCGCCTGTCGACGGAGATCAAGCTCTCCATGCTCGAGGGACAGGCCGCGTCGTATGCCTGGTCAGCCGAGGGGGGTGGGCTCAATTATGATCTGCATGCTGACGGACCCAATGAACAATTCATCAGCTATCAGCAGGCGAGGGACACGCTCTCCGATGAAGGCGAATTTACTGCGGCCTTTGACGGTGTTCACGGCTGGTATTGGCGCAATCCGACAGACGCTGAGGTGACATTGACTCTGCACACACGCGGCGAATACAGCGAGATTGAGCGCCTCTTCTAGGAGGCGTTCAGCTCAAACCGAAGCGTCAAAATCCGGGGCGGGTTTTCGACGTTGACCGGGAGATTGTCCTCGAGCGCTTCGGTCATCTCACGCAAGACGAAGCCGTTCGCCAGGGCAGGGCGTATATAGTCTGAAGTTGTGTGCAGGAAGGCGTCGACAAAGGTTGTTTCGCCATCAATCGTGAAGCGTGCCTGTTTGGATTGGAGCTGACGGAACGGATGCAGCTCACTGAGGTAAAGTGTGCCACCCGCGCGCAATACTCGGGCCGCCTCCTGCATCACAAATCCCAAGTCGGCGATGTGCTCCAGCACCAGATTGCCGACTACCAGGTCAACACAATTATTGTCGACCGGCCAGCTTTGTGTCAGGTCATGCTCGACAAAGCTGACATGGCTGTCAGGCACACGCAAACGGGCCCTGTCCAGCATCGCCGGCGTTAGATCCATGGCCGTGACATGGTGCGCGCGACTGGCCAGATAGCGTGTGTTTTTACCTGTGCCAGCGCCCAGCTCCACAACATGCGCATGCTCAAGCACCAAATCTGCAGCACGCAGCAACACGGCATCAAGATCCCGCGTCGCATTATCGTTGCTGTCATAGATCTCCGACCACGCCTTGTAGGCTTGGCGAACCGACCCGGTGTTCTGGACGTTGGCAGATTTGGCCTTAGTCTTCAGCCGCTTCATCCTCGGCACGTTCCGCGAGCAGCGCCCGCGCTGCATCAAGGCTTTCAACGAGCTCAATCGTATCGATATAACAGCGCCGGTCCTGGTCCCGCGTATAGATATATTCGAAATGCGGGGAGTGAATTGTCGCGGTCGGGCCGAAGCTCGTGGCAATCGTGTGCTCAAACCGCATGCTGGGGCACACATGCCGCAGCGTCACGAGATAGTGGCGCGACACCCCGCCATTGAGCACCAGGTGCTGATTGTCGATAATTGAAAAGCCGCGAACATTGACGACGCGAATACTGTCGGACGCCGCCGCCGATCCGATGCCGATTGTTGAAATGGCAAGGGCCCCAGCCAATGCCGCCAAGGCGGGTTTGAGTAATCGTTGCATGTGATTCTCCGATTCAGTCGAAGTCCCTCACGCGCATTATACCACCGCTTTCCCGCGCCGCGCGACTATTATTGTTAACGCCGGGTTAGGGCGGTCGCAGTGATGCTGAGGCGAGTGATTCTATCCGCAGGAGGTATTCGTGGTCAGTGCTATCAATCCCAATAACCACGAATTCGCGACCAGCGTTATCCGACAGGCGGCAACGGAAACCGGCGCCGATTTCAATTTCCTGGTGCGCACGGCTGCCCGGGAGAGTAATTTCGACGCGTCAGCAACCGCGCAAACCTCTAGCGCTGCGGGCATGTATCAATTTATCGAGCAGACTTGGCTGTCCATGGTCGATCGCCATGGTGAGAAACACGGTCTGGGCGATATGGCCAAATCGATCAGTCGCGACGCCAATGGTCGTTTTCAGATCGAAGATCCACAGCAGCGCAGTGCTATTCTTGATTTGCGCTTCGATGCGGGCGTTTCCGCGCGAATGGCCGGTGAGCTGGCGTCGGAGAATGCGGATATCATAGCTGGGCGGATTGGTCGGCAGCCAACGAGTGGCGAGCTATATGCGGCGCATTTCCTTGGAGCCAGCGGTGCGGCCGGACTTATCACCGCAGCGGAACAATCCCCCGCCAGTCGGGCAGACACGCTTTTTCCTGCCGCCGCGCAGGCTAACCGCGCCATTTTTTACGACAATGGGGCACCGCGTTCAGCATCCCAGGTTCTCGCAATATTGTCGGAAGAACGCCCGATCATGGCGTCCACGGCAAACCCCGCTTCAGCGGCAGTCGCAGCGAGTCCCGCTTTCCGCGATATATCTGTCTCCGCTGTCAGTTCTGGTCCGGTTTCGCCCCTCTCTCCGAGTGGTTTCATGCGGATCGGCGACGGTGAGCTATCTCCTGCATTGATGGAATTGCTGGCATCTCTGGAAATGCCTTCCAGCCCGCGTTCCAAGGATCGCGACTAACACGGCACCGCAAGCATTCATTAAGCATAAGTGCGGTATTTTCGCGCTTCACGTTGACATGAAACGAGATCGCCATGAGCGTCATAGCCCTTCGTAACCGTTTGACAGAAGAAGATGTTCGCCGCCTGATCAAGGGTGAGAGTGACGAGGATCGGGCTCTGGCGGCACGAAAGATCTGTAATCGGGTGGATGTCCCAAGTCTGACAGACGATGAGCGCGCTGCCGCCCATGACATTCTCAAGCTGATCAGCATGGATGCCGCCGAGCTTGTGCGTCGCGCCATGGCCGTCACACTGAAAAATTCGCGCAATCTACCGCACGAACTTGCCATCAAACTTGCCGCGGATGTCGATGCGGTTGCAACACCGGTTCTGGTCTCATCACCGATGTTGACGGATGAAGACTTGATCACGGTTCTACAACACTCAACGACCAGTAAGCGCTGCGCGATTGCCGCGCGCGAAGAAATCTCTCCAATCATCGTCCACGAAATTATCGATACCGGGGATGATCGGGCCGTTGGTATCGCGGCTGCCAATGATGGTGCCCGGTTTGAAGATGCCAGTTACCAGCGCAGTCTCGAAGAATTTGGCACCAATTCTGATGTCATGGATGCCTTCGTCGCGCGGTCGCACTTACCGCTTGATATTACTGAAAAGCTTATCGCTCATGTCAGCGATGAGGCTATGCAACGCATGGTCAAAAAGCATGCCCTGCCACCGCAGCTCGCGGTCGAAATATCCGAAACCACGCGAGAACGTGCGACGGTTGACCTCGTTGATCAGGCAGGTTTGGCGCACGACCCGATGCATTTTGTGCAGCAATTGCGCATGAATGGGCGGCTGACACCTTCGTTGATATTGCGAACGGTATTGCGGGGGCACGTTAGATTTCTTGAATTTGCATTGGCTGAGATGGCGGGCGTATCGCATGCCAAGGCGTGGCTTCTGATCCACGATGCGGGCCCCTTGGGTCTTCGGGCGATCTATGATCGGACAGGGTTGCCGCGTCGGTTATATCCGGCCATACGCGCCGCCCTGGATGTTTATAACGCATTGGAAATGAGTGATAGTGCCGAAGGCCGCGCTCATTTTCGACGGATTTTGGCGGAGCGGTCGATTACCCGCTTTCAGGGCATTCCCGACGAAGACCTCGACTATATCCTTGATCGTATGGATGAAGAGCGGGAAGATGTTGCGCTCGTGGGATGATTTACGTGCCATGCGATGAATCAAAAAGCCCGCGCTCGAAGAACGCGGGCTTTTTGATAGGGCGACCGAAAGGTTGAAACTGTCTGGATCTGGTCGCGATTTAAGCCAGAATCACTATTCGTCTTTCCAGGGTTTGGCAAACTCTATAGCCCGGTTTTCAAGCTCGGTTGCCAGCTCTGACGCAACGCTATCATCGCTATCCCTGATGTTCTGAGACAGTGCGGCGCGAATGGCCCCGACATGCGCCATCACAAGCCCAAGTGAGGCCTTTTCGCGTTTCTCCGACATATCAATCAGCTTGGTCATAGAAGATGCGAGTCTCGTGATCAGCGGAAATTCATAGGTGGTTCCCAGGCCCCGAAGGTCATGCGCCCGAACAAACAGGCGTTCACCTTCCTCGGAACTTAAGCCTGCTGTCTTGGCGTCGGCCGCAGCCATCTCCAGGTTGCAGACTTCTTCTTCCAGCCACTGGGCGAAGCTTGACCGCATGTCTTTCATGGCTTCTTCCGCGGCGGTGATCAGGTGTAGATCCGCCCCGCTAATGGGTCCGCCAACCTTGATTTGCAGCATATTCGGCGCGGCGATCATCTCGGCGTCTTGTTGGGCTTTGGCCATCGGGAATTCCTTCTTACCTGTGAGCGGCAATTTCAAGTGAGGTCTTCGACGAGGGCGCGCGCGATACGCTGCGGCGATCTGGTCCGAAGAAAATATCGGTTGTTATAAATTCTGGTGTTTCAGCCAGGACGCAAACCAGCGCACCTGCGAGGCGTTCTGCGGTGAAGGGTTTGACCAGGAATTCGTTGACACCGGCATCCTTCGCCTCGCGCATCCGAGCCGTGTCGGAATATGCCGTCAACATAATGACGGGCACGCGTGAATAGCCATTCATCAATGGCCGGCGAATCGTTTGCACGAGATCGAGCCCGTCTCGCGGGGTCATCTTCCAGTCCGTAATGATGAGATCGATCGGAGTGGAATCGAGATGATTCAAGGCCTGGTCGACGCATGAAGCTTCCAAAACGGTGTGGCAGCCAAAAGCTTGCAGGGACACGCGCAACAAGCCGCGCAGCGCCGCGTTGTCATCAACCACGAGCACGCGGATGCCCTTAAGGGTATCCATGCCGGTTTGCCCAATATCTGTCCGCTCAAGTCGCATACAAATTCTGTCCGCATTGTTTCAATGACAGAGTTTAAGCGCCTTTGCTTAACGTGGACCTAAATCTTGCTAATTTTCAAACTGTTCGGCGAGAATGCGCTCGGAAAGGTTTTTTCCCTCATCAAACAATAGTTTAAGAGTTAGGTCGGCCGCCTCCACGACTTCGAGATGTGCAACCTCCCGAAACTCTCGATTGTCGGCCACCGCAGAGACCGGGCGCAGAAGCGGATCAAGGATTTCAAAGCTCAGCTTTGCGGTATGCGGCAATAAGGCACCGCGCCAGCGACGCGGGCGAAATGCGCTGATGGGTGTTAAGGCTAACACTTTAGAATCAAGCGGTAATATCGGGCCGTGTGCGGACAAATTATAGGCGGTCGATCCGGCAGCCGTGGCAACTAACACACCATCGGCTTGCAATTCACTCAACCGATCTCGATCATCAATCCGGATTTTGATCTTCGCGGTCTGGCGTGTTTCCCGCAGCAGGGACACCTCATTGATCGCCAGGGCCTCAAACGCGTTACCGTTTATATCTTCACCATTGGTCCGTAGCGGGTGGATGAGCGCCTGCTCGGCCTTGCTGATCCTTTCGGGCAAGTCATTGTCGCCGCTCTCATTCATCAAGAAGCCAACCGAGCCGAAATTCAGGCCGAAAACCCGGGCACCGGTATTGATAGAGCGATGCAGGGCGTCGAGCATAATTCCATCACCCCCGAGGGCGATAATTGTCTCTGCCGTGTCGAGTGGGATGCTCCCATAGCGTTTTTCAAGGCGCGCTTTTGCCTCAGCCGCGTCGGGACGCGGACTGGCCAGAAATGCCATGGATGAGAAATTATCTGTGCTCAATCGAAAATCGCCTGTCAGAACAGGTCGATATTCATACCTTGCTTCCCATTTGGCGCAAGACTTTGGCGGCTTTTTCTTTGCCATACATGCGAAATACATTCGCTGCCGCTGACATCGCCTCGCCCTCGAGGGTTTGATGCATGCGTCCGCCCGCCTGCAAGGCGCGATGGATGACCGGATAGGCGGTCTTCTCAAGGCCAGCGGCCTGGCAGGCCATTGCAGCGGCACGAACCCCGCCCATTGCCAGCGCGACACGCCATTGCGAAGGCGAGACATTACAAAGTCGTGCAATGCTGTGATCAAACAATACCGAATCGTTTGCGCGCAATGCTGTGAGTGCGAAATTGCCGTCCAGAGTGCCGTCATCTTCGGCGTTATTCACGGCCTCTTCCGCTATTTTGTCGGCGCCCGCACTCGATGCGCCGAGGGCGGCCTCAACGGTCAGCGATTCGACTTTCTCCTTGTCGAGACCGAAGCGTCGATACAATTCCTCGCGCCAATTTGTCGGCAGCATGATGCACAATTGGGTCGCATAATCGGTCGATAAATCGTGCCGGCGGGCCAGAGCTTCCCGAAGTTTGGGATGATCCTTGGCGGCGGTCAGGCAAATATCGAGCGTGTTCTCGCTAATCTCTGCGGTGTCGTTATTCGCCAGAGCGCGTAAAATTACAGGTTCGGCAGGGCCTGCCAACGTGTCCGTTACAGCCAGGCGAAGATTTGCCCGGTTGGCCAAATGCCGTCGATGGTCTGTCGAGCCAGTCTTTGCGATGTCCATCAAGTCTTGATCGGTCAAGCACTTGGACTTCTTGATTATAATGCTGGCAACTTTTATCTCTTCGAACGCAAGATGTTTTACCGCAGAATTGGGGGCCCACTTACATTTGGCGAGTTTTTCCGCCATCGCGACTTTGGAATCGAGATCAGCACCGGTCGTTAGCGTTATCAGCAATTGGCCGGCGACGGGGTCTGCTGTGGGGGAAAGAGGTTGGGCGATACACAAGTCAGTGACCCCAATTGCAAGCGCACTACGCTTACTTGGGTCCTTCAACTTTGCGAGTTGAGTTACGGCTTCTGCGGGTGTTAGTGCCATCGTCGGATTTACAATACTCTTTTTCTAACGTGCTCATTAAAGGGCACACGCCTTGAAAACTTGTTAATTTACGGCTCGAGCATGCGAAAAAGGCCAGAAAATATATGAACCCGGCATCAATACTAGCCAAGTATTCAAAAGTACGAAATGCAACCCAAGCGTTGATCGCGCCATTGTCTTCCGAAGACATGGCTTTACAGTCGATGCCGGATGTCAGTCCGACAAAGTGGCATTTGGCGCATACCAGCTGGTTTTGGGAGACGTTTCTTTTGCAGGCGTCATCGCCTGGCTACACAGTGTTCGATCCGCACTACAATCACCTGTTTAATTCCTATTACGAGCGAATTGGCGAGCGCCATGACCGTGCCGAGCGGGGATTGTTAAGTCGGCCTCCCCTGGAGGATGTGTTGCGTTACAGAACATATGTAGATGAATCAGTTGCGAGATTTCTTTCATCTGCGGCCGCAACACAAATTGGTGAAGTCGAAGCCGTTATCTTGCTCGGGTTAGCGCATGAGCAGCAGCACCAGGAATTATTGTTGATGGACATCAAGCATGTCCTGTCCCGCCATCCGTTCGCCCCGGCGGCCTATGCTCCACCGGAAGACTGCAAGGAAATTTCGCTGCCGAGCCGGTGGGTAAGCTTTGAAGGGGGCACATACAGATTTGGCCATTCAGAGAATAGCTTTTGCTTTGATAATGAAGGTCCGGCGCATCAGGCCGTTCTGACCGATTTTCAATTGGCTGAGCAGCCCGTCAACAATCGCGAATACCTCCAATTTGTTGAAGACGGCGGGTATTCCAACGCTTTGTTGTGGCTCTCGGACGGCTGGGCTTGGCGGTGTTGTAATGACATCGAGGCTCCCCTGTATTGGCGCAAGCTCGAGGGGCAGTGGCATGAATTCACGCTGCATGGGCAGCATCCGCTCGATTTAGCCGCGCCCGTCACACATCTTAGCTTCTATGAAGCGTGTGCCTATGCCGAGTGGGCGGATGCCCGCTTGCCTGAGGAGCGGGAGTGGGAGTTCGCCGCCCGCACCACTGACGGGGTGCCCGGGCGCTTTGCCGAAGCCGGCGTGTCCGCTCATCCTGCGGCCTGTGTCGAGGGAGAGGCGGGAAATTTGCAGCAAATGCTGGGTGGCGTCTGGGAGTGGACCCGATCCGCCTATTCGCCCTACCCGCGCTATAAGGCGGCTCGCGATGCGGTCGGCGAATACAATGGCAAATTTATGTGCGGACAGTTTGTTTTGCGCGGTGGATCCTGTGCCACACCGCCCGATCACGTGCGAGACACATACCGAAATTTCTTCCCGCCCCAGGCGCGTTGGCAGTTTTCAGGATTGCGCCTTGCGCGCGATATTTGACCGCAACGCTGAGACACACGATCCTGCGTAAGTTGGCGATAACCATAATGAGGGGAAAACTCCCATGGACGATCAAACAGCTCTTTCAGTCAAAGAACAGGTGACACCTGAAGAGTGGAAGGCGCGCTGTGATCTGGCAGCGCTCTACCGCCTGGTGCGCATGCACGGGTGGGACGATATGTTCTTCACGCATATCTCAATGCGCGTACCGGGCCCGGATGAGCACTTCTTGCTCAATCCGTTTGGGTTGCTCTACGAGGACGTAACAGCGTCCAATATGGTCAAGGTCGATCTTGACGGAAATGTATTGCCGCCGGCTCAGTTTGGCATCAATCCAGCAGGATTTGTTATTCACTCCGCGATCCACGCGGCGCGAGAAGACGTGAAGCTCGCTCTGCATTTGCATACCGATGCCGGGGTCGCGGTGGCGGCTCAGAAAGGTGGATTGCGCCCGATTTCCCAGCTTTCCATGCATGTATACAACGACCTAGCTTATCACGACTATGAGGGTGTCGCGCTGGAATCGGAGGAGAAAAAACGTCTCGTCGCTGATCTTGGCGACAAAAATGTAATGATCCTGCGCAACCATGGAACGTTATCGGTTGGCGACCACCCGTTTTCCGTGTATATCCGCATATATCTCCTGGAGCGTGCATGTAAGGTGCAAATCATGGCCCAGGCAGGCGGAGATTTGCTGGAATGCGATCAGGACATGCAGGACCGTGTATTCGATCAATCCTCCGAGATTGCCGGCAACGAATTCTTCAAGGAAATCGCCTGGGCCGCCCTTCTCGATCGCGTCCGTCGCGAATCGCCGGGTTTCGATACTTAATCAACACACTCCTCTCTTCGATACTGTCGGTTGCCACACTCAGCTCCCCGGTTTCGGCCGGGGCGTGGACGCAACCGAAGGGGGAGGGGCTCTTTATCGTCACCACCCTGCTTGATCGTGCGGATCAGTCCTGGGACGAAGATCGCGCCCGCACCGATGATGGATACTTCTATAAGGACGAAGTGGCATTTTACGTTGAATATGGCCTGGATGATCGCTTCACATTAATCGGCCGCATGGCCTGGCAGAATGTCAGTCGTCGTTCTGGCCCGGATGAGGATAGTGCCAGCGGCTTGTCGGCCAGTGAGTTTGGTGCCCGGGCCCAGCTCTGGCAGGATGATGCGCGAACCTTGGCGCTCCAGGCGACTGCGCTTATTCCCGGACAGGGTGAAAACGTCTCCAATCGCCCTTTGGGATCGGGCGGTCAGGCGGCAGAAATCCGACTATTGGCCGGGCAGTCCTGGGGAAGGGCGGTTTTTGTCGATAGCCAGATCGCCTATCGCTGGCGCGACGGTATCGATCTCGACGAGGCGCGGCTCGATCTGACGCTCGGCTGGCGGCCGGACGCGCATTGGTTGGTGCTAGCACAGACTTTTTCAGTCGTTAGCGTCCAGCCGGGTCGGGCGGGCACCCCTGATTTCGATCAGCACAAATTGCAAATGTCTGTGGGGCGCGAATGGGGCGGCGTTGAATACCGTCTGGGCGGTTTCATCACACCGTCAGGGCGCAATTCCATCGAGGAACGCGCAATCTTTATTTCAACCTGGCGGCGGTTTTAGCGTTCGCCTATTGCGCCGTCTCTATTGCGATATAGCCAATAACGTCGCGGCGGTCCTCGGCATCTCGTAAGCCGACAAAGCTCATGCGGTTACCGGGGACCAAGGCTCTCGGATTCGCGATCCAGGCATCCAGCGTCGCTGTATCCCAGGTTAAATTGGCTGATGTCAGGGCGGATGAATAGCTATAGCCTTCTGAGCTGGCCGCGGCACTTCCCATCAGGCCAAACAAGTTGGGGCCGACCGTGTGGCGCCCGCCTTCATTCATTGTATGGCACGACTGACAGCGGCGAAACTGACGACGCCCATTTGTAAGATCCGCATCAGCATAATCTGGACCAAGAGCGAGTAGAATTGCGCTGGTATCGATCTGTGGCTCAGCCGCTGCGGCGATTGTCTCCGACGTCAAAATGTTCGTTTCCGCATCTCCCGAAGTGCCGATATCTTCAACAGTTTCGGCTATCGCTACTGGTGTTTCCGCCCGCGTTTCCACCCGTGTTTCGGCCTGAGCTTCCGAGGTGGTGTGTGGGGCCGTAGGCTCTGGGGTGTCACCACCGCAGGCTGAGAGAGAAAGAATGGCGAGGGTGGAGATAAACAAGCGCGACATAAACTACTCCGAACATGAGGTCATACCAGGGTCATACAACACATATTACCGACATATAACCATCCCGCACTGCGACGCAGTGACGCTCGCCAAAGTGCAAGCAAATCGGACTGCAGCAATTGCATTCACGCAGGTGAACACGGGAAAAGAAGGAAAAATGGTGCCGGCTGGGGGACTCGAACTCCCGGCCACCTGATTACAAATCAGGTGCTCTACCAGCTGAGCTAAGCCGGCACACACGGGTCTGATAGACGGGTGTGTTTGGGGAGGCAAGGGGTGTTTGCCGGTGGATTGCAGTTAAGACCGGGCTGATTGCAGCCCGGTCTCGTTCGTGGGCATTATGTGTCGGCGGCTTTCGAGCCGACGCCATCCATCAATGTCTGTATCGCTGCCGCGACCATGAAGCCGACCAGCAAGTGCGCCGCGTCAATCGCGAGCAAAGTCGCGGATTGTTCGGCATAAACAGAATCATATGCCAATGTGGGAAATGCGAAGCCCGCCTAGAGGAAGATCGCCTTGCGCAGCGCGCTATTGAGATCTGTGGTACCGAACATCTTTAAGGCCAGTCCGATAAACACCGCGCTGAACACCGAAATAACGAAGCCCATCGCCATGCTCAGCGTCGCGTTTTCGCCCATAGCAGCCGTCTCGGCTTCGGTAAAATTCCACAGTTCGACCCAGATTGACTGAAAGATGACGCCGTAAAATACAAAGCCAACCATATAGAAGGCGATCGCTGAAATCAGGACGCCAACGGCATTTAGTCCAAAAATACGCGGCATAAGGTATTTCCTCCCCGTCTGAGGGCTTGTATGTCTTGCGCCCTCAAGGCGTGTCGTTCCTGACTCGCCTTACACGCGAATATGCCTACACCAAAAAACCCCTGACAGAAGAAAATCCTGACATGTCCCGTATTTTGATCACCAGTGCACTGCCCTACATCAATGGCGTCAAACATCTCGGAAATCTGGCAGGGTCAATGCTTCCAGCAGACGTCTATGCACGGTTTCAGCGCCTGCGGGGCAATGATGTTTTGTATATCTGTGCAACGGATGAGCACGGCACACCCGCTGAGCTTGCCGCCTCGCAGGCCGGTGTTGATGTGCAGTCCTATTGCGATGAGCAGCATGAAATCCAGAAGACGGCGGGCGAGGGGTTTTCGCTAAGTTTTGATTACTTCGGACGGACCTCGCATCCCCATACAGCACGGCTGACACAACATTTTGCCGATGTTCTGGAAGCAAAGGGTCTCCTCGCGGAAACCCTTGAGCATCAAGTTTTTTCCATCGACGATGATCGCTTTTTGCCGGACCGCTATGTTGAGGGCACATGCCCGCACTGTGATTTTGAGCGAGCCCGGGGCGATCAATGCGACAGTTGTGGCCGACTGTTGGAACCCACCGACCTCAAGCAGCCATACTCAAAGATTTCCGGCTCGAAAAATCTCGAAGTGCGCGAGACCAAACATCTCCATCTCAAGCAGACCACGATGGAGCCTCGCATCCGCGACTGGGTCGACGCCTCCACCGAATGGCCGTCCCTCGCCAAGTCCATCGCCTATAAATGGCTAGATGAAGGACTGCGCGACCGCGCTATCACGCGTGATTTGAAATGGGGCGTCCCGGTCACCCACAATGGTGAGCCCCGTGAGGGTTTTGAAAACAAAGTCTTCTACGTCTGGTTTGATGCCCCGATTGGCTATATCGGCGCGACCGCGGAATGGGCCGATCAGACCGGCGGAAATTGGGAGAGTTGGTGGCGCACCGACAAGGGCGCCGATGACGTCACCTATGTCCAGTTTATGGGCAAGGACAACGTGGCTTTCCACACCGTCAGTTTCCCGGCGACGATTCTGGGTTCAGACGAGCCGTGGAAATCTGTCGACAAGCTGAAAGCCTTCAACTGGCTGACCTGGTATGGTGGCAAATTTTCAACATCTGAGAATCGCGGCGTATTCATGGACCAGGCGCTCGAAATCATGCCTGGCGATTACTGGCGCTGGTATCTGACCGCCAATGCTCCAGAAGGCTCAGACGCTCAATTCACCTGGGAGCATTTCCAGTCCTTGATCAATAAGGATTTGGCAGATGTTTTGGGCAATTACGTCAATCGTATCCTGCGGTTCAATAAGGCACGATTTGATGCGGTCGTTCCTGCGGGCGGTGAATGGGGTGAGCATGAAGACTGGCTCGCTGGCGAAATGGAGAGCCGTCTGTCGGCCGCTGCGGAATATTTTGAAGCGATGGAAGCGCGCAAGGCTGCCGCAGAAGTGCGGTCGATCTGGGCTCTGGGTAATGAGTATCTCACACGGGCCGAGCCATGGACAAAGTTCAAGGCGGATCCCGATGCTGCCGCTATCGGCGTTCGGACGGCCCTTAATTTCATGGCCGTTATGGCCCGCATTGCACAGCCGATCATTCCGGTTTCGGCCGCGACCATTCTGGACGCGCTCGGGATCGATGATACCGACAGAAGCTGGCCGACCGGCGATTCCAAATCACTGCTCACCGCGATGCCGGAAGGTAAATCCGTTGAGCCACCAGAGGTGTTGTTCAAGAAAATAGAGTCGGAAGATATTGAAGCGTGGACCGAACGATTTGGCGGGACTGCCGACTAG
>JAQXCQ010000138.1 GCA_029251785.1 Maricaulis sp. | reverse complement strand
ACATCAACCAGGCCGCCTTGTTCAAGCGCGGTGACATCGGCGAAGCCGTTCGCATACGCACCCCAGTTTATGTCTCGCCCCTCAAAGCGCGTGAGCGCATGGCCAATTGCTTCCGGTGTCGAGCAATTGAGCAGGATAGCCTCCGGGCCCAGTCCCTGAACCACATCCAGCGCGCCGGCGAGGCGCTCACCCGAGCGCAGGCACGCCGTCTCATCATCTCGCACACTCAGCCCCAACCAGACGGGCAAATCCGTCTCACCCGCAGCCGTTAGCGCCGCGCGAGCCTCCACGACAGAGCCCAGCGTCTCACACAGCAGCACATCCACTCGCCCGACCTGCTCGGCGACGATCTGCCGATACAGCGACAGATTTTCCTCGAAATTCGTCGCCATCTCTGGCCGATAGGATGTGTAGAGCGGCGGCAAACATCCAGCGATCCGCACAGCCTCACCGGACGCATCCCGCGCCGCCTCCGCCAAATCAATCGCGCGAGCCTGCAAAGGCGCAAACAATTCCGGCTCCCCATGAAAGGCCAGCCGCTCCGGCGTCGCCGAATAGGCATTGATGGTGATCACCCGAGCGCCGGCCTCGATAAAATCGGCATGCACAGCCTGAACCAGATCAGGCTCATCCATCAAGACCTTGGCAGACCATAGCGGGTGCTCGGGAACAGTTGACCGCATCAACAATTCCTGGCCCATACCGCCGTCGAGAAGAGTTATGTTGGTCATCGTTTTATCTGCCTACCGAATTGTTCACCAATCTACCGCGTAACCGCTTCACGCCAGTAAAGGTCACCGGTTTGAATAGCTAAAAAGCCGAATTCTTGGTTTCTCTCAACATACCCAGTGAAGCAAATATCTTGAATAACCCCGGCCTTGTCGCGATCAGCGGACGGATCGCAGAACAGGAACTCTTTACCAATGGCTGATTCCAAAGTGAGGCCGCATTTCGATAAGTCATCAACAGAACCTCGAGTGAGCAAATAGCCGTTTTCGGTCATTTTAGCGTTCAAGTCGCAAAAGATTTCAGGAGTGTTTTGTTGTGACATCTCAACCCGCCAGCAACTTCGCTGCACGCCTCGCATAGTAGGTGATAATCCCGCTGGCACCGGCGCGTTTGAAGCAGGTGAGGCTTTCCAGCATGGCGCGGTCGCCGTCTATCCATCCGTTTGCGGCGGCGGCTTCGATCATGGCGTATTCGCCGGAGACCTGGAAGGCGACGATCGGCACGGCGAAATTGTCGGATAGCGAGCGTACGATATCCAGATACGGCATGCCTGGCTTGACCATCACCATGTCGGCACCCTCGGCGATGTCGAGTTCGACTTCGCGCAGGGCTTCGTCGCGATTGGCCGGATCCATCTGGTAGGTCTTCTTGTCGCCCTTTAGCGCGGCGGCCGAACCAATGGCTTCGCGATAGGGGCCGTAGAATGCAGAGGCGTATTTGGCGGCGTAGGACAGGATCATCGTGTTCTGGAAGCCACCGGCCTCCAGTGCATCGCGGATCGCGCCGACGCGTCCGTCCATCATGTCGGACGGGGCAACCACGTCACAGCCGGCTTCGGCCTGGATCAGGGCTTGTTCAACGAGACAAGCCACCGTGTCGTCATTGACGATGCGCTCGCCATCCATGACGCCGTCATGTCCGTGTGTGGTGAACGGGTCCAGCGCCACGTCACAGATCACACCGACATCGGGTGCAGCGTCTTTGATGACGCGAATCGCTTGCGGCACCAGACCGTCCCGATTGAAGGCTTCGGTGCCACCATCATTCTTTAGCTTTGGGTCGATATGCGGGAAAATCGCCATCGCCGGAATGCCCAATTCCTGGGCTTCTTTTGCGGCCTCGGCGAGCGCGTCCAGTGACAGGCGCTCTACGCCGGGCATAGCGGCAATTGGCTCGACAGGATTGGCCGTGTCGCTGACCACAACCGACCAGATCAGGTCGTTGACGGTGAGGCTTTCATCGCGGACCAGACGGCGGGTCCAGTCGTGTTGACGCAGGCGACGCATACGGGTGGAAGGAAAAATGCCCATGCTGAATCTCGTCTCTTGGTTACATGCAAACCTTGCCCCGCGCGCGACCGCACGCTAGGGCTCGCCCACAACATAGACGACAGGAGCATCGCTGTGCACTTCGCGCTTACAGAA
>JAQXCQ010000121.1 GCA_029251785.1 Maricaulis sp. | reverse complement strand
ATGAGCGAAACTGCTTCCGTCGAACCACGACCGAATGCTCTCTCCGCGTGGCCCGATAAGCAAGGCCGGTTTGGGGATTTCGGTGGTCGTTTCGTTGCCGAAACATTGATGCCCAACATCCTCGAGCTGGAAGCAGCCTACGAGAAGGCCAAGGTAGACCCAGCCTTCATCGATCAGATGGACGAGTTCTTGCGCGACTATGTCGGCAAGCCCAGCGCGATCTATTTTGCCGAGCGGCTGACGGAAGAGTTTGGCGGCGCGAAGATCTGGTTCAAGCGCGACGAGCTCAACCATACCGGCTCGCACAAAATCAATAATTGCCTCGGACAGATCCTGCTCGCCAAACGCATGGGCAAGACGCGCATTATCGCCGAGACCGGTGCTGGTCAGCACGGCGTGGCGACAGCCACGGTAGCGGCGCGGTTTGGTCTGCCCTGCGTGGTGTTTATGGGCGCGACGGATGTGGCGCGGCAGGCGCCGAATGTGTTTCGCATGAAGCTTCTGGGCGCCGAAGTAATCCCGGTCTCCTCCGGCACGGGCACGCTCAAGGATGCGATGAATGAAGCGCTGCGGGACTGGGTAACCAATGTCTCGGATACATTCTATTGCATCGGCACAGTGGCCGGCCCTCACCCCTACCCGGCCATGGTTCGAGACTTTCAATCGATCATTGGCCGTGAAGCGCGGGCGCAGATTATGGAGCGCACCGGAAGGCTGCCCGATGCCTGCGTTGCCTGCATTGGTGGCGGTTCGAACGCGATGGGCCTGTTTCATCCCTTCATCGAGGATGAGGATGTACGCCTGATCGGTGTTGAGGCTGCCGGCCATGGCATTGATACCGACAAGCATGCGGCCAGTCTGAAGGGCGGACGGCCGGGCATCCTGCATGGCAACCGCACCTATCTCCTGCAGGATGATGACGGCCAGATCCTCGACGCCCACTCCATCTCGGCGGGCCTGGACTATCCCGGCATCGGCCCGGAGCACGCCTTCCTGCACGATATGAAACGCGCGGAATATGTCTCCGCCACGGATACCGAGGCGCTGGAAATGTTCCAGCTCTGCTCGAAGCTGGAAGGCATTATTCCAGCGCTCGAACCCAGCCACGCTCTCGCCCGCGTACGCGATCTGGCAACAGAGCTCGGCCCGGACGGTCTGATCCTGATGAATATGTGTGGCCGCGGCGACAAGGATGTGCCGCAAGTGGCGGATATGTTGGGGGTGGAGCTGTGAGAACACACATCATTGCTACGCCTTTGTTGGCTGCATTCGCTTTGGCAGGCTGCGCTTCAAATGCACCTCCTGCTCCTTCAGCACCACAGCGCCTGGGAATACCGGCTCACGTGGAATTGCAAGAGGCAAGGCCGCTTTGTGCTGCTGGAGATTTGGAATGCTTCGCCACAAGTTGGGGTGCGACCCTCGGGAAAGAGGATTTTCTGAACTTTGTCAGGCCGGCGCTTGAAACATCAGGATGGGAACATGCCCGAACTTCACCTCGAGGACATATAGCGGTGGTAATGTTTTTTGAACGTAGCGAGACCGCAGCTAGGGGCCCGATATCAGATTGCGTTGATAGGATGCATGTTGGGCTCATGCAGTGGGACGAAGCTCATATAAACGTTCGATTTTCAGGATGCGAGGCAGACCAATGACAAACCGTCTCACAACACGCTTCGCCGAGCTCGAAGCCTACGGTCGCCCGGGCTTTGTTTCCTACATAATGGCCGGTGACGGCGACAGCCTGGGACTACTCAAGGCTCTGCCAGCAGCGGGTGCCGATGTTATCGAGCTGGGCATGCCGTTTACGGATCC
>JAQXCQ010000116.1 GCA_029251785.1 Maricaulis sp. | reverse complement strand
CGACAGATCAGTCTGGGATCGGTCAGGAAGCGGCGCTCCCCTAATATCTCCACCGCCTCATGCGCCGCCGTATCGGTGGCCAGTAGCAGGGTCGGTGCATTCTGATTGTCATCGTCCAGCAAGGCGATGATCTCGGCCCGCGGTCGCGCCGCTTCAACCCGTACAATCGTCACCGCTTCAGCCCAGTGCGGGTTCAGCAGCAGTGCGCCCTCGACCATACAGCTGTCAAAGCAAAGCCGGGCTTCGCCGTCATCGCTGTCCCAGCCTCCGGTGAGCAAGAACAGGATATCCTTGCCGGTATCGATGGCCGGTTGATCCTGCATCATCGCGCCAGGATTTCCATCGCCAGGCTAACCCAGAACACAACAAGCGCGATCACGCCAAAGATAAACATGCCAAAGCGGGCAGGCAGGAAATTGCTGGTGGCATAGATGCCTGTGTGAAGAATGCGGCTAACCACATAGACCCAGGCCGCGGGCAGAAGCATGGCCGATTGCGCCTCGGTGATCATGGCAAATGCGATGGCTGCGTAGAACAGGATCGGCGTTTCCCACTGATTATTCAGCGCGTTGGAAACCTGTTGAACATTCTTCGGCCAGGCCCGTTGGCCCAGAATAATATCCCGTCGCTTCACAGCCCCGCTGGAAACCGCGTGATAGCGAGACGCGCCGGTGATGATCGCCAGCACAATTGTCAGCCCGACCTGGGCAAAGACAGGATAGATGAGTTCAAGATTCATCACGTAATTCCTCTCAGGAAAACCTAGCTCGGCGTCGGATAGTTTGGTGCTTCACGGGTGATCGTCACATCGTGCACATGGCTTTCTTTCAAGCCAGCATTGGTGATGCGGACAAATTGTGCCCGGTCGTGCAGATCAGTAATCGTTGCTGACCCGGTATACCCCATGGCCGCACGCAATCCGCCCACCATCTGGTGCAGGATCGGTCCGACCGGCCCCTTAAACGGCACCTGCCCTTCAATACCTTCCGGCACAAGCTTGTGACGCTCTGTATCTTTCTGAAAATAGCGGTCCGCCGAGCCCTTAGACATGGCGCCCAGCGAGCCCATGCCCCGATAAGATTTATAAGAGCGGCCCTGATAGAGGAACACTTCACCGGGCGCTTCTTCAGTGCCCGCCAATAATGACCCCATCATCACAGCATCGGCACCGGCAGCCATGGCTTTCGCCATGTCACCGGAATATTTCAAACCGCCATCGGCGATCACGCAGGCTTTTGAGCCTTCGGCGGCTCGACGCGCATCCATAACCGCTGTCAGTTGCGGAACACCCACGCCAGCGACAATCCGTGTCGTACAGATCGAGCCCGGCCCGATACCCACTTTCACGCAATCCGCGCCGGCATCGATCAACATTTTCGCGCCGTCATACGTGGCGATATTGCCAGCGATAATGCGGGCATTGCCATAGGCTTTCTTGACCCGCTCAACTTGCTGAAGAACCGAGGCGCTCATGCCATGAGCCGTGTCGATGACCAGCATGTCAACGCCGGCGTCAATCAACGCTTCCGCGCGCTCAAATCCACTGTCGCCAACCGTCGTCGCCGCGCCGCAGCGCAGACGACCCTCTGCATCCTTGGCCGCCAGCGGGTGGGCCTGTGCCTTGTCCATATCCTTGACGGTGATCAAACCAATGCAGCGATCATCAGCATCGACAACAAGCAGGCGTTCAATTCGGTGTTCGTGCAGCTTGGCACGGGCATCCGCCTGGCTGACGCCCTTGCGCACGGTGACCACGTCGCGGGTCATCAAATTTCCGACCTTCTCGTCAAGGTCGGTGGCAAAGCGCACATCGCGGTTGGTAATGATACCCACCAACTTGCCCGCGCGCTTGCGCGTCGCACCTTCAACGACAGGAATCCCAGAGACTCTGTGCTGCTCCATCAGGGAGCGCAATTCAGCCAGTGTCGCGTCCGGTGAGATCGTGACCGGGTCAACCACCATGCCACTCTCAAAGCGCTTCACCCGACGCACTTCGTCGGCCTGCTCATCAATCGTCAAATTACGGTGGATCACCGCCAGGCCACCCGCCTGCGCCATGGCAATCGCCATAGCAGCTTCAGAGACCGTATCCATCGCCGCAGCGAGGATTGGAATATTCAGGCCAACATCATGCGCGACACGAGTCGCGACATTGGCATCGGCGGGTAATACATTTGACGAGACGGGCTGCAAGAGCACGTCATCGAAGGTCAAACCTTCTCGAATCTCCATGGGAGAATCCTTACTGCTGCTTGCGGCGTGGATTTAGCAGGACTTGGCTAAAGGTCAAATGCCGATTGCGCCCACGGGCGCATTTGTCGCGCGCATGTCTGCGATTTCGCACGCCCATCAACGCCCACGACAGCGTCGGAATTTTCCTCTATCGTTTGCTTGGAAAAGCGCGCTCGGGGGATGCACTATGCGTAACATATTGATTATATTTGGTGTCGTGATCGGTTTGGTCTTGGCGCGCATAGCCTATGTCGTGATCCCGGCATCCGGCATGCTCGACGACATCCAGTCGCAAGTCCCGCAACAGTGCGAAGCGCTGACAATCGCGCCGGGAACCGAAGATGTGACCATCGATACTCGATCCGGCCTAGCCTACGTTTCCACAGACGATCGGCGAAACAGCGAGAATTCTCGCGGCGCAATCTATGCCTTCGACATCCATCAAACTGACACCCTGCAGCTCATTTCCACCGATGTACCTGCAGATTTTCACCCTCACGGGATCAGCCTCTGGACCGGACCAGGCGGAGAGCAGCGTCTGTTTGTCGTCAATCACCGCACTGAGATATCCGAAACCGTCAGCGCCCACGCCATCGAAATTTTTGACATCGAAGCGGACGGCAGGCTGACCCATGCTGAGAGTATCGAATACGAGGCTTTGCATTCTCCAAATGATGTTATCGCCGTTGGACCACGGTCATTCTACGCCACAAATGACCGCGCCTATCACTCGGGCATAATGAGCTCCCTGGAAGCTTATTTCGGTCTGCCGCTTGTTGGTGTTTCATACTTCGATGGCGAAACGGGGCGCATCGTCGCCGATGGCATCACCTATGCCAATGGCATCAATATTTCGGCCGATGGCAATCAAATCTATGTCTCGGAATTGCTGGCGCGTCGCATTCGGATCTATGACCGAGAGCCTGCCAGTGGCGATCTGAGTTTTGTTCGAGCATTGGCAGTGCCGACGGCACCGGACAATATCGAGGTGGATACGGTCGGCAATCTATGGATTGGCGGGCACCCGCGCATTATGGACTTCCCGGCGCACGCCGCAGACCCCAATCACATCGCCCCCTCCCATGCGGTTCGGCTTGATCCCAACACAGGTGACGCCGAGACGGTCTTGATGGCACTCGACGGCGAACTCAATGCCTCAAGCGTCGCCACAATGCATGACGGTGTCTTGATCGTTGGCGCGGTGTTTGATGATCATGTTTTGCTCTGCCCCGGCATGTAGAGCGTCACAACTCAGCCCTTAAAACCGGTGGCGATCAGAAATGTTTCCGCGCTTTCCGAGCGTGACGCATCTGGCTTGAAATGACGCGTCTTGGTAAATTTGTGCTTCAACATTTCCAGCAACTCGCCCTCTGCACCGCCCTGAAACACCTTGGCGACGAAAAACCCGCCGGGCTTGAGGACTTCACAGGCAAAATGCGCGCCCATCTCGACGAGCGCAACGATGCGGAGGTGATCGGTATTTTTGTGGCCTGTCGTCCACGGTGCCAAATCCGAGACAACACCATCCGCCTGGCCGCCCATTTCCGCCTTGACCAAGTCAGGCGCTTCATCCGCGGTAAAATCCTGCTCTAGGATTGTTGCGCCTTTGATTGGGTCAATCGGCAACAGGTCGATCCCGACGACTTCGGCAGCGCCTTTTTTCAGAGCGACTTGAATCCAGCCACCAGGCGCGGATCCCAGATCGACGATATTCATGCCCGACTTCAGCAGGTGGAAGCGCTCGTCAATCTGCAACAGTTTATAGGCCGCACGGGAGCGATAGCCCTCCATCTGCGCCTTCTTCACATAGGGATCATTGATCTGGCGCTGCAGCCAGCGCACAGATGAAATCGAGCGCCCACGGGCAGTTTTTACCCGCTCAAACAACTGCTTGGCCGCGCGCTTATCGCCCCCGGCCTTGATCGGGCCGCCCCGTCGACGACGGCGCTTATTATCTTCAGGCTCGATCGCAGGCATACCATCGTCTTCATGCCCGGACGTCGTGCCGTCCGGCATATTTTCATCATCATGATCGTCGTTTTCGTCACTCATGACGCGGGTCCTTCAGAGCTCGCGCCCTTTTGGGGCGCGTCCGAATTCGCGGCAGCTCTTGCCGATCTATTTCGGTTTCTCGAGCGACGTTTAGGTCGTCGCATCAAATTGAGCAACATCCCCTCACGCAGTCCACGGTCGCCAACCCTCAATTTTGGCGCAGGCCAGGCCTCCGCGATAGCTTCGTAGATGGCACACCCGGCCAGAACTAGCTCGGCTCGATCCGCACCTATCGTTGGCACTTGCGCGCGCCCTGCAATGTCCAGACTCCGCAGATAGGCGCACGCCGTCAGCGCCTCATCGCCAGACATCCACAAGCCGTCAACCAATACTCGGTCATAACGGGGCAATTGCAAATGCACGCCCGCAATCGATGTAACGGTACCCGAAGTGCCAACAAGATGCCCGCGACCCTCATTAAATGTGGAGCGCAGAGTGCGGGCCCCGCGAGGCGTTTTCATTAGCGATCGCGCATAATTTTTCATCTCGTCATACCAGGCTTGCGTGTCTGCCTGTTCCGGGAACCGTTCTGATAGCGTCACCACACCTACGGGCGTGGACGACCACGATTTCATTGGAGGACGACCGCCACTTTCAAGCCCGCCGCGCTTTCGCCACTCGACCAGGTCCACCCAGGATAATTCAGTGGAGCCCCCGCCGATATCGATCACCAGGGCTGCATCCTGCGTTGGATCGAGCAAGTCAACGCAACCATGAACCGCCAAACGCGCTTCTTCTTCCGGCGTAATCAGATCGAAATCGATCCCGGTTTCTGTACGGACGCGCTCCAGGAATTCTTCGCCATTGCTTGCGCCCCGACAGGCCTGCGTGGCAATTGCACGATGCCGCGTGACATTCTTGCGCGCTAATTTTTCCGTGCAAATTTTAAGCGCTTCAACCGCGCGATCCATCGCGTCCTGGGAGAGTTGCCCGGTCGCATTGAGGCCGGCTCCCAGTCGAACAACACGCGAAAACGCGTCAACGACCTGAAAGCCACTGCCCGAACGCTGTGCGAGCAACATACGGCAGTTATTCGTGCCAAGATCGATCGCGCCAAACACGGGAGCCGGCGCACGATTGCGTCCACCTCTCCTCCGTCTGGCGGATCCACGTCCCGCCGAGTCGCGGGGAGATGGGTCCACCATTTTTGTCCCTTCGCCTGTCCGGAGCGCCAATCAAGGCGGCGCTACACGGTCTGGCCTAATTATGGTCTTGAAAAACAGCATACTCTTCTCACATCAAGCTTCAAGGATGCAGGTAGTAACAATTTCGGCCATCTGCGAAATGCACAGCTAGAACACCTGCACTTTGGTCGCACTTGATGTTAACGAGACTGTGTTTGGGTATGGAAATGATCATGCGTATTGCAAAATTCGGACTTGGCGACGTGGTGCGCCACAAAATGTTCCAGTTTCGGGGTGTTGTGGTGGACGTTGATCCCGAGTTCGCCAATTCCGAAGAATGGTGGGAATCCATCCCTGAGGCTATGCGTCCTGCGAAGGAACAGCCATTCTACCATTTGTTGGCGGAAAATGAGGACAGCTTCTACGGAGCCTACGTCTCCGAGCAAAACCTTCTGCCGGATTCCGAAAACGGTCCCGTCGAGCACCCGGAGCTCGCGGAATCCTTCGAAAAATTCAATGGCGAAAGATATGTACTCAAGGCATCGGTCGAAAAGCCTAACTGAGCTTTCGCCCAGGGCCTGCACAAGGCGAGCCCGCTTTCGCAAACTCGCCCTGATTTAGTAATCAGGCTTGAACGACCGTTTGCTCGATCGCACCGAAGATCGACTTATTGTCTGCATCGCGCATTTCCACACGAACGCTATCGCCCACCTTCATGAAGGATGTCGACGGTTTGCCGTCATTGATCGTTTCGATCATGCGGATCTCCGCAATACAGGAATATCCGACGCCACCTTCAGCGATTGACTTGCCCGGACCGTCATCCAGCTTATTGGAGATGGTGCCCGACCCAACGATCGTTCCCGCGGTTAACGGGCGGGTCTTGGCGAGGTGTGCCACCAATTGTGGGAAATCAAACGTCATATCAACGCCACACTCAGCTTTGCCGAAGGCTTCGCCATTATACTTCACCATCAAGGGAAGATGCAGCTTCTTACCATCCCAGGCGTCGCCAAGTTCATCGGGTGTGACGGCGACCGGCGAGAATGCTGTTGGCGGTTTGGACTGGAAGAAACCGAACCCCTTGGCCAGCTCACCAGGAATTAGACCGCGGAGTGAGACATCATTGACCAGCATAACAAGGCGGATGCTCTGCGCCGCTTCTTCCTCGGTGCAACCTGCTGGCGCATCGCCGGTGATGACCGCGACCTCACCTTCCATGTCACAGCCCCAGGCCGGATCGCCCAACGGAATATCCTGGCGCGGCGCGAGGAAGGCATCGGAACCGCCCTGATACATTAGTGGCTCGGTCCAGAAAGTGGCCGGCATCTCAGCATTACGGGCCTTACGCACCAGTTCAACGTGATTGACGTAAGCAGAGCCATCAGCCCACTGAAATGCGCGTGGCAATGGAGATAGAGCGTCGCGCTCATGAAACCGCTCGCGTGGGATCGTCTCTCGCTCCAGCTCATCGCACAGACTGCGCAATTCCGGTTCACACCGCTCCCAATCATCCAGAGCGGCTTGAAGCGTCGGAGCAATTCGTGAAGCATCGGCGTACCAAGCCAGGTCCCGGGAAACAACGACCAGTTGGCCGTCACGAGTTTGGTTATTGAGCGTTGCTAATTTCATGAGAGGGGTCTCGTGCCGTTGGATTTAGGTTCGGGGGGCCGCAGCCGGCGTAATCGGATTGCGGATTATCTGGGCAGGTATCTGTAAAGAATATTGCCTATCGTTTCCCATGGCTGCCTGCAAGCGGTGCGACAGCAATCGAAATCTCAAGGCTAAATTTGTATCACCAAATCAACGCGGCAATCCCCCGCCTTTATCAGCGAGGAATCTGCGATTTAGGACCGCCTTGCCAGTCTATGTTTGACGCGTCGCCACCAGGGCATGCGCATCAGTTACTTCCGATTAGCCTGCCAGCGCTGGAGACAAGCGCCCATCCCGCGGTGAGGCTGGAAACAGCGAATAGCTCCAGTCCATTATTGCCCCAAGCTCAGGGCCGAGTCCGTCCAGGGTTTTTTGCTTTTCGCGTGCCCTGAATTCCGGGCCGTACGCCTTGGTGGAGTCTTTCGCATCCTGTTTAAACAAGGGCCCGCCTGCAACTTTCGCAGTGTGGTCCGGACCCAATCCCAGTTCCAGAAAATCGTCGACCCGCGCAAGCATTTCCTCCGGCTCTGCGATGAAAGAATCTCCATCCAGCCAGGCCACCCGGGCTGTGCCACCTTTTTGTGCAGCGGCCAGAAAAGAGGCGATCTGCATGTGCCAAACCAGAGCCGCGATTTGTAAGTCAGACATCTGCATCAATTGCCGCGGATCCATTTGGGCAACCGGATGGCCATCCATTGCGAAGATCGTGAACAGTTTTCGGGCAAAGCCCCTTCCAGCCTCTCCCTTCTTGGCAATCGACACCAAAAAGGACGGCAGATCAGATGTCAAAAGTAAGTGTTTGGATGTCGGAGCAATATCCATCACATCGAGGATCAAATTATTAACCGTGTTGGTCGGCTTGATTGTCACTCGTTCTTTACCGACGAAGGGGCGCCCCAAAGCCGGCAGCAGCAAACCCAGCGCAGCATTGCTGGCGGACGCACCCTGCATCCGTTTTTGATTGGCGATCGCCATCATTGTGGTGGGTTCGCGAAGACTAAGATTTCGGCCAGGCCGGTCGAGGCAGCGCGCCAACAGCGTGGAGCAGCAAAACGCGGTGTGCCAAATGAAGGCGGGCGGCGATTTCGGCGCTTGTATGCCAGCGAGCTCAGATAACGGAATCGCTTTTTGTTCCAGACCGCTTCGATCCCATCGTTCATCAAGAAATGGCGCACCAGCCAGTCCAGCCCGTGCGGTTCGTGTCATCAGCACAGACCCGGCATTCGCATCAAAGGCGTCGGCAAACCAGCGCGGATCTGAAATTATCTTTGACAGCTCACTCACGCGCGCACCTCTATCGTTTTCTCTTCAGCACCATTTTTGCGATACCGGGTCAGACATCCAGCCTGATGCGCAGTTAAAAGCGGTTATACTCATTTCCGCACAAAAACTGGGCCGAAACATTTGTTTCGGCCCAGTTGTGTCCACAGTCGGTCGAATGATCCGAGGGGATCTATCCCGCTTTCAACCGCATGGGTCGGTTGATAACCCCATGCAGCCGATCGCTGAATGTCAGCCGACAGCCGCGCACTGGGAGAGAGAGGCATTGATGACAATTTCCGATTCGCCTGCGGACAGTTCAGACGCATGACTGAAATGCGCGTCCGCCGCGTCGTAATTGCCAAACAACCATTGTGCTGCACCGAAATTATTATGAGCGCGCCAGGAATCAGGGCGCGCTTCGACAGCGGCATTACAGGCGGTCAAGGCTCGCTCTGCCTGGCCGTCAAGTGCATAGGCCGCGCATAAATTGCTGAGCGCAGCCGCACGGTGGCGTACCGACGTTCCGGAATTGACCGCCTCTTCGCCAAAATGAATCGCCTGGCGTATTTCCCCGCGACTGAGCGCATTAAATTGGGCACGCACCGAGGAATTTGACGTGCGGTGTGCAGCGAATTCTGGCGTCTCGGCGCAGGCATTCGCGTGGGCCGCGCTCGATCCACTGGCGATAAGGGCAATTGCAATAAAGGACGTACGAAACATGATAATCTCCACAAACTGAACAGCGTTCAATTTAGGAACGAAGTTATTCGAATGGAATTGACTAGAACATCATGTCGTATATACAGATCTGCATGGATGATTGGTCTGACTACAACGTATGCCTCGCAGTTGCCGAAACCGGCAGCCTCACCGCAGCAGCCCAGGAGCTCGGTGTCAGCCAGCCGACGGTCACTCGACGCTTGCAGGCACTCGAACAACGACTCGGCGAGCCGATCTTCGATCGGGAAAACGGGCAGTCTCGGCTGACTGTGCTTGGCAAGAAGATTGTCGATCACGCCGGTCGGATGCGCGAGGAAGCCTCGGCGATACAACGAGCTGCGGTTGCTCAAGACCAAAGCCTTTCAGGCTTGGTTGTTGTCTCTGCAAGCGAGGGCTTGGGGGCCGATTGGCTGCCCAGGGCCCTGATTTCATTTCAGACCGCCAACCCCGGAATTTGCATCAATATCATGATCAAAAACCATTCGGCGAACCTGGCCGATCGTGAGGCGGACATCGCATTGCGTTGGAACGGGCCGGGCACGCAACAAAGTCTTGTCGGGCGGCGTGGGGCGACCGTCGGCGCGGGTCTCTATGCGTCCAAGGATTATCTCGATCAAAATGGCCGACCAAACAGTGTCGATGATCTGTCCGACCATGCATGCGTTGCTTGGAGCATGGGTGATTTTTTTGGATGGCCTTCAACTGACGAGGGTTCAGCGGTTTTACCGCGCCATGTCGCCTTTAAGGCAAATAGCCCCGCCAGCCATATCAAGGGAATCGATTCTGGGTATGGAATTGGGGTGACATCTCACAGGCTCGCACGGCGGCACCAAAATCTGGAACGCTTGCTCCCTGAATTCAACACGTCGTTGGATTTGTGGGTAGTGGCACATGAGACCGTCCGCAAAAGCGCCCGCATCCGGGCCGCCTACGATCACATCATTCAACAAATGAAAATCGACCAAAAATATTTTTCCGAGGGTGCTGCGTCACACCTTTAGTGGCAAAGGGTGATCGTCACACCCAACGTATCAACGCGCATGCATCGCAATAATATTCATGGCGATCGAAATACGATCCCTTGGCCCGTTATGCGGGCGGACTGAATGCAGCATCCAGGAGGGAAAAATCACCAATTTCCCCGGAGTTGGGGCCATGCGGTGCTGGGATCCATGCTTGTGCCCGTCATCGTCGACAAATAGCAGGTCTGCAGCATTCATGCGATTGGTAGGAAAACGTGGATCCTGGGCGACGAAATAACCGTCTTCCTGATCACCGCCATCATCAACATAAAACGTTGCCGACCAATAAGATGACGGATGCGCATGTAGCTGGTTGGAAGCGCCGGCGGGCGAAACATTTGCCCACATCTCCATGCCCATCTCGTAGCGGGACTGCCCCTTTGGAGCGACAGCGTCGCTCGTGTAGCGACCACAAACCTTCATGGTTTCCATCGCCAGCACCGCAGCGGCATCGCCGCCCCATTCCAACATTTTTGTATCGGAATGCCAGCCCAGAATATTGGACCGCATAATCCCCTTGGACGCAGCCTTATTGGCGTAAATCGCACTGCGCAAAGGTTCAATCAATTGATCGGCCATCGGCAAATCAACTTCGATAACGGGCGTTGGAAACAACAAATTCAACTTGATGTTGGGGTCGCTCTCAGCGTTGAAATTCATGATCTGGGATCGTCCTAATCTTCGTCGCCATAAATGGAGACAATCGGATCTCCGCCTGAGGTGAGTTGCGCGCGATACATGCCGGGCGTGTTGAAACTCCAGGCAATATCACCTTCTGGGGTCAAAGCAACGATGCCGCCATCACCCTGCAAAGCCGTCAACTCATTCTGAATGACTTGATCGGCGGCCTCCTGTAGATCCACCCCGCCAAATTCGACCAGAGCACAGATCCGGCTGGCGATAGTAAGACGGATAAAATACTCACCAGTCCCAGTCGCAGAGACGCCACAGCTTGCATTATTGGCATAAGTTCCTGCGCCCAAAATCGGACTATCGCCAACCCGCCCCCATCGCTTGGCAGTTGTGCCACCAGTCGAGGTCCCCGCAGCAATATTGCCAGCGCGGTCCAGGGCCACTACCCCAACTGTTCCAAAGCGATGCTCGCGCGCATCCCGTTCTATCATGCCGTGATCAACGGGTTCGGGGTCTGGTGCGCCATCTGGGCGGGATGGCACGGGCAGACCCATACGCCCTAGGGCTCGCTCCATCGACACCCAGCGACGTTCCGTGAAAAAATGACTGGCAGGCGATATTTCCAGCCCTTGTTCCACGGCAAAAGTTTCCGCGCCTGCGCCTTGCAACATGACATGCCTGGAGCGTTCCATTACAGCCCGTGCCAAAGAAATGGGATGACGGACCGACGTCACCCCTGCGACGGCACCAGCATTAAGCGTGGCTCCGTCCATAATCGACGAATCCAGCTCGTTCCGTCCGGCGGCCGTGAAAACCGCGCCACGTCCGGCGTTAAATAATTCATCGTCTTCGAAAGCTCGAATAACGGCCTCGATCGCATCAATCGACGACCCGCCCTCACCCAACACATTCGATCCGATTTCCAAACTACGGGCCATAGCAGCCCGATATTGCGCCTCACGCTCGGGCGTCATGGCCCCACGTTCGATAACGCCCGCACCGCCATGCACGACGAGCGCCCAATCTGGGCGATCACCACGCGCGGCAACATCGGTGGATTGAGCAAAACTGGCAGCCCCCACAAGCCCCATCACAATTGCCGTCAAAATAACTTTGCGCATCACATTTCTCCCCATGCGTTAACTGAGCTCGGCGGCGATAAAACCGCAAGCCCTATTCGCGCCTTGCGCCGTTGTGACGCGGTCCTTGCAGGTGCGCAGACTTCAGGCCAGCGTGCACAGCGGCCTCAACCCCATGAGACGTCGGTGCCGACGTCCGGTCCCCTCGCCATCAAAAAACAACTGCACGCCCTGTATGGCCCACCCGTCTCCACAATAGACGGTTGCAAATTCGGTGTCGCAATCGAATATCTGCGCGATATGTTCATCGCCCTCCGTCGTATGCAGACTCACGGCGCCGACCATGCCGCGTCGGGTGAGACAAGCGCCAATGCCATGCAGACTTTGGCCAACACCTAGGCCTGCAACGCCCGCATGCCGTAAATGCGAAGCCGTCACCCGCCCTGCGCAATAATGCGCAGTTTGTGGGGCCGTGCCCCGAAAAAAAGCACGGACATGGCAAGTGCGGCCACGGCGCGGGGTAAGTTGTAGTCCGTAAAAACTATCCGAGACATTCGCTAGCAAAACTTTGCTGTCATTAGTTTCCATACCCAGCAACATGTCGGCCCCTTCGCCAACCGTGCCAGTTCCGTAGATATAGCTGTGCCCAGTCTCAGTGGCACCAACCCCATCTGATAGATCTTCATCCGCATGTCCAAAATCCGCAGGTGCCAATACGACAAATAGCCCCGCGGCCAGACCGATCAACCAGTTCATTTTGATTGCTCCCCGAAATCAACGCACAAACTTGCAGCGATATCGGACAACACCATAGCGGCGATTTCAACTCCGGTCCCCTGTGATCAGATCACAAGCGCGTGCGCGAGGTGGCACCACGCCCCCTATGAGGACCTTCAACCAGTTCTCTGCGACAGGACACGCACCCGCGATCGCGTCTGACGACCTTGATCGTCTACAACCAGGATTGAGTAAAAACCGGGGCCTGCCGGTAGCCACACGAAGTCACCGGTTGGATCCTGTACAATCGGCTGTCCGTCCGCATACCAGCTCAACGCTCCATTTCCCTGCGCCGCAAGGACGAAGCCATGCCCGGCCTGATCAGCCAAGACATCAGCACCATCCGGCGGAAACAATATATGTGGGACCGAGTTCGCTTGATATCTTTGCAAGGTGATTGGGATCGCCTCTGCCTCATCCCGAATCGGCGCGCTCAGATTGGCATCTGGATCAAACGCCGCGACGAGATCAAAAGCACGAAACAATATTGGCAGTGCGCCTTCGCGACCGGTCACACCATCACGCGGGGCCCCATCGGCTCGGCCGACCCAAACCACCACCGCATAATCCCCTGCCACACCCGCCGCCCAGGCATCCCGAAAACCGTAAGACGTTCCAGTCTTGAATGAAATTTCCGGCGCGTCCTGGCTCAATACAGCCGGCATACGCCCCCCTGGATGTGGCGCGCGACGCAGAATTTCCAATACCTCTTGCGCTGATTCCGCTGTCACCAAACCAAAGTCACCGCTCGCCCGCGGTGCATCCTCAAGCCATCGCAAAGGCTGCGCCCGGCCTTCATCGCCTAACGCGGCATAAAGCAAGGCCAGCTGACGGACAGTGAGACCAGCCCCCCCCAGCGCCACCGCCAAGCCATCGTCTCGCCCGGCCGACCGTCGCCGCTGAGGCAACGCGCCGGCAAATTGCAGGGCAGCGCTAAAGCGCCTCGCTCCAACGCCGTCTAATGTAGTCACAGCAGGGATGTTTAACGAGTGCTGAAGCGCTTCAGCAATTGTTACATCGCCGCGAAACCGGCGGTCGAAATTGTCGGGTTGATAGCCGGAAAACCGTCTCGGTAAATCGGCAATCAGCGTGCCTCCAGCCGCCAAACCGTCATCAAAAGCCATCGCATAGATAAAGGGCTTCAGTGTCGATCCCGGCGATCGCAGACGGTGGGTCAGATCAATCCACCCCCCCGGTCGCGATCGCCCGGCGGAGCCGATCGCGGCGCGGACAGCGCGGCCCTCGATCTCGACTACCATTATGGAAATTTGTACGTCGGGGTCCGTCAGCGGTAGACTGTTCGTCGCCAATTGTTCCAGCTCGCCCTGCAAACCCGCATCAAGGGTCGTGACCAGGTCGGACCCTGAATCCTCAACCCATTGAGCCGCATGCCAAGCGCGCGAAGGGAATGCATTGCGGCCTGGCACCGGGTCTTGCGCGGCATCCAAAGCAGCTTCAGGAGAGGCCAGACCAACACGTGCCAATCGACCCAAGACCCGGCCACGCGCGATACGCGCGGCATCCGGTCGTAAGTCCGGGCGGCGCGCTTCCGGTGATTGCGGCAAGGCAATCAACAGCGCAATCTGCTCAATTGTTAGAGCATCAGGCTCGCGTCCAAAATAGGCCCATGATGCAGCACGAACGCCCTCAAGGTTTCCGCCATAGGGTGCAAGAGTAAGATAATGCTCCAATATTTCACGCTTGCTCAAACGAAGTTCAATTTGAAATGCGCGGAGAACCTGTTGGATTTTGGCGCCAAACGTTCGCTGCTGTGGTTCCAGGAGCCGAGCCAATTGCATGCTCAACGTCGACGCGCCCGAAACAACGCGCCCAGCCCGTAAGCCGTTCCAGCCAGCGCGAACAATGGCGATCGGATCCGCCCCCCAATGCTGGTAAAAACGCGCGTCTTCATAGGCGATCAACGCTGCAATCAGATCCGGATCGATCGCATCAAGATCGGCCCCCAAACGCCACCGACCGTCCTCCACCGGGAAGGCACGCAACACAATTCCATTCCGATCTCGCACCACTGTCGAGATTTGTTGCGCTCGCTCAAGTGGTGGCGGAAGCAGTGCATCAAGCGCCACCAGAGCGACGAGAAATGCCAGCCCACCGACCAATCCACCATAGAGCTTTCCGGGGCCCAAAGACATTAGCTAGCCTAGTTCTGACCGGCTATCTGAACGCGCTGGCTCTCGGTACGGGCGAACACATCCGGACGGTACATGTCCTCCGCAACCACGCCCGGCATCGCGTAATTACCCGGCGTCACAGCCCTAACGATGTAGGCAAAACGAGCCGTCCCACGATCTCGCAAATTAATTGCCGCGACGAACCGGTCATCGCGGACCTCTGCAACGCGCGGGGTCGCCAGCCGACCAAGCCACGGATACGGCCCGGAGCGGCCGGCATCACTCTCGCGTAATACCGCTTCGATCTCGAACCCCGCGGGCAGGAGGTCGATTGCGATAGCCGGAATTGTTCGCGGCTCGGGGCTGCTCAACGTCAATTCGATGATCAGACGATCACCCTGCCTCAAAGCGGCCAAATCCGCATCACGCCCATCCAAATGGCGGATACGCTTGATCGCGCTCATGCCCTCGCTCACAGACGGAGGGGCACTGACCGGTTCGCCATATGACACTTGAGTCACCCAGACCGGCCCGTCTCCGGCATTGGTGAACCTGGCACCGTCTGAGAGAGTAGCCGCATCAAATTCAAACTGCTGCCCGGTCACGCTCGCTGTTAATATGCCATCGTCAGACGAACCTTCCACGCGCATGTCAACTGCATCACCCGCCAAGCTGCGTGCGGCCAAGAGGAGAAAAGCCTTTTCTTGAGTAGTGAGGCGTGACGGTTCAGGCAATTCAACCGCAACCCGTTCGGCCAAACGTTCGACCCGGCTTACATCATCAGCTTCGGCTGCAAGAGCCAGGACACCGGCCAGATCGCGACGCGCCGATTGATACCAGTCTCCACGATTGCTGTACCCAAGGACGCGTTCAGCGGCGTCAAAGGCACTGCGGGAGCGGGCTCGATCCCCGATCAAATGCAGCGCGGCGCCAATTTGCGCACGTGCCAGGGGGCTAGCGATAACGTCGATCCGCTCATCATGCATATAACGCAGGCGCGACCTATTTGCTCGCCCTGCGCGGGCCAAAACGTAAAGCGCATAGGCGGAACCACGGTCGGAAAGTCTTTCCGTCGTATCGGTCTGCCAGCGACCTCTCCCATTCACTGTGCTGACATATCCGCGAACCCGCCACATCTCTTGATTGGCGATATGCTCCAAACGCGTATACGCGCGCTCTAGGGCGGCATCCGGCACGCTGTAACCGGCCTCCTTGGCGCGGCTGAGAAAATCGATGCTGTACGCTGCGAGCCAGATCGAGGCATAACGATCACCCACGCGCCATAAGCCAATCGTTCCGTCATTCGACATGCGATTAAGCAGAGTGGATATCGCCTCCTGGACACGCTGACGTGCGCCTTCAATCTCGGCGAGATTTTCCAAGCCTGCGAGTTGATCAACATACAATAGCGGCATGCCACGGCTGGTTATCTGCTCGGTGCAGGCATAGGGATAGCGATCAAGCGATTGCAGCAGGGCTGTTGTATCCAGCGGAGTCGACGCAAAACTGACGACAACCTCGCCCGTGCCGGGCATGAAATTCGTCAAGGCATTCGGATCAGGCACCCAATCCTCACCGGGGCTGACCCGGCCCCGTTGGACCATAGAATATGGCAACCACGGTGAACGAATTTCAATTGGATATCGCCGCGAGACAGCAAAATCATTCGGCCCGGAAACACTCAAGGACACCTCGCCAACTCCGGTATCAAGACCATTGATGGCAAATTGGGCGTCACGGCGCTGGCCAACAGCATATTCAGACCGGTCTTCCGCATTAGCAGATACGGGAGTCTCCGCGGAGATAAGCGCCAGATATTGCCCTGCCGTGCCCTCAACATTGTCGACTGTCAGCGTGGTTGTGCTTTCATCACCTGGCGCCAAAAAGCGGGGCAAAATCAGTTCTGCAGGCACTGGGTCCCGAACCGTTAGTGGTTGTGCAATTTGGCCGACCTCGTCATCCGACCAGGCGACAGCCATCAACCGCAACTCCCCATTAAAGTCCGGAATTTCAAGATCGATTTCCGCTCGACCCTGGGAGTCAAATCGCACAGGAGCAGAATATAGAGCGACCGTTTGCGTTGGTACGACGGTCAAGCCGGCCCCACCGATCTGATCACCGCCCTGTCGAACCGCCGCAGCGGCCCCCTGGTTTGGATCGAGCAGGCGTCCGTAATCATCAAACAAGCCAACGCGCAACGCCGTTTTTCCGAAATACCAACCATGTGGGTCTGGCGATGCAAACCGGGTTAAGGCCAATATTCCTTCATCCACAGCCGCAACCGTTACCCACGCACTGCCACGACCAATGCCGTCGGCCTGAACGCCTAGCCGAAGCGTTTCACGAGGGCGCGCCAGTTCTGGCGCATCGAGCGACAGTGTCAAAGTACGATGATCCATATTCACCGGCAGATGCGTAACGCCAACTGCACGGCGAGGTCTCGGTTGCTCTACGGGGTCTCGCGGTGTGAATACGCTGACCATCGCGTAGGCCCCAGCCCCCCACTCCTCGGTGACACGAAAGCTGACCTGCGCGCCCGCTTCTGGCACCTGCACTGAACGCGTTTCGATTACGCGATCGGTCGCAATAACAATCTCAGCCTCACCGGCATAGGGCGGCAGGATAGACAATTCGATCGTGTCTCCAACATTTGGTGGTGTCTCGGGCCCGGCCAAGCGGATGCGGTCGGGCGCTTCGGTGCCCGAAACGGGCCGAGCCCCCCAGCCGACCCAGAATTGAGCGCTGGATTCGATACCGTGTGCTTCGCTGGTGACCACCAGCTGATAGTCGCCCCAATCCATGGCCGGAAGATCGATCTGAGCTTGACCATTCGCTCCAAGCGTCAAAGCACCCTCTTCAATTGGCACAACCCGGCGCGATCGGCGCCAGCGCCAGTTTGCATCCGTGCGATACCAACTATAGCGCCAATCGATACGAACCAAGGACCAGTTCAATTCCGCCGCACCGGGTTCACCCAAGGCTGTCAAACCAACTACATCGAAAGAGACAGCCTGACGGCGTTGGGCACGACCATCGAACAACGGGTCGAGACCCAGGTACAAATCGCGAGGTCGGTAGGGCAAGCGCACATCATCGGCAACCGGTCGGCCACCCGGCTCAATCGCCGAGACAACCGTCCGAATCCTCAATGGAGCGTTGGAAGTGTGTGCTTCCTGGCCAGGATCGACAGTCAGGACGGCGCGCCCCGCCCCATCCGCAACGCGATCCGCGAGGGATAGGCTGATCTCGCGAAAGCTCTCATCGTGACGACCAAAATTGAAACTTGCATAGTCGGGAAACGGTGCCGGATCCTTTTCGATGCGCAAACGCGTTTCTACTGCGAGGCCGGAGCCGGGCGCGCCATATAAAAAACGCACATCAGCAAGTACCTCTCGTCGCTCACCGGCCAGCAAGGGTCTCTCAATATCGGCTTCAAGATCTAAATCGATACGCTGCGGCACAAAGTCTTCGACAGAAAAACGACGCTGCGCGACGATACCCAAGCCATCGACACCGACGTCCAATCTCCATTCGCCACGCGCTGCTTGCGCCGGCAATTCAATCGACCAGCTCAACCCGCCGGCATTTGGCGCTCCGTCAAAGCGAAGGCGGTCTGCTTCGATATTGTTGGGGCCGAACAAGATCAGACTGCCGGCACGATCATCCACGGCGATTGCAGCTGCATCGCGCAAAAGGACAGCGGCCTCCACTTTCTCGCCGGGCCGATATATTCCGCGGTCTAGGTAGACAAAACCATCTACGCCGTCGGGACGGACGCGTCCTCCGATATCTTGCCCGCTTAAATCAAGCGGGTTTCGTTGCAGGTCGAGAACGGCGAAATCATTATCTGGCCCATAAGCTGTCAGCATGCGCGGGGCGGTGGCCCCTGTTCCGGCGAGCAAAGGCCCTTCAAATCGGGCGCGACCATTTGTGTCCGTCATCGCGACGCCCAGAATTTCATTGCTACGAGCAACAAGCTCTATGCGCACTCCAGCAACGGGAGCCGCTGTATGCAAAGAACGTACGACATAATCGATGCCGTCACTTCCCCGATAGGCGGTCAGTGCAAGATCTGTGATCACCAACCAGCGCTTCGTTCGCGCGGGAGAACGGTCGCTATCTCCTGTGCTGGACGCGTCATCCACCTCAATAAAATATGCCCCGGGTTGTAATCGCCCGATCACGTCGGCTAACGGAAAAACGGTGGTCGTGGCAGAATTGGCCAAACCCGGCGTATCCATTTCGCCGTCCCAGATCATTTCCGCGACGTCAAAAGGTCGTTCTTCCTGCGACAGCCAGCCATAATCACCTTCAGCGGCGGTATATCCTTCGCTGATCGAACGAAACGCCAGAGCGCGATCCGTAACGCGCCAGAGTTTGATGCGGACGGTGTCGACATTCACCGTTTCAATCGCAAGGCCATCAGCCTCCAGGCGCGGCAGGATAATACCATCACCGCCAATACCCACGTAGGATGGTCGATCACCAAACTCGATCTCGATTGTTTCGTCACGGGCCAGGCGCTGACCGTCGGCAGAAGGCAGACCTGCTCGTAGCATGAGGCTTTGCCCCGAATCGAAACGCATGCCGCCCACACAAAGGCTCCGACCGCTCGCGGAGAGCGCCAGCGGAATTTCGGGGTCGATTGTTAGGTAAGCCGAGTAATCGGCGGCCGGGTCCAAGGCACCGGTAAATCCGAGACACAGACGGGGAGTGTCCCCATCGACCTCTATCCGGTACCGAAGATATTCAAACGCCGCTATCTGCTCGGGTTCAACGCGCGCGGCGTCGGGCGATCGGGGCTCAAGTGCGGGGCCAACCGTTCCTGCAGTGGTGGAGACCGTTTCATTGGGTGCATTTTCAGTTGGAGAACACGCCGCAACAAACGCGGCCATAGCTACAACGAAAACTCCGAAAGAATTCTGCGATCGCCAACCCAACATGCTATTCCCCAGCCGCTTCAATCCATTTGGACCAACCATAAAAGTTTATTAACCAAATGACACCAAGGAATTTGCTTTCCTTCCCAACTTTGTTGGCGCTCCGAAGCGGGTCGGCGCAAAACCGAAATTCGGGCTATGCACGATGAAGATTTGCTGGAAAAAAAATGCGCTTGATAGCTGTGCTTTCGGGATGATCAGCACGCTCTAATTTTTGCCTAAATACAAATATCGGTACCGCTTATGAACGCGTACGAGTAATTTCAACGATAGGTTCAGAACACCCCGAAAGCCGGCTATTAAGTTGATTTTACAGAATTAAATAACAAACCAATATGGGTCGGGGTAAAAGTCAAAAAAAATAAACGACGGAAGTCCTGCAGCTCCCCGTATCTCTATTGCAAGGCGCTTCACATTAAGGCAAGAATGAGGCGCGTGATCTAAGGCCTTCATCAAGGGGCCTAAGAATTGAGTTCAGTGTGCGGGGGAAATCATGCTCAGTCAGCATCACCAATTTAGAACAGACGAAGAAGCCCATTTGTTTGAGCGGGTGTTTTTTCAATTTATGGGCGTGCTCGAGAATGACCAAGCCCATAAGGAGGATTGTCTGTTTTTGACTCACCGCAAAGAAGCGGATTTACAGACAATAACAGTTCAGGCCACCAGCGAGACAATTCTGGAGGCATTCAATACACACCTCGCCAGCAACACATTGCATGAGCAGGAATCATTGACCGCGGTTTGATCCGCCACATCGTCACTGATTTGAGGTTGGCCACGTACGATCAATCCTATGGCTCAAAACCTTTCCTCAAGTTTTGATGGACTGACCAGTCTTCTTCCAATCACTCAAAAAGGCTTCCAGGCCTCGGTCTGTCAGCATGTGCTTGACCAAACCACGCAGGACAGCAGGAGGTGCTGTCACAACATCGGCCCCGACAATCGCGCAGTCTTGAACATGCGCATTTGACCGGATCGAGGCGGCCAGTATTTCCGTATCAAACCCGTAATTGTCATAGATCACCCGCAAGTCACGAATGAGCTCCATACCGTCCACGCCGAGATCATCGAGACGCCCGATGAAGGGTGACACATAGGTCGCCCCTGCTTTCGCCGCAAGCAGGCCCTGATTAGCGGAGAAGCAAAGCGTAACATTGGTTTGAATGCCATCATCACTTAACGACCGGCACGCCTTTAACCCGTCCCAGGTCAGAGGAAGCTTTACCACCACATTGCTGGCCAGACCCGCTAATGTTTTGCCCTCAGCAATCATAGCCGGCGCCTCAAGAGCAGTCACCTCGGCACTCACCGGTCCCTCAACCAGGTCGCAAATTTCGGAAATCACTTCCATAAAATCGCGTCCGGACTTCATAATGAGCGATGGATTCGTTGTGACACCATCAGCAAGTCCTGCATCGGCAATTTCACGAATTTCCGACACATCAGCGGTATCTACAAAAAATTTCATCGTCAGAACCCTTTGATTTCAGCGGACAAGAATTTGCGCGCTATTGCAGCAACTTAAATGTTTTTAACTCGTTTAGAAAACAATTTTGAAACACCATCGGTACGCGCAGTCAATGCCGTTACAAAGTTGGCGGGCCAATTTGGTCTTCACCACTCACAGAGACACGCGCGCGGCCTGCCCCTCAATAAAGGCCAGAGTTTCATCAACCGCATTGATAATTGGCATATGCCCCACATTGTCCAACATCGTCAGCTGTAGATCGGGACAAGCCGCCATCAACCCATCAATGTGGGTTGCCGGGTCAAGCACACCATCCTCCCGTCCGTAAAGCACGCCTATTGGCAAATTCAGCTCGCTATAACGACTCTGCTGCGTCTCCAGATCAAGAGCAACAGCGTGAGCGTCAGTGGATGTAGAATAAAAAGCATCGGGCAGGAGAGTCAGCAGACCTCCACCTTTAATCGAAAAATCATTGGGGACAGGGTTGGGTGCAAATATCGCAGCCGCCACTTTTCCACCCATTTGGAGTGAGCCAGGCGTGGCAACAGTATAGGACATCCATCGGCGCAAGGTTTCATTGGGAACATTGAATCCGCGAAAAACCGTCGGTATTTTCGTTTGGATCGATGTTAGCGGAGCTATCAACGCCAAGCCTCCGACACGCTGCGGGCTATCTAATGCCATGGCCAAGGCGACCGCACCGCCCAGCGAATGTCCAACGACAAGCGATTTTTCAATGTTTTGCTTTTCCAAAAATTCATTGATCATGCGGGCTTGGACAGGGAGTCGGGCTTGCTCGCTCGATTGCCGACGTGAATAGCCGCACCCAGGACGATCAAGAGCAATGACGTGGTAATTTTTAGCCAGCGCACCCGAAAGAGCGTATTCAAAATTATGCAAATTGCCGGACAAGCCATGAATCAAGACGAGGCTGGGCTTCCCTGCAATGACCGCTCCGTATTCCACGAAGTGAATGGCCCCGCCCTCAACATGTGCGACGGAACCTGTAGGCGGGATCACGCGCCTTACTTTGGTGGCGATCCGACTTGTAAACAACGCAAACCCGGCCAGGGTCATGATCGAGAACAGGACCAGCCAAACTACGATTTGTAAAATTGCATCAATCATGAATTCTAATCCTGTGCTCCCATTTGAATTTTTCGCCCGATGATAGACCAATAATTGGACGGCATAAGGCGCTCTATCAATGCCGTGATGTGAGCATCGCGGCCGACCAGCACACGAGGTTTACGCATCGTGACAGCGCGCAAAATAATGCTGGCGGCTTTCGGCGGCGGCATGACCAGCAAGCGTTGTGATTGTGCAATGCCACGACCTCGTTCTTCATTCGAGACCTTTGCCGATGTTCGGGCATTCATAGCGATTTGGGTATTCACACCGCCAGGGTGCACTGTCGTTACCCCAATCGAAGACCCGGCAAGTTCATGACGCAACGAATCGGAAAACCCGCGTACGGCAAATTTGCTCGCACAATAGGCGGTCTGCCCAGCCGGGGCGATCAAGCCGAACAGGCTAGAAATGTTGATAATGTGGGCCGTATCCGCCCCCCGCAAAAGCGGCAGAAAGGCGCGTGTCATCCGGACGACTCCGCGAAAATTGATATCGAATAGCCATTCAAAATCGTCCGGGGTAATGTCTTCAAACGCTCCGCCTAGAGCAACCCCCGCATTGTTAAATAGCAAATGTGCGCCGCCATGCTCAGCCTCAACTGTTTGCGCAAATTCTGCGATCGCCCCAGCATCACCAACATCCAAAGCATTGGCACTGACACGCAGGCCGGGTTGGGTAAGGTCGTTGGCCACAGCCCTAAGTGCCACTTCATTGATATCCGCCAGTGCCAGGTGACAGCCGTGGCTTGCCAGCGCGGCGGATAATGCTCGACCGATTCCGCTGGCAGCCCCGGTGATGACCGCGGTTTTTCCTGCGAACTTCATGCGTTGCATCATTCCGCCGCCTCGGATGCAGTCGCATGTATCGATTGGGCTTTATCGCTTCTACGAGAGAATTGAAGATGGCCATCATTCAGCTTCCCGAAACGGATCGCCAGCATGTCCTGGATATAGTTTTGGTAGGTCCGCCACGGCGGCTTACTGCCCTGCTGCGGCAAAATAGACAGGGCTCGCTGTACATACCCACTCGAAAAATCCAGCATGGGTCGCGGCTCCATATCGGTCGGAGGCACAGGCACACATACATCCAAATCGTGCTTGCACATATAGTTCAGCGTGCGGCACACGCGCTCAAAGGTCAGATCCACTTTCAGTGTCCATGAGGCGTTTGTGTAACCAAATGCAATCGCCAAATTGGGTATCCCGCTGAGCATCATGCCGCGATAGGTGAACATTTCAGGGCTGCGCTGAACCTTATCATCAACACTGACTACCATGCCGCCCAACAGCAACATTTCCAGCCCGGTGGCCGGAATGATTAAATCGGCCTCCAGCATCTCACCCGATTTGAGCGTCACCCCCTTGGCGGTGAAGCGCTCAATATGGTCCGTTCGGATCGACGCGCTGCCATCCTTGAGCGCCCCGAAAAAGTCGCCGTCAGGCGCCAGACAGAAGCGCTGAGACCACGGATTATAGCTAGGTGAGAAATGCGTCTCGACATCAAAGTCCGGCCCCAGGGCTTCTTGGGTTTGCTTAAGAATGCCCTTTTTCACAAACTCCGGCCATTTCTGGGCCAATTGGAAGACGAGAATATTCACTAAAATATTGATTGAACGCGTAATTCCGTAAGCAATCTTACCAGGAAGAATTTTTCGCAAGAAGTCGGCAAACCCATCCCTTGAAGGGCGAGACGCGATATAGGTTGGCGATCGTTGGACCATCGTTACGGACGCGGCCTTCTCAGCCATCGCCGGGACCAGGGTCACTGCGGTCGCACCACTGCCAATGATGACAACTTTCTTGCCCGAATATTCGTGATCTTTCTGCCAATGTTGAGGGTGGATTATTTCGCCGTCAAAATCCTCCTGCCCCTCAAAATGAGGCATATGACCCTGCTCGTAGCGGTAATATCCCGAGCACATCACCATGAACCGGCAGGTATAAGTTTCGCGCGCGCCCGCATGCTCAACTTGGACAATCCAACGTGCTTTCTGCGAATCCCAATTGGCCGAAACTGCGCGACGTTGAAACCGGATATGCTTATCGATGCCGTTTTCTTCCGCCGTCTCCTGCACGTAATTGCGAATATCATCGCCATCGGCAAACACCTTGCCATCGGTCCACGGTTTGAAGGCAAAGCCAAACGTATACATGTCACTGTCGGATCGAATGCCAGGATATCGAAACAGATCCCACGTGCCACCAATCGCATCACGCGACTCAAGAATGGCATAACTCTGATCAGGACTTCGCTTTTGCAGGTGGTAGCCCGCAGCGATTCCAGACAGGCCGGCACCAATAATCAATACATCAACTTCGTGGTCCGACACCGGAGACCTCCCGAATTAAAACATAGATTTCTGATTCCGAAGATTAGAGCAACGTATTGAAATTGAAAGCGCAAACAAATTCAGCGCGACCACTGGCCGCGCTGAATCCCAAATAAGTAAACAGTGTTCGCCGCTTAGCGCCGAACGTAGAGCTGAACTCAATCCACCGACTGGCTGGCCAAGTGTGCCAGCGCCGCTTCAAGCGCGTCGTCCGAACTGGCTTCCACGTCAGGCTGGATGCCTTCAGCTTCCCAGCCTAGCCCGGTGCGCGGGTCGAATGTTCTGCCGACCGGAACAAACAGGGTGAAATCCGGGGTCAGCCGTTCAACGGAGCCGAAATGGCCGCCGCCGCCGGTGCCCTCGCCCGCAGTTTGCGCGCGTCCAGTCACTTTCATTCCAAAGGTAAAGGATTCCGCAGCAGAAAAAGTGTGACCGTTCGTCAGAATAATCAGCGGACGATCCAGATAGCGCTCACCAGGCACTTCATCGTAGGTCCATCGGCCCATCACATCCTGTCCACGAAACTCTGTGTCGACCAGGTGGGTCGGTTCAGCAAAGAAATAGGTCGACAAATGCCGGACCAAATCCGGTCCTCCGCCACAATTATCTCGGAGATCCAACACCATGCCATCCGTGTCGCTCAGAGCGCCTATCGCAGTGTCAAACTCCGCCTTATAGGCCTCATCACCGAAAAACCTTGGGAACTGAATGTAACCAAAATTGCCGGCCAAAATTTGATATTCAATCTCGGCAGTGCGGCAATACTGAATATGCGATGGCGTTGCAGACGCTGCCTCTTCCTGTCGCACATCCTGCCCCTCAGTTTCAGGATCGTAGAAAACCCGCAAATGCTTGTCATTGGAGATTTCAAACAGGCCAAGGGTCAGCTGTTGTGCAAACTCCTCCCGATCACTCACGTCGGAAAACAGCGACACAGAATTTTGGAGATAGGTCGCGAGCTCCACCCCTGTATCGGCATAGATATACTCTGCCTCCAGCATTTCAGCGGCGATTTGCATCGCATCGCTTTGCCAATCCACGGTTACTTCTATCGGATTGGATGCGGCATTGGCCGTCGCAGTGGATTCAGACGAGCACGCGGCTAGCGCAAGCGCACAAACACTCGTTATCATGTATGTTTTGAGAGTTTTCATTATCGGTCCTAACTTGTGTCGTGTGTTGTCTAATGCTGTTTCAGCCACATCACTTATCGGCCGCGCGTTCAGTCAAGGTGCGGGCATCCAATGCGCGCATTGCGTCTTGGCTGGCCCCAAACAGGTCGACACCAATTTCGTCGCAAAGCTCCTGATAGACACGCGTGAGCACGTCATGATTTTCACGAATGACAATCGCTTCCGCACGTCCCGCCTCCGTCAGAGCCAGTAATTGTTTTCGCCCGTCCGTCTTTGATTTGTGGGTTTCAACCAAACCCGATTGCTTTAGCGATTGGGTCATCTGGCTGATAAACGGGTGCGACAAGCGCAGGCGCTGAGCGACCTCAACCACGCCCAACGGCCCTTGTTCAGCCAGCAGGCGCATCATGGAGGAGGCGCGGGGCGGTGAGAGCAACCCCATCTGCTCGGTCATATCAGCGCGCTGCGCGATAAATGTGTCTATCAGACGCCGCAAATGGTGCGGGAGGACCGCCATTCCCAAGGCCCCAACATAATCATCTTCTTCGTGCAATAGCTCACCTCCAAAACTCCGTTGTATATTACGTAGTTTTAGGCGGCATTGGGATCAACTTACTTTTTGGCAAGAAAATAGGAACATTGCGCCCTCCCGGCGAATGATCACCGCGCGGCAAAATCATTTCATATCCACCGGCATTTTGGGTCCCCGGGCTTGGATTCTCTTACCGGATACCTTTATGGTGCCGCCGTTCCTTGAGCGTTGTGTTGCGTAGCTTAACGTCGATAACATCCGAATAGGAAACTTCGTGATCCAAGAAAAGCTAAACAAAACAACTCTTTATGGGCGCCTTGGTAGCTATGAAGGCATTTCGATTTTTGCCACGAAATTCCTCGCTCGCCTGCAGACAGACCGCCAATTGGGTCGCTTTTGGGCCAATCGTGGCAGCGACGGCATTGCCCGCGAAACCCTGCTGCTGATAGATTTTCTCTGCGCCAATGCCGGCGGCCCGCAAGCTTACAACGGCCGCGATATGGTCAGCACACACCGCGGCATGGGTATCACCGAAAGCGATTGGGCCATCTTCTTCGAGCATGCCGCTGCGACCATGGACGCGCTCGAGCTGGGTCAGCGCGAATGCGACGAGATCGTCGCCCTAATTTCCAGCCACAAGGACGATATCATCGAGCTCAGCCCTCCGCCGATCAAGCGCGGCGCGACAATTGAGCGCGAGCTGACCTGATTCCGTTGCATTCATTCTCCGGCCGGTCATTACTGTGGCGGCCGGTTGGAGGAGAGTGCCCAGCGTGACCAACGACACATCCAAATCCCCGTCGCCAGACACCACCGCACCCGCCGAAGACGTGCATCTGCCGTCTGAGCAGTTGAAGCGGCTCGACCTGATTATCATGGCAATCGCCGGCGTACTGGCGGGGACCATTCTCTACACGCTGGGTCAGATTGAAGCGGGAGACGCCCGCCAGATCGCTCTACTGGGCAGTACAACCTTTGCCGCGATCGCCAGCTTTATCATCCTCTGGTCGCGTGAGCGTCTACCCGAGCGCCTCGTCATCATTAGCTCAATGGCGGCCCTGATCGGCGGCATCACTTGGTTGATATCGGGAACCACACTTGACGATTCCTCCAACCATTTCACCTTTGTATTCTGGGTCTTTCCCTCAATCCCATTGATCGGCTTTCTTGGCATGGTTTTCGCCCGAGTCTGGCTGGAGGGCGGCTCGCCAGCTATGGCCTATCCGCAGATCTTTCGGGCCGGTCTGAATATACCGCTGCAATGGGGAATTGGTGCCCTTCTGGGCGGCGCGGTGACGTTGTTTGTCTTTCTCTGGGCATTTGCCTTCGAAGCGGCAGGCTGGACCGGGCTCAAGCTGGCCTTTGACGATGGCTGGATCGTCCTGCCCCTCGCCGGCGCGATCACCGCGCTGGCCACAGGGCTGGCGCGCGCCCTGACCCGAATGCGCAGCGCCTTGGAATCCATTATTCTGATCGGCGCCAAGATCGCCCTGCCCCTGCTGGCCGTCTTCTCCGCCCTGTTTGCCATTGCCGTTATTATCGGCGGCATGGAATCGCTCAAGGCCGCCGGCAGTCCCACGGCGATCCTGCTCAGCCTCGCCATTGCCGCCAAGCTGATCTTTAACGGCGTCTATCGAGATGGCAGCAGACCGCCCGGACCGGTCATGCGCAGCTTTGTCTGGATCACTCTTGGAACCCTGCCCGTTTACGCTCTGCTGGCTGCCCACGGCATTTTCATTCGCGTCCACGAATACGGCTTCACCCCGTCACGCTTTGTCGTCCTGACCATCACCGGTCTGATCGCGCTCTACACAATCCTGCTGCTGATCAGCCTGGTCGGCGACATTTTAAAGCGTCGCAGGGCCGACTGGATGCCCCTGGTCGCACGGCTTAATACCGGCTTTGCCGCGCTTTGGATGGTATTGTTGATCAGTTTCCAACTGCCCTTCTTGTCGCCCGATGTCTACAGCGCCAACGACCAGACCGCCCGCCTGCTAGAGGGTCGCACCCCGCACGACAAGTTCGACTATGCCTTCCTGCGCTTTGAAATGGGCGCGCCCGGGCGCGACGCCATCAACGCGCTGGCAGAACTGACCGACCACCCCGACGCCGAACATATCCGCGCGGCTGCGGCCGATATGCGCGACCGCACGGCGCGCTGGGTTACGCCACCCACCGAGCCGGTCGAGCCGGAAATCGACAATGACTTTTCCCGTAATGTCCTGACCCGGATCGAAGCGATCAACCGCATCGGCGAGGCGGAGGCACGAGCCAGCTATCTGGCGGCGATTGACCGCCGCGACACCGCCCAGACCCTGCTGTGCGAGCTGCTGGCGCGTGATGATATCTCTCCGGCAGAACGGCAATGGGCGCAAAGCCGGATGGCCAGCGATATTTCCTATGAACTCAGACAGGCCGAACACATGCTGCGGCGCTATCCCGCACTCATTGACCTGATCCCGGACGAAGAAGCCACGGCGGTCAATCGCTGGAACCCGAATATTCGCGCCTGTGAGGCCAACCCGGAATAAGAACGGAAAATCCCGATTCACAATTTGATTCGGAAACCGGCAGCAAGGCATTGATAAAAATCAATCATCGCCGCATCGCGACAGCGCTGCTCGTGGATTTGCGCGACAATCCGGGCGGCAGCAATTCCTTCAGCGATCACATGCTGGCCTGGATCATTGATCAACCCTTCCGGTTTGCTTCCGATTTCAGCGTTCGCGTCAGCCCGCAGGCCCAACAGGCCATCCAGGCCCGCCTGGCAAACAGCGCCGATCCAAGCTCAACCGACGCGCAATTGCTGCAACGGTTTGACCAACTCCAGACCGGCGACCGCTTCTCCTTCGACCTGCCTTTCCAGGCTCCACGCGACGGCGCCCGCTTCACCGCGCCAGTCTATGTCCTGATTGACCGATATTCCTATTCCAACGCCGTCTCTGTCGCCGCCATTTTGCAGGATTATGACGCCGCAATCGTGCTCGGCGAAGCCACAACAGACCTCGCCACCACCTACGCCGCCATGGAACATTTCACCCTCGACCAGACCGGCCTGCGCGTCGGCTTCCCCAAAGCTCTCATCGTCCGCCCCAATGGCAACCGCCTACCGGCGGGCGTCACACCCGATCATCTGCTGGACTCAAATGCAGACATGTTGGAGGAAGCGGTCAATCTGATCACCTCACAAATCGGACACTGATCACAGACCTCACACTTGCCGGTCAAAGACACAAACCCGTGTAAACACCACTAGCAACAATCGCTGGCAATCCCTGCGTCATGCGACTGATAGTTTTGAGAAATAAAGTGGTGCCCGGGGGCGGGACAGGCAATTTCATAAAATTCAATGACTTAATGAAAACTGGGACTATTTGGGTCTCTATACGTTTCAATACGTTCCAAAACTGAAAGTCCCACTTTATCGGATGACGCCACCAACCGTTATGGTCAAAATACTGGGCTCTCACCAACCGCTCTCATACCGACGCTCGCTATGCCTTTACGATACGCTCCTGTGGGTATGGGAAATAACCGTGTAAGGCATTGATTTATATAATCCAGAGCGCCGGCGTGACAGGCCGGGGAAATATGCAATGATTTCAACAACACGTTCCAACATTTGTGGTCAGAATTGTCGTTTTGCTTCAATTAGGGTGATTTGAGAGTCGGAACAAGGCGGCGTGTTCATCATTGCGTTACCGACAGGCTCGCCGCGCTACAGCATCGGCTCCATCACCGGACAAAGCTGCAAAACCAACCACTCAGCGGGCTGGCAACTCCGGCAGAAGACGGGAATGTGCTTCGTCATAGGCGGTGGTGTGTCGATCGCCGAGGTTCGGGCAGACGTAATCCGGATGGGGGCCACCTAGTCCCGCGCTATAACGAGGAGAGCGATACATGACATACTCGGCGACGACGCCACCTTCTGGGGCATAGAGTCGCTCTATTTCATTTTGGACACCGTCGCGACGACTGTAGGCATTGATTAACAGGTAACCCGGCGGGGTACCCGCCTCAACAGGGCCGATATAGGTTCGAGTGAAGCAATCATCGGGGTTTATTCTTCCCAAGCGTCGCGCTCTCGACGGGATTTCGTCATCCATCAAAGAAAATTCCGCACTTCTACAAGCGGGATCTGATCGAACCAACAATTGAAAACGATAATATCCTGCCGGAGCGCCATCCGGAGGGTCAATTCTCCAAAATAAGCGATCCCCATTTGGATTAGGCTGAATTCTTGGCCGCAACAAGAAAGTAACGGAATCAAAATGACCACTCGAAAGCAGTGACCTAATATGACGAGGTTCAACCACCTTCGTTCTTGCACGAGTGAAATGGGTAAGTTGTCCTCGGGGAAGAGGGTGATCGAACAAGTCTGGAATGTCCTGCGAGTCAGTGCCCAGTTCACGATGGTGGGAATAATATTGCGCGGGATTTACCGCCCCCAAAACCGTGACATTGGCACTTGATTGCGGCAACGCACCATTTATCCGAAGACCTCCGCGCGCAACGCATCTGCGATCCACGGTTTGGTCTCGGATCGACTCAACCGTGGTTTCAGCGATCATAACGGCGGCGCAACCCGATATCAAAAACCCTGAGAGGCAGACCACTAGGGTGCGAAAAATTGACACAGTGTTGTTACTCCCAGCTAAGTTTCTTGTGAGCAAACAAGATCGTATCTAGGAAATCAAACAAACATAACGCCACCGCCGCCACTACTTCTTTGAACCATCGATTGTGTCTTCTCATGGTTTGTCTCACTGATCAGCATCCGAGTCGGGGGTGTTGTGATTGACCTTTTTGCTGACCGTAAGCTCCGCACCAATCACCAATAAGAACACCATGACCACAGTTGAAGAAAACACCAGCATCACGATACGAACCGCGTCCGCAACCGCCAAGTGGAGACCTTCTTCGGTACCTATATATATCGCCCCTAGAACCAACACCGCAGATGCGAATGCTGCCAGTATCGCGGCGATCTTCACCGCACTGATTGACGCCTGTTTCAGGAATGAAAACGTCATATATCAGGCACCATCATGTGGCTTCTCTTTCACCTACCCGCTCTCAAGAGCGCCATGACGGTCTTTTGAATAAATTTCCTTGAAAGGACACAAAATCGAAACGACAACGAAGTAAAGAATCGCAATTCCGCTCACAATTGCGAAAGCCCCCCAGCCATTGATGCCATCGATAAAGTCGTTCAAATACAATACAGTCACAGACCATATCAATATCACCGCAATTGATGTAGCCGTTCTGTTTATGCTGGTTCCTTTTTTCAGGTTTTCGTCGGTTTCGTAGATGAAACCAACAAAGTGAACACGTCCACCAAATGGGAAATGAACCGTGGTACCACTCGCGGTGCTCTTAATCATGGTATACTCCTTGTATTATTTCAGCACTCAGGATGAAGTGTATCTGGACTGCCGAAAATGTCGGTCGTCAGACAAAATGGAACGCATGAGCGCTTGAGTTGTTGGGTGACTCCGGTTCATTGTGTGGTTGATTATGCAGCCTACCTTTGATGATGCAAGCGGCGGATAAAAGATCGGCGACAGCCTGTGCTCTGATCATCATTAGACCAAGGTCATGTGACGCTTCACTTCAGCGGCCATACAAGGCGTCACACGGGTCGGATTGATCTTATTGAAGCTGATGCGTCACAAAGTCTTTGATGCGTGTGGTGCCCTGCCCGGTCAAACGTGGCATCTCATCACCGTAGGTTTACTTGCTAACCATCCATACCGAATATCTTGAAAATAAATTGCAAGGCCTGCTTGGCTGCAAGTGAAAGGGCTGAATCATAAAATTTCTTACCAATATACTTTAGCGTATTTCCAGCCGTTTCCAACATGGAACCAACCCGTACTTGCTTTGACTTGAGTAGCTCTTTGCCCGCATTCAACTGGGCGATTTGCTGCGCCTTTTCACCGGGTTCAATGTGTACGTTCGTCACCTTTAGCGCTGCGATGACTTCTTCCAACGCCAAAATGGCCTGTTCTTGAATTCCTTCATTGCCCAAGACGACAATCCTATCTGGATGAGCCTTGTCAGCTAAGATTCCTTGGTTTCGGTCAATTTCTCTCCTGAGGTCACGTGCGAACGGAGTGAAATACTTATCGACAAGGTCCCGCACAATGTCGTCAAAATTGGCTTCATGCGAGACGTAATCACCCGCGAACCGCCAAGGGGCATCATCACTCACCGTCAGTGTCCGAAACAGCTTAAGTTGCGCCCCTATTCGATCGGTCTCATCTCGAGGGAGAACAATCTTTCCCGATCCAATCCCGCTACGAGACACAAGACCCGTTTTCTGCCATTCCTCATAATCAAAATTTGATTCAAACTTTGCCGTCGTAAGCGACATCTCAGGGGTTGAATCTATGAATTCAAACCACCTTAAAAGGCGATCAGCGAATACGTCGTGGGTTGCATATTCAACATCTGAAGCAAGCTCATCAAAACGATCAAGGCTTTCAATAAATGATCTAGTCACGTCAGAGGCTCCCTTTGTTGTTGTTCCAAAAACCACCCTGATCTCAACCAATTGATTGATGTCAACCATCGAGATACAATTGGACGATGCTTAATCTTGAAGTACAACAAAGTCCACAAATGGGTTTCGGGTGGCGCACGTCACCAGCAAACTCAATGGTTTTTGCTAGCAAAGCGTTGCCCCGGCAGCGTCTATGGGACCGATTTGAATATGAATGAGGATTGGGAAAATACGTTTGCGGATTGGGCAAGCTCACCGAGTCCATCTGAGCAGACTCGTTGTGAAAATTCGATACGCGCCATTCGAAACGCCGTGTCCTCAAGTGCAGCCCTTCGAAGTCGTGCCATCAAAGTTTTTGTGCAGGGGTCCTATCGCAATCGTGTGAACATTCGGTCGGACAGCGACGTTGATGTGGGCGTGGTCTGCCATGACGTTTACATTCCGCGATACGAAACCGGTGTTTCCGCCACCAGTGTTGGGAGTGCCGACGGAAACTATTCCTTCGGGCAATTCAAATTGGAGTTACAGGCAGCGCTGATAGATCATTTTGGGGCCGTCGCCGTAAACAGAGGCAACAAAGCGTTCAAACTAACCGAAAACTCCTACCGCGTGTTAGCAGACATTGTTCCGTTGTTTGAATTTCGTCACTATTGGAACAGTACGTCCTATCGCGCCGGTGTTTGTCTGTTTACGGACGACGATAAACGCCGAATTGAGAACTATCCTGAACGCATCTTTGACCACTGGCCCGATACTCCGTTGCACTATGAAAACGGCGTGTCGAAAAATGATGTCACCGGAAGGAAGTTCAAAGGAAGTGTCAGAATCCTTAAAAAACTTTGCTCGTGGATGAAGGCCGAATCGCCATCGACAGTCCCGACTATTCCCGGGTATTTAATTGAATGCCTTGTATATAATACGCCCAATGCAACCCTCTCTTCATCAGACTGGTGCAGCACCATCGAAAATACTTTGAATCATCTGTGGCGCAATGTTTATGGCGATGAACCTTGTTTGAATTGGACTGAGGTCGACGGTATTAAGTTTCTGTTCCGGCCAGCGCAATGCTGGACAAGGCAACAAGCATTCGATTTCGTTTGTCTGGCCCGTACTCGGCTTGGAATTTCATAGCGGTCGCGCTTAAAAAAACACCAACACCAGTTCAAATACCGCCATTCGGCCTCAGGCCTTGAATATTTATGTTCTGAGAGCGCTATATACTTGCCCACATTATTCGGAACAGACCTATGCCAGTAATGCAAACTACAATAAATTCCCAATTGCTCGCAGCGCTGACCGCCGCAGCATCGGACCAGCATGGACTGACAACTGGGTTAATTTGTTTATCAACGGGTAAATATTCGCCCCCAAATGCGGAAGCCATGCCTCGAGAACCGCTACCCTCGAGTGATTGGATACTTGACCAGACGCTGTCATCACGGTTGCGGGCCGCATTAAAATGCAATCCGGCGATTCATGATGGTGCAATAATGTTCCGACGCCCCGACAAGAACTCTTGTTACGTCCACACTGGATGGTCCTACAGACTATTCCCACCAAGTGGATCGATAACTGCGACTGCAAATAGAGGATCGGCGTTTAATAGTGGCCTGACTATGTCCTTGGTCACTGGTGTTGACCGTCTGTTTTTATGGTCAAATCACTCACTCTGGAAATTTGAGAGCGGGCGGTCTCAAAAAATAGACTTGAAAGCAAACTCGACAAATATGGCTTCATCATGAGAAAAGAATTGGTTGTCCTAATTATCGTCGTGACTGCGATGACGTGGCTCACAATGGCAGCAATATTCGGCCTCCCAACCACTTGGTTGAGTGCAATTCGCCCATTTGCTTCGGCAATCACCGTCGCGGGGATAACCCTTTGGGGATTTGACCGGTTCATCTGGCACTGGGCAATATTTCGCGGGCGACTAACATACGTGCCAGACTTACGTGGTGTCTGGCGCGTGACTATCAATTCAACATGGATTGATCCCGCCACAAACGAACCGGTGAAGCCTATTCAGGCATTTGCCCAAATTGATCAAACAGCCTCCACATTTTGTCTGCGTACCTTCACTCCGGAATCTCGATCCCAAACTACAGCATTTTCCTTCACATTGGATCAGGGAGTGTTCAAAATTGCGATTGTTTATGAAAATAAACCTGACATCAATCTTCGAGAAACACGCAGCGCGTTTCACCAAGGCAGCGCGACCTTCAACGCGCGCGGCTTCAAGCCAAAAAGCTTTAGTGGAGAATATTGGACGGAGCGGAAGAGCATCGGAAGCATTACCCTATCTGATCGCAAGAAGGGCGAAATTGACTCTTATGCTGACGGACAAGCACTGTTCGCAGATAAGTCTGACAGCAGTTGAGTGCGCGTGATTATACACAACACCTTTCAGTGCGCGCGTTGACCGATTTGATTGTTGATGAATTTCAAAATCTAATTGGGAACTAGCCACATGAGTTCGAAATGCCAGAGTCTGTGGCATAAATCATAATCAGTTTCATGCCAGCACCCGATACAACGTCGATCGATGAACACCCAGCTCCCGGGCAATACTTTTCATTGAATGATCACCGGAAGCCTTCATGGTACGAGCCATCGCGACCTGACCTTTGCTTAATGAAGTTGGCCGACCAAGAATCGCACCCCTGTCACGAGCAGCCTTAAGCCCAGCCTTGGTACGCTCACGTATTAAATCGCGCTCCATTTGACCCATTGCCCCGAAAATATGAAAAATCATCCGGCCGCCTGCTGATGTCGTATCAATTTTTTCTGTGAGTGAAACAAATCCAATTCCACGAGCATCAAGATCATCAACAGTTTCGATCAATGCTCGAAGTGAACGTGCCAAACGATCAAGCTTCCAGACCACCAATACGTCCCCCCGTTCCAGAATTTCCAAAGCCAATTTCAACTGCGGACGATCACGCTGGGCACCAGAAGCCTTTTCTTTGAAGATTGGCTTGCACCCATATGCTTTGAGAGCATCTGTTTGAAGGTTTGTACTTTGGTCAGCGGTACTGACGCGCGAATATCCTACATTCATGTAATTCATCTCCTGTCGCGAAAACGTTGTACGGACATAATGCGACACTCACGAATTACAAGATGCCTTATGCGACACTTTTCATATTCAATTTTGAGAAATATGGCGATCAATCCGATTGTCGTGAATACGAACGTTATTGCGACAGTAGGTACGCACGCAATCAACTTTGCTCTGAAAACAAGCTGTCCTCGATCTAAAAGTCGACCACATACTCTGCTCGGATAGTATTAACCATCGCTTTTGGCGTTAGAACCGTCACTTGTTGGTCGACGATTGGGTCTTGATCAGAATAGCCTTCAAATGACCATGACAGCGTTGCTCCATGGCGTTTGACCAATGGGGCACCCGGATCATCAAGAATAAAGAAAACGCCATCCGGAAGCTCTGACAGCAATTCTACATAAGTGATCTGCTTTTTACTGCGCGAATGCACCCGATCTTTATGGAGCAACTTGTTCATCACATCGGACTTAAACGTGGCACCCAGTTCCGGATATGCGGATTGGAACGCCGTTTTGAAACGTTTGTAGTCATCATGACGACATGTGCCACACGGGCGATGTCCTGCCGCGATGGCAACCGCATCATCTGTGAAGAAAAGCTCGGTGTAGAAACTGGGCGTCATCAACTCCCGCTTCCACCCATTAAACTCTAACCGGCACGACACCCATGCCTGATGGGTCCAGCGCTTTGATGTCAGATTGCCGTGATCGTCATGCAAGCAGCCACGATTACCCATCAGGGTGCCCCGTGCAGAGTTGGCGACGATTTCGCCGAAAGGCGTCACACGATTTTGTCTTGGCATATCGGAACCCTAATCAATTAATTTTATTCGGCTAATCCGGCTTCGGCTTCAAGCTCTGTCTTTATTTCGACCAACAGGTCAAACCAATCAGATTTCTTGACAATAATTTCGGAGACATTGGGAGTTTTACCGCTCGAGCTATTAACGGTTGCTCGATCGTTCTGGTAGCGCCGAACCTTACCCCCAAGGATTCGTGATACTCCTTGAAGATATTGTTCCGCCAACTCTGGTAAATTGAAATTATGGTGGTCGTGCAAATAGGCCCACCCGTCACCCATATCAAACTTTCCGTCGCTATGGATGTATCCCAACGACCCCGGCTTCATGTCTGGATGTGGACGCCATCGGAGGATCATGGTTTTGGCAAACTCAGTGGTGACACCAAAATCTTCTAACTCGACTGCCAGTTGCTGAACCTGCGCTGCCAGTCCTGGCACCTGTTCTTCCATGCGTTCGAAGAATTCTGCTTCGGTCAGTGATTTTCCACGCACCGCTGATCCCGAGGTGGATTTATTGGCGACCCTATCCGGTTCTCGTACGGCGATATTGCCATCTCGGATATCAATTACCGCTCGCTGGATCAGGTTTGTTTTCATTGGCACCCGTGGCATGACAACCATCGAACCGTCATCCAGCTTCCACAACGATAGCTCCACGAGCGCTATGGCTGTGTGTAACCCGGCGTGCAGTTGAAGCGATTCAACAAGGCGCTCTGTTTCTTCACGCATGCCCTCACCCACAATTACACCAAGAATTCTGCCTCGGCGTAGGTTTCTGGTGACAGCATCATTGAATTCATTTTCATCAAGATCGGTGACCTTGGAAACCAATGACCAAAGCGACGTGATCGATCCATTGGTCGTCTTGGATATCGCAGCTTCAAGCTCCTGCAAGCCCATACGTTGCAAGGACGCAGTATAGTCGAGCGTCTGGGCAATTACCTCCCGGCGCATCTGTGGATTCTTCATCAGCTTGCATTCAGCCAATATGATCCCGCCGGATGGAGTAACGAATAGGTTGTCAATGAAACCAGCGTCGGTTCCCAACTCACGGCATACGCTGATGACCGGCCTATAATCTGGCTCGATTTCCACCATGGGCAACAAGTCTGGATGATCATGCAGTAAGTCCTGCACGAACTTTTCGTCCAGCGGATCATCCTTGTCGATCACACGGCGAGCCATGCCGGTTGATGATCCTGATGAAGACACCACTCTTGGTGCGCCGTATTGAGAACCAGTCATGTCAAATATCTCCGTCCGGGGAAGCCATTAGGCGACCGGTTCTGATGTCTGGAACGTTTTCAGATAACCGTCTATTTCATTACAGAACTTGGTTGAAACCGACGTGTCAGATCGTAATTCCCGTAGCTCTGCCCGTGCGGACATCGCAGTGGTCCATGGATCATCAAGTCCCCCGGATTGTCGGCCTTCAACCCAGTCCTGATATACCTTCAAGACATCTTCATTCACAAAATGAGGATCATGTTCGGCGACCAGACGAATGGCAATTTGTCTGTATCGGTCATCTTCGAAATCATCGATCATCCATGCCCGACGCTCCCATGATTCATTATGGAACACCCTCATCGTGCTTTGGTCAGCACGTGATGGGAAACCGTCGTAAATTTTATCCTCTAGATGTTCGCTATCGCCATAGATGGTTTGGGTTCGGAGTAGGAATTCCGTCAGAAGGTTCAACAGGTCCTGATCGCCCAACAATTCCTTGGCTGTCTGATGTAATCGCGCAAGTTCATCGCCATCGATCTCACTGTGGTTGATGTCTAGGATCGCTGGTTGCCGATTGGTAGCGACTTTTCTAAACGCTCGATCACCACCAACCTTCAGTGCCGCCAAGGCATCGGTTCGATCAAAGTCGATTGCTCGAATAGCGTCGATGTCATGGCGAAGGTCCACAGCTAGGACACGAGCGTGCTGACCCGGGTCTTCCAGCAACCCTATCATTGGAAGAAGAAGCGCCTCCCCCTTCGAAGTTGCTGGTAACAGGAATGGTGTTGGGGACATCGCCATGTCTTCTGCTTCAGATTTTCGACCCATTCTTATCAGGTGAGTGAATAATTCTGGATCAGCGTCACGCATGATCTTCGCTAGGAACACCGTTGCTTCGACATCAGCCAACGCATCGTGGGCAGCAAACTCACCAAACCCGTTTAACCGAGCCATGCCTTCCAGTTTGAAGACGCTGGCACCTTTGTCATTCTTCACTGTTTGCAGCTTGTCTGGGTACAGCTGTGCGAACACACGCGCCATAATCAGCGTGTCAGCACGACTTCGCCCGGACGTATTGGTCACATAAACCGGGAGCAAAGATTGATAGAAAAGCTGGCGGAGGAAATCTTCGGCGAAGCCGATGGAATTATGGCCGATGAAAACCGAGGGCCCCCATCGCTGGAACAGCTCGGATAACTCGATCGCCATTTCATAATTGGATGGAAGCGTGGGATCAGTCAGTACATCTGGTCCGATGCCTGTGATAGCCATAGCA